>DATLLQ010000139.1:0-3914 GCA_035537775.1 Vicinamibacterales bacterium | reverse complement strand
TTGGACCTACTTTGCCGGCGTGTACTTCGCGAGCGCCTGCAGCCAGGCGCTGACGGCATCGGCGGACTGTGGCGCCACCGCCTTCCCGTCGAGCACCACATCGCGCGTGGTGAACCGGCTGCCCCAGAATTTCTGGTTGGCGTCCTGATCCTGCCGGATTGACGCGCCTCTGAGACTGACGCCGGCAAACAGGCCGCGCGACCGCGAATAGCTCAACATCTCCGCACGCATCTGGATGTCCGTTGACGCCGAGGTGTCGCGGCCGACGGGGCCCGCCGCGGCGGACGCTTCGCCGCCGACCTCGAACTGATTCTTCAGCAGGTTCTCTATGCCGCGGCGATTCCTGACCACCAGCACGATGTCCAGCTCCTGGCCGCCGATCTGCAGCCCGACACTCCCGCCCGTGATTGTGAGGAACGCCGGGTTGGACCAGCCGCCCTTCGCCCGATCGCGCACGCTGATGATGCCTCTGCCGCGCTGCGCGCCGACGATGAACGCGCCCTTGAGCGTCGACGGAAAGACCACGATCGCTTCCGCCGTGCTCAGTATGCTTGTCGGGATCGAGCTGTCGCGCGCAGCCATGATCTCGTCGAGCACGACGCCGGCTTTCGTGATGCGCTCAGCCTCATCAGACTGGGGCTGCGACTGTGCGGAGGCGACAAGAGCAAAGGCTCCAATGAACGCGACGGAGAGGACGAGTCGGATCGTCTGCATACGGCAATCATTGCACCCTTCTACGGACGAGCTGGTATAATCCAATCAACTCTTTAACCGCGGTCCTGTGAGGCCGCAAAGGGTGAACATGCCACCTACCGTTGTTATGGATGCGGACCGCATCGGCCGCACCCTCACTCGAATCGCCCACGAAATCGTCGAACGCAACAAAGGCGTTGAAGACCTCGCGCTCGTTGGCGTGCGTACGCGAGGTGTCCCGATTGCCAGGCGCGTGGCGCGTGCGCTGCGCGAGATTACCGGCGACGAGATTCCAACCGGCGCGCTCGACATCACGCTGTATCGGGACGATCTGATGCGGCATGCGGTCGGGCCTCAGCCGCTCGTGCGCCGCACGGAAATCCAGTTCTCAATCGACAACCGCAAGATCCTGCTCGTCGATGACGTGCTCTATACGGGCCGTACGACGAGGGCCGCGCTCGACGCGCTGATCGACTTCGGCCGCCCGAAGGCGATTCAGCTGATCGTGCTGGTGGATCGAGGGCACCGCGAGCTGCCCATCAAGGCTGACTACGTCGGCAAGAATCTCCCGACGTCGCTCGAGCAGAGCGTGCAGGTGCGGCTGCAGGAAATCGACGGCGTGGACGAAGTCGTGCTGGAGGGAGGTGCGTGATGAGCGTGACCGATACCGATACCCCGCCTCTCACCGCACTGCGCAGCAAGGACCTGCTGGGGATCGCCGACCTGACCGCGGCTGAAATCACGCTCGTGCTCGATACGGCGGAGGCGATGAAGGAAGTCGGCACCCGGCCGATCAAGAAAGTGCCTGCCCTGCGCGGCAAGACGGTGGTCAACCTGTTCTTCGAGCCGAGCACGCGCACACGAACGTCCTTCGAGATTGCCGAGAAACGCCTGAGCGCCGACACGCTGAACATCGCGATCGGCACGTCGAGCGTGGTGAAGGGCGAAACCCTGGCAGACACGGCGCTGAACCTCGAGGCGATGTCGCCGGACATGATCGTCCTGCGCCACCACTCGTCCGGCGCCGGACATCTGCTCTCGCGCATCTGCCGGTCGGGCATCATCAACGCCGGCGATGGCACGCACGAACATCCGACGCAGGCGCTGCTCGACGCGTTCACGATCCGGGAGCGCAAGGGCCGGCTCTCGGGCCTGAAGGTCGCGATCATCGGCGACCTGCTGCACAGCCGCGTGCTGCGCAGCAACATCCAGCTGCTCACCAAGATGGGCGCCGACGTCTGGGTGTCTGGCCCGCCAACACTGATACCGGCCGGCATGCGTGACTTCGGAGTCACCGCCACGGCGAACGTTGACGAAGCGATCGCCGACGCCGACGTCATCATGCTACTGAGGATTCAACTTGAACGAATGGAAGGCGCCTACTTCCCGTCGCTTCGCGAATACTTCCGCGTCTTCGGCATGACGCAGAGCCGCCTTCGCCTCGCGCGTCCGGACGTCATGATCATGCACCCGGGTCCGATGAACCGCGGCGTCGAGATCGCCTCGGAAGTGGCGGACGGGCCGTACTCAGTCATCCTCGATCAGGTCGCGAACGGAGTCGCCGTGCGCATGGCCGTGCTGTATCTCCTCGCCGGCGGAGTGGACCATGAAGAAGCTGCTTAAGGGTGGCCGCGTGGTCGACCCGCGCAGCGGCATTGACGGCCCCTGTGACGTGCTCATCGACGGCCGCCGCATCGCTCATATCGGCCGCGATCTTCCCGCGGACGGCGCGACTGTCGTCGACATTCCATCCGGGCTCGTCATCTGCCCGGGGTTCATCGACATGCACGTGCACCTGCGCGAGCCGGGGCAGGAGCACAAGGAAACGGTGGCCACCGGCACAGCGTCGGCGGTGGCCGGCGGGTTCACCGCCGTGGCCTGCATGCCGAACACGACGCCGGTGAACGACAACGCGAACGTCACGACGCTGATCCTGACGAAAGCGGCGGAGAGCAACCTCGCCCGCGTCTATCCCATCGGCGCCGTGTCGAAGGGCTCGAAGGGCGAGCTCCTCGCCGACATCGCCGAGCTGAGGGAGGCCGGCTGCGTGGCGATCAGCGACGACGGGCATCCGGTGGCGACGGCGCTGCTCATGCGCCGGGCACTCGAGTACGCCGGAATGTTCGACATGCCGCTCATCGAGCATTGCGAGGACCCGACGCTGAAGGGGGATGGCGTCGCGCACGAGGGGTTTCACGCCTCGTCGCTTGGCCTGCGCGGAATCCCCGGCGCCGCCGAGGCGCTCGGCGTCGAGCGCGGGGTGCTGCTGGCGGAGCTGACGGGATCGCGGCTGCACATCGCTCACATGAGCGCACGTGCCTCGATTCGTGCGGTCCGCAAGGGCAAGGAAGCCGGCGTCCACGTGACGTGCGAAGTGGCGCCGCACCATTTCACACTGACAGACGAAGCGCTCGGCGCACCAATCGCCTACGACACGAACACCAAGATGAACCCGCCGCTCCGCGAAGCAGCCGACCGCGACGCGATGATCGCCGGGCTCGTCGACGGCACGGTGGACGCCATCGCCACCGACCACGCGCCCCATCACTACGACGAAAAGCAGGTCGAGTTCGACCGCGCACCCTTCGGCATCGTCGGACTCGAGACCGCCGTGTCGCTGACGCTCGATCGCCTGCTGCACACCGGTCTCATTCGACTGCCGCGGATCGTCGAGCTCCTGTCGGCAAACCCCGCACGCATCCTGAAGGTGCCTGGCGGCAGCCTGACCGAGGGGGCGCCGGCCGACATCACGATCATCGCGCCCGATCTCAAGGTTCGCGTGGACGCGCGGTCGTTCCGCTCGCGCTCGAAGAACACACCGTTCGATGGATGGGAGCTGCGCGGCGGCGTCGCGGCAACGATCGTCGGCGGCAGAACGGTGTTCAACAACGCGGCCGCAGGGCTCCAGAATCTATGAACCGTCGAGAGGAAATCCGGGAACGCGCGCTCACCGATCTGCAGAAGCACGAAGTGCTGATGCTCAACGGGCACTTCGATTTCGGCAACGGCTATCACGGGCGTCTCTATCTCAACCCTCACCAGCTGTTTCGCTATCCATCGACGATCTGGCGGTTCGCCCAGGATCTGATCGACGTGCTGCCGGCGTCGATCGTCGATCAGGCGGAAGTGGTGGCCGGCCCGATCATGGGCGGCGCGCTCCTCGCGCACACGATGGCGGGTCTGCTGGACAGCCGCCAGCATCTGTCGCGGCCGCGGACGAT
>DATLLQ010000138.1:0-5596 GCA_035537775.1 Vicinamibacterales bacterium | reverse complement strand
GTCACGTTCGTGATCCCGCTCGCGTAGGTTCGTGCCGACGGCGGGACGACGGCCATCACGTAGGACTGCCGGGTCGGAACATCCATCTCCACGAGCGCCTCGCGCGCCAGGAAGAACGCCGCGGCGATTCCGGCACTCGGTGCCGCCGGCGCGAGCATCATGAAGACGCTCGATGGCAGATGGGTGACGACCATCGTGTTGATCAGCCCGATCCGGCGCGCGATCCACGCCGCCGCGAGGTGCGAGACGACGTTCAGCAGGCGTGCGGCGAAGAAGAGCCAGGCCAGCTGCACCTCCGAGGTCCCGTACCGTTCGAAGAACCAGTACGCCACGAGCGATGAGCTGAGGAAGCCGCCGCCGATGCTGTCGATCGCGAACAGCGTGGAGATCCGGCGGACGATGCCGCGCGTCCGTGCGTCGATGACCGGCTGACGAGCGACCGTTGCGGACGCATCTTCCCTTGCGTCCGCCTTAGCAGGGTCATCCACCGTAGCGTCAGCGAAGGTCGAAAGCAGTGCATACGGAATCGCCGAGGCTATGACTGCCCCGCCGCATGCGACGAACGTCACGGCGTGACTCTCGAGTGCGCTCACGCCAAACGTCCGGGCGAACACCGTCGGCAGCGCGGCGGCAAGCGCGCCGAGCGCATGCCCGGAGTCGATGACGGCGTTGTACCAGGCCATCACCCAGGTGCGGCGATCATCGGTCGTGGTCGACGGCAGCAGCGACTGCTCCAGCGCCGAGGCCGGACCGCGATCGCGGCCCATGCCGTTGAGCATCCCGACGACGGCCACGAGCACCAGGAGAGGAAGCGTGCTGGCGAACGCGAGCGCGACGTAGCCACCGCCGCTGAGCAGCGCGATGCACAGAAGCGTCCGCCGGCGGCCCCACGCGTCACCGCGGAAGGCGGTGACGACGGTCCCGAGCGCGCTCGAGGCGATGCCGACGCCGATGACGAGGCCGATCCGGCTTGGGGAGAGTCCGCGACTGGCGAGATCGATGGCGATGATGACGCCGACGAGGCTGACTGCTGCCGATCGCAGTCCGCCGGCGATGCAAATCAGCGCTGCGTCACGTGGAACATTGAACGTGAACACGAACGTTGCTCTACTTCGCGCTCCTCCTCCACGCGAAGTAGTCATCGAGCGCCTTGATCTGCGTCATGTTCGGCGCCGGGCGGGCACCTGGCTTCGCGTCGAAGTGCATCACGTTCTGCGCGGACTCGGTGAAGGCCGGCCAGGGAGGCAACCCGGCGCCGTTCGGGTCGCCACTCTTTGCGAAGTTCACGAAGTAGCTGCTCATCAGATCGGACATCGCGAGATCTTCGACCCGCGGCGGACCGATCAGCCCGACCGGGCCGGCAAACTTTCCGAGCGTGCGGAACACGTAGGGAATCTCCGCGGCGTGACCCGCGCCGTTCGGCGACTGCGGCGTCCGGTGGTCGAAGTAATAGACGTACGCCTTCCCGCTGCCGTGCCTGGACTGCAGCACAGCCCACGCCCACGTGTGCCAGGCGAACGTTGCGTCGCGGAAGATGTTGCGCGCGCTCTGCGTCGCCTCGGCGACAGTTGCGTGCGGATAGGCCGCAAGGATCGTCTCGGCACGGGCGCCGTAGGCCGCCCGGATCGATGCCTCGAATGCGGCCGGCTGCGCGGCACCCTGGACGAAGGTGATGCCCTCGTCGGAATTGGTGCCGATCAGGATCGGCGTGTCGTTGAAACGCCTGGCCTGATACAGCTGGTACTGATCGCCGGGGAGCACATCGCCGTCGAACACGGGCCAGAAGCCGGTGCCGAGCAGCCCGCCCCCGACGGCCTTGAAGACGGCGGCTGCCGGCATTTGCCGCGCGGTCGCGATATCAGCAGCGCCGAGCCGCGTGAGGAACGACTGGCCGGTCGTCTCAGCCACCTTCAGCGACGGAACGGTGGCCCCGCCTTCGTTCGACGTGCGCGCCGGGCCGAAGCTGCCGCCGCTCTCCGAGATGCCGCGATGGAAGAGCCCTCGCGCCGCGGGCGACGCGGCCAGCATGCTCACCGAGATGCCGCCGGCCGACTCGCCGAAGATCGTCACGCGATTCGGATCGCCGCCGAACCTCGCGATGTTGTCTTTCACCCATCGCAGCCCGGCAATCTGATCCTGAAGTCCGTAATTGCCGGAGCCCTTGCCGCTCTCCTTGGTGAGCTCGGGATGCGCGAGGAAACCGAACACGCCGAGACGGTAGCTGATGCTCACGAGGACGACGCCCTTCTCCGCGAGCGGTGCGCCGTCATACGCGGGGATGCTCGTCATGCCGCCAGTGAATGCTCCGCCGTAGATCCAGACCATCACCGGCAGCCGATCGCTGGCGGACTTCGCCGGCGTCCAGACATTGAGATAGAGACAGTCCTCGCTGATCGCGTCCGGTGCGCCGAAGAGCTTCGGAAACGCGGTGTCCTGAATGCAGCTCGCCGCAAACGCGTCCGCGGCCTTCACACCGGTCCACACCGTGACCGGCTGCGGCGCCTTCCAGCGCAGCGCACCAACAGGCGGCGCCGCGAAGGGAATCCCCTTGAAGGCGGCGATGCCGTTCGTGACTACGCCGGAGACACGGCCGCCAGTCACCGCAGTCTCTCGAATCTGGGCGTACGAGGACGAGGCCGTGCCCAGCCCGGCCGTCACACACAACAGCGCCAGCAGTGCCTTCCGCATGCCGCGATTGTAAACACGAAGGGCACGAAGAAATCGAAGGCCACGAAGAATTGACGATCCGATCCCTCGGACGGCGGACACTACAAGGGCGCGGTGACTGTCGAGAGCAGTCCTTTTCCCAGCAGGTACCGCAGAATCCGCCCGGAGTTGGCGTCCGGACTGCAGTCCAGCGTATCCAGCGTCAGCTCGGGAGCCAGCGGAGGCTCATACGGATCGTCGATGCCCGTGAAGCCAGTGAGCTCACCGCGTCTGGCTCGGGCGTACAGGCCCTTGGGATCGCGCGCTTCGCAGACCTGAAGTGGAGTGTTCACGTACACCTCGACGAAGCGCTCAGGACCAATCAGCGTTCGGCATTCGTCCCGCGTGGCTCGATAGGGGCTGATCGCCGCACAGATCACCGCGCCGCCGTGCCTGACGATCTCCGAGGCGACAAACGCGATCCGCTGGATGTTGGTGTCCCGATCCGCTCGAGAAAAGCCGAGCCCTTCTGACAGGTGCGTTCGAATGCGATCGCCGTCCAGCACGGTGACGACCCGTTGCTCGGCCTCCAGCAGCTCCGCCAGACGGGCAGCCGTTGTGGACTTGCCGGACGCACTGAGGCCCGTGAACCAGACGCAGAAGCCCTGGTGAGCCGGTTTCACGTGGCGGCCGTGCGGTGGTAAGGCAGGAACGCCGGATCCAGATGACGCGCCACGATCGTGTCCAGGTAATCCCGATCGCTCGCTGACAGTTCGTGCGTGTGCGCCCCGACGGTGCCCTGCCTGAAGCGGAACGAGTCAGGATCCAGAGACAGTTTCCGGTCCACCCGCTGCGAGCGCTCCTCCTCCTGGAGGCGCTCGAACGTCGATTCTTCGACGGCGCTCGCCAGCGCTCCAGCGTCGATGGGAGCTCCCAGGAACGTCATCGCCGCCGAGAAGGCCGCCGCTGCGTCCCGGCGCAGTTCCTCGAACGAGCAGATCGCGAGGCGGCTGTCGTTCGCGCGCACGTGCTCGGCCCACATGTTCATGAAACGCACCACCCGCCGGATGCCCCAGGCACCTCGAATGAACTCCTCGAGCATGAGGTCCGGCTCAATGGACCCGTCGAGCGCTCGAAGGTGATGGTAATGACTGACCACCACGTCTCGTGGATCCCGAACGATGAGGACGGTGGGATGCGTCAGCGTGGCGTCAGTCCGATCGGGCCAGGGTGCCGGCTGCCGTTCGTACGGCTTGAGACGCGAGGACCCGAGATGCGCGAACCTGCAGACCGGAAACACGCCGCCGCAGGCTCGCCGGGAAAGCATCTCCTGGAACCCGCGATTCCGTTCCGGTGTGTACAGGCTCTTCGCACGGATGACGGGTTCGTTGAAGTAGAAACGGGTGTAATGGAAGTACAGAGTCGAGAACCACGTGCGGCCGGACTTCGGATAGGAGACCACGTTGGCGAAGGCGTACTGCGCGTCGTTCCACCCCCCGAATATCTCGCCGTGGGTCGGCGTGTGGAAACGCCCCTGCTGCCGTGTCCTTCGCAGCCGCGTGCGGCGCTCCAACGCGCGACGCTTTGCCTTCTCGATGTCGGAGCGCCCCTGCGCGCGTCGAAGATCCTCGCGAAGGCCGGCAATCTCGGTCCGCTGCTCCTCCAGCGCCTCGTGTGCCTGTTCGAGCGCTCGCCGTGTTCTCAGAATCGGCAGGCGCGCCAACCTATCGGGCCAGGGTGCGAAGGCCATGATGTGAAGACGACGCAATCGTCAGCGCGGTTTGGACTTGATGTTCGCAACCATCTGCGTGAACGGCTCGATCACGCCGTGCACGGGCACGCTGCGCTCGACCTTCAACCCGCGCCGCTCGAGGTTCTGCAGCACGTTCTCGCCCCACGAGTGCCGCAGCCACGTCGCGTCGTAGAGATCCGCCTGCACCAGCATCTGGTCCCTCGGCACATACGCGTAGATGTTCGTTCCCTCACGCGGGTTGTCGAGCAGGTAGTACAGCCGGACCTCCATCGACTTGTCCTTCAGCGTCAATGAATCGTCGACGAGCTCGAACGACACCAGGCGCCGGTTCTTCTCGAGCGCGTCCGGCGCGATGGTGTGCTGCCGCGCCACCAGCGACCTGAAGAACCCCTCGTTCGATCGGTGCGTGACGATCGTCAGCCCCTCGGCAATCGCCGCGCGAAGCCCGCCGGAATGATCGAAGTGATGGTGCGAGACGATGACCTTCGTCAGCGGCTTCGGGCTCAGCGTTCGTGCCTTGTCGATCACCGCTTTCGTCCGCGCCTCGTTGAGCGGCGCCTCGAACAGCACCAGGTGGTCGTCGAACTCGAAGACGACGCTGCGGTGGTTGCCGGAGCCGGCGAGCCACCAGATGCCTTTCGCCACCGGCTGGGCCGTCACGACGACCGGCGGCGGAGCGGGCACCGCCGCCTGCTTGATGTCCGCCGGCAGCGCGAGGTCCGACACGTCGCCGTCCACCGCGTTCTTCGACACCTGCAGATCGAACTGGAGGTACTGGTCCATCTTCGTGGTCAATCGGCGGGGCAGCTTGAGACCGCCGGCGTCTTCGTAGTCGGCGAAGCGCGTCTCGATCGCCACGTCGCCCATGTTTGCGTTGTCGACCTTCGAGACGACGCGTGTGGGCAGATGAGTGGCGGCGTCGATACCGAGCGTGACCGCATCACCTCCCGGCAGCGTGATGTCCACGAGCCGCTCACCCGCTTTCGCCTGGAGGTTGGACATGGTCACTTCCGAATCAAGCACGGCCCGCATGATGGTGACCGGATGGTGCAGCATCTCGATGCGGCGATCGCGTGCGGCGGCGGCACCCGCGCGGGAGATCGTTCCGTTCGCGGCAACGGTGTAGGCGGCGTCACCGTCGAGCCCCTGCGTCTGCCGCTGGATCAGATCGCCGGCAAAGAGGAATTTCGCTTCACG
>DATLLQ010000137.1:0-11973 GCA_035537775.1 Vicinamibacterales bacterium | reverse complement strand
TGCTTCAGCGGCGGCCCTTCGCGGCTGAACGTGAGTCGCGTATTGCGTCGCGATGACACCTTCGCCATGAAGTCCGTCACCAAGGGTATCGGTTTCGATTCCAGCAACGACAGCCCGAAGGAATCTATTTCTGCGGCGGGGCGGAGGCCCAGCCTCGTTTCGCCAGGAGGCGCTCCGTCAACGTCACCCGCTCGGGAGAGAACTGTCCCACCGCCGCGCGGACATACGGACCAAGCTGGCGCGCGGCGTACGTGGCGTAGCCGACCTCCCGGATCTCGTCGAGCGTCGTCCGGTAATGATCGAGCAGCGCCCCGGCAACGAGTTCGCCGGTGCGGGTCGCGCCGACCACGGCCGATGCCGTGAGCCAGCGGGCGCCGTCGGGAACTGCCTTGATCGCGGAGACGGCCATCATCGACGAGGTCTCGAAGATTGAGAGCTGCTGCCGCTCCGCTTCCGACTGCAGCTGACGCCAGAGATCGCCGACGACGGCCGGCGACGGCAGCGACTGGGGCTGAAGGCGGCTCGCGTCCTGCCGGAGCGCCTGCCACTGCTCGCGCAGTTGGGCCACATCGAGTGGGGGAGCGTTGATCGTGCCCGCGAGCCGGGACGATGTCCGCTCGAGTCCGTCGAGCATTTCATCGACGCTCGAAAACTGCGTCTCGCGGTCGAGCAGCCCCTGCGCCTTGAGCGCTTCGGAAATCTCGGGGATCAGCTGCCGGCCCATGCCGCAGACGTCGGCGAGCGCCGCCAGCACCCAGACAGGCGACGCGCGGAAGGCCACCACCCCGAGCGCCTCGATGGCGTTGCCCGCGGTGCGCCGCTTGAGAAAGTCCTCCGGCAGCGGCGCGTCGGCCTTGTAGACGCCGTCAACCTGCCCCACCTGCTCGATCAGAAAGCGCAGCGTGGTGTCCACCATATTCTGGTAGAGCTGCGTCTGCTTCACGCGATCGGGCAGCACGACTTCCCCGACTTCGCGCGCGATGCCCGCCCCGAGCCCGAACACGGATCGCACGAGACGCTCCGGCAGAGACAGGAGATAGGCCTTCACCGGCGAGATCCTATCAATCCGGGCTCACAGTCAGCTCCTGCTCTTTCCACACCCTCCACGCCAGCAGACCCAACGCCCCCGCGCCGCCCACGAGCAGCACCCACACGAGCGTCGTCTGCCACTGCGCGGTGCGTTCGGCGGGAGAGAGGGCCGTCAATCGCGAAGGTCCGCCGAGAGCCTGACTCTGCCCGAGGACACCCTGCGGCATTGCGGCGAGGCTTTTCCGGTTCCACGAGGGTACCAGGGTGTCTACTGCGATTGCCGGATCCGATGACGAACGGCTTCCCCAGGCGAGCAGGAACGGACCGCTCCCGCGCGCGTTGACGACGAGCACGTCGAGCCGCCGTTCGAGCTGAACGTTCGGAAGCGCGCCGAAGGACGTTCCGATCGGACGGAGGCGAATCGCTTTCACCAATGCGCCTCCGAGCATCACGGGACTCGACAGCTGCTCTCCTGACGGGCTGTTCAGGCGAAAGGCGACGGTTCCTGTCAGCGGACGCCAGGCGCCGTCGGGAGACTGTCCTTCGATCTCGAGGGGCAGCACGCTATTGGGTTCAGCCGGGGTGATGCGCACGCGCCAGACGGGCTGTGGCGCTGACAGCGTGTAGATCGCCGAGCGATCTGGCGTGAAGCCGGAGGAGGTGCTGAGCATGAGGCCTGGGCGCTCGGACTCCACGGCCTTGATGTGCGCCGTGACGCCGGTGAGCGCCGGAACGAATCCGGGCGCGAACTGCAGGCGCCAGTAGCGGCCGTACGGCGGTGCCAGCGGATCGAAGACGATCTCGCCGTGCTGCAGCCGCTCGCCGCCCGCCCGCAGATCGACGATCGGCCGATTGGTGGCGGCGATGCGCCAGTCCGAGAGGTCGGCGCTGGTCGAGACGGTCACGCTCTGGCGCCAGTTGGACGACTCCTCCGGCCATGAGAGGACGAGCCGCTCGACAGGACCGTCGGCAGAGTCCGTGAGCGCGAGCAGATACTCCGTCCTGCCATTCGGGAACACAGTGGGCGTGATACGCAACTTCAGATCGTCACCCTGTGTGTCGAGTGTGATGCCTGGCGAGCCCGAGGCACCGGGAGTGTCGAGCCGGAACGACCGCAGCGCCACACGAGTCGGCTCGGTCGTCTCTGGCTGTGCCTCGACGCGCGCAAACGGCACCGGCTGCCCGTCGCCGTTGAAGATCGCCACGTCCCGAAGGTCGGGCCACGCGGTCGTTTGCGCGACGAACCCGGGCATCGGCAGCGCGAAGAACGGCTCCTGCGTCGCCACCGAGACCTCGACGCCGTTTGCATAGTCCTGCGGCTGCGGGGCGCCTTGCGGTGGCGCTGCCGTGCAGCCTGCCAGACATAAGGCGAACAGAACGCAGGCATGGCGTGTCATGAGGTCACCTCTTCTGCGGCGCGCGACTCCCGCGGCGGGAGCGGTGCCAGGTATCCGATCAGGAGGATCAGCAGCGCCACGCCGATGAACGCAATCGCACGGGCGAGGCCGCCGGTCCGCGCGCTGTCGACGAGGAACAGCTTGACCACGACAACGCCCAGTGCAAACGCGCCGACGAACCAGGCCGGTCGGCGTCCGGTCCGCGCCGCGAGCGCCATGCAGACGAGCGCAGCGATCGTCCACGCGATGGCGATGGACGTCTGGATGAACGCCGAAGCCCAGAGCGCTTGTGGCGTCCAGGACACACCGCCCACTGACGCAAGAGTCCGCAGCAGCAGGCCGTTCCCCCACCAGATGACGAGTGCCCAGCACCCGATCGCAATCACCGGCCCGGCCGAAGGTTCGAAGGCCACGATACGCCGGCGCCAGTACACGCTCATGAGAAGAGCGAACGCGGCCGCCTCCTCGATCGGGTTGAGGATCGGAATATAGGGCCAGCCGGGCATTCGTCCGTCGAGCAGATTGTTGACGACGAGCAGGACACCGCCGGCCATCAGCGCCGGCAGCAGGCCGGCGATCCAGTGCGCACGCGGATGCTGCTCGAACGGCCAGTACCGCCGGCGGTGGAGGATCGCGAACACCAGCACGAACGCGGCGCATGTCGCGAGAAGGGTGGCTTGCACCCATTCATCGGACCCCCATCCCATTCTGTTGACGCGGTACCAGATGTCTGACGCGGCCACGCCGAACACGAGCCACCAGTGGGTGGCATGAAGAGCCGCAGTCCAGGTGCCGGTCGATCCGCGCGTCGAGCGCAGCAGCCAGCGGCCTGCCACGAGCGAGAAGACGAACGCCACGGTGAGCCACAGCGTCGCGAAGGGATGCTCCCATGAGAAGAGGGCGGCGAACAGGCCAAATGCCGTCGCGGGCCACAACAGAACCGCGCAGGCTTCGAGTGCCTTCCAGGTAAGACGTTGGCCGATGGCCGCCCAGAGCAGCGCGGTGGCGGTCATCGTTATCAGGAACGCGGCGAGCCCATGCTGATCGGTCGCCGTGAGCCGTTCGCTCCCGCCGACGAGGAGCACAAGCCAGGCGATGACTCCTCCTCCCAGGAGCAGTAACGACAGACCGTTTGAAGGCGAGGCATCTTCGGTCTCGTCCCGCCAGAGCCACGCCGCCGCGTGCCAGGTGAGCGCAATCGTCGCCATCACCATCAGGAACGTCGGCGTGTCCATCCCATCTGCCCACGCGCGCCACGCGGACCCCGCCGCCAGTACGAGAACTGCCGTTCCAGCGGCAGCCGTTCCTCTGCGTCGTTGACTCCGGCCGACCCAGAGAATCCCCAGCCCTTCGAGTGCCCATGCCACCGCCGTCCAGCGTGCCGAGAGCGCCAGCGGAATGGCGAGTGTCGTGAATCCTCCCCCGAGCGCCAGAAAGACCATCGTCAACGGACGTGCGTGTTCCGGCCAGCGCTTCTGGGTGAGGTAGGCCAGCGGCAGGTAGACAGCTCCGAACGCAAGCGCGGAGAGGGCCGGTCCGTACTCCCAGTGCTGCGTCAGCCCGACCTGCAGTCCGAAGCCGAGGAGTGGCGTGCCGAACGCGAGTGTTCCGTCGATGTAGAGATCGGCGGCTGTGCGGCTGTGACGAAGCGCCGTCAGGACCGCGAGCACGCCGTAGATCACGAGATTGAGCGCCAGGAAGAACTGGCTGCTGCCGTAAAACACCGGGTCGTAGTTGTTGACGCCCCACAGCGTGCCGACGCCGAACGTGAAGGCGAACCCGATGAGATTGAGCGGGCGCCACGCCTGCCAGACGCTGATCGCCAGGATGCCCGTGGACAGGATCGCGTAGTAGGTGAAGAGCGCAACCTGATTACCCGCTCCCGTGGAGAGGAGGATCGGCGCCAGATACCCGCCGAGGCTTGCGAGCAGCGCGAGGCTCTGCGCCCGCTGCAGTACGGCGAGGGCCACGCTGGCGGCGCAGATCACGACGAGCAGCGAGAAGACCAGACCCTGCGGCAGCAGTGAGTAGATGCGGAATGCCGCAAAGCTCGTGAGGTACAGGGCGCCAATCGCGCCGCCCTGAAGCGTGAGGGCGTATGCCGGTCGCCGCTCGCGCATCCGCCATCCCACGACGAGCAGCCCGAGCGCAATGACGGCCGCACCGCTGAGGCGCAGCTGAATCGACAGAAAGCCGCGGTCGGCCGCGAACTTCAGGAGGTAGGCGAGCCCAAAGAAGAGGAGCAGCACGCCGAGCTTGGCGAGCGGATTGCCGCCGACGATCCAGGCAAACAGAGGATTCGGCACCGACACGACAGGCTCCAGCAGGGGCCGGTGTTCGGCCTGGTCCTCTGTCTCCGTTCGCGGCGTCATGGGCGGCGGCGCAGTCGGCGGTGTAGCCGGTGGCGGTGTGACCGCTTCCTCCGCGGCCTCAGGCGAGACGGCTGCCGCCAGCGGCGCGTGCTCGACGACGGAGGGCACCGGCGGCATGACTGGCGCAGGTGTGACCGCTTCAGCCTCACTGGTGCGCGCCGCATCAGCCGTTGCCGGCGGCGCGGGTGCCGGCTTCCGCAGTTGCGTGACGGCTTTCTCGAGGCTGGCGATGCGATCGTTCGCCACATCGAGCGCGCGCTGCAGTCCTTCGATCGTTCGCTCGTGCCGTCCGGTTCTGCTGAACGCGATGAACGCGAGCACGGGCGCAATCACCACAGCGCCCAATACGACGATCCCGAAGAAGACCAACGCTTCCATTGGGGCCTCCTACGAGTCGAATCCTAGCACCCGGAAATGATGAATTTGCTCCGAAACCGGCGCATTCAGGCGATTTCAGCGAATCTCACGCGCGCTCACGCACCCCTCAGGCGTTCTCAGCGTGGCGGACTCAGCGTGCGGATCGGTGAACCGGCAAGAAAGGCTTCGATGTCTTCAACCGCCTCGCCGTAGTAGGTCCCGTAGCTCCGTTTCGAGACGTATCCCAGGTGAGGAGTGGCCAGCACGTTCGGCATCGAGGGCAACGGGTCATCGGCAGGAGGCGGCTCTTTCTCGAATACGTCGAGGCCGGCTCCCGCAATCCATCGCTCGCGCAGTGCGTGAACGAGCGCATCGTGATCGACGATCGGCGCACGTGATGTGTTGATCAGATATGCGGTCGGTTTCATGCGTCGCAGATCGTCCGCGCGCAGGAGGCCGCGGGTGCGATCGCTCAGCACGAGATGGATCGACACGAAGTCGCTTTCCTCGAGAAGCGCTTCCTTTGACTCAGCGAGTTGCGCCCCCGCGTTCCGGGCGCGTTCTTCCGTCAGGTTCTGGCTCCACGCCAGCACGCGCATGTCGAACGCCGCCCCGACGCGAGCCATCCGGCTGCCGATGTTTCCGAGTCCCAGCAGGCCGAGCGTCCGGCCGTACAGATCGTCCCCGATGGTGCTCTGCCACGGCCCGTTCAGACGCAGCGTTGCCGATTCCCTTGTGACGTGGCGGGCGAGTCCGAGGATCAGCGCCCACGCGAGTTCAGCAGGCGGCTCCGATCGGCTCGCCGTGCCGCACACGGTCACCCCATGCTCGCGCGCCGCGGTAAGGTCGATCGACGCGTTGCGCATGCCGCTCGTCACGAGCAGCTTCAGGTTCGGCAGCCGCGCAAAGAGCGATCTCGTGAACGGTGTGCGCTCGCGCATGATGACGACCATCTCGCAGTCGCCGATTCTGGCAGCCAGCGCAACCTCGTCGGTCATGCGCTCGTTCAACACGCGAATATCCACGCGGCCACTCAGACGAGTCCAGTCGGCGGAGCTCAGAGCGACGTGCTGGTAGTCGTCCAGGACCGCGCATCGGTACATGCTCATGCGCCATAATGCTCGTCGATCGAAGGCCCAAGGCCAAAGGCCCAGGCCTAAGGAGACGCGCTGACCACTTTCGAGACTCCGCTGGCCCTGGAGCTGGCGGAATGGGTAAGCAAGCTCGGCTTCGACGACCTGCCAGACGATGTCGTCGCAGCCACCAGGCTGCGGGTACTCGACGTCGTCGGCCTGGCGTTGGCGGGATCCGAGACCCCGTTCGGCCGCTCGACCCGCGCCGCGGCCGTTGCGCTGTCGCCGCAGGGGTCCTCGCGCATCTGGGGAAGCGGTGAACGCATTGCCCCCGCGATGGCTGCCTTTGCGAACGCGGCATTCGCCCAGGCGCTCGAATTCGACGACACCCACAACGAATCGATCGTGCACATGAGCAGTCCGGCGGTGGCTGCCGCGCTGGCGCTCTCCGAAGGGCGGCATTTCTCGGGGCGCGACGTCATCGTGGCGATTGCCCTGGCCAACGAGATTTCGTCCAGGGTCGGCGTCGTGGCGCCCGGTCAATTTCACCGGCGCGGCTTTCATCCCACGGGTCTGTTCGCGCCGTTCGGAATCACCTACCTCGCGGGCAAGCTGCTCGGCAGCGACGCATCAACGATGGCGCGCGGCGCCGGCATCTGCGGCAGCGTTGCGGCGGGACTCCTCGAGTGCTGGGTTGATGGTACGCAGTCGAAGTTTCTGCACTCGGGATTTGCGGCCCAGAGTGGCATCTCGGCGGCAACGCTGGCCCATGCGGGCGTCACCGGTCCGCCGACGGTGCTCGAAGGTCGCTTCGGGCTCTTTGCGTCGCACCTGCAGCATCCGGAGACCAGGAGGGACTTCAGTCGCGTGACCGGCAACCTTGGTTCGAGGTGGGAAAGCCGCAATGCGTCGTTCAAGCCGTATCCGGCTGCTCACGTGCTGCATCCTTATGTGGACGCGCTGCTGCGCGCGCGGGAGCAGCACCACATTGCGCCCGGAGACGTCGCTCACATCGAGTGCCCGGTCGCCGAGTTCAACGTGTCGATCGTCTGCGAGCCGATTGCCGAGAAGCTCGCGCCTTCGTCGGACTCCCACGCTCGAATCAGCCTGCAGTACACGATTGCGGAGGCGCTGCACGAGGGAAGGCTTGGCAAGACCGCCTATTCCGAGCGGAACCTCTCCAATCCCGCGATCCTGGAGCTGGCACAGCGTGTGCGCTATTTTGTCGATCCTGAATACCCCGGGCCGGGCCGGTTCAAAGGCGCCGTTCGGATCACGCTGCACGACGGCCGCGTGATCGAGGAGACGCAGGAACATAATCTCGGTTCGCCGGAGAATCCGATGAGCGGCGAGCAGATCCGGGCGAAGTTCGACGAGAACGCGAGCGGCGTCCTCTCGCGGTCGGAACGCAACCGCCTGGCCGACGAAATCGATCGGCTGGAGCAACAGGACGACGCGAGCGCGATCGTCGAATGGACGATGCCGCTGATGCGGAAAATGTAACCACATGGCTGAAACGAAAACCCTCGCGTCCTACATCGTGAACGGGCGCTACGACGATATCCCGGCTGACGTGCGGCACGAGGCCGCGCGCTCGCTGGTGAACTTCCTGGCGGTGGCGCTCGGCGGGAGCGTCGATCCGGCTGTGGACATTGCGATCCGCGCGATGACACCGTTTGCCGGCAAGCCGGCGGCGGCAATTCTGGGGCGCGTCGAGCGGCTCGACCCGTTGCACGCGTCGCTGATGAACGGCATCAGCTCGCACGTGGACGACTTCGACGACACGACACCGCAGAACTACATCCATCCGACGTCACCGGTTGCGTCGGCGATGTTTGCCTACGCAAGCGCCAATCGCGTGACTGGCCGCGATTTCGTCAACGCGTTCGTGCTGGGGTTCGAGGCGGAGTCGCGCGTCGGCAACGCGGTCTATCCGTCCCACTACGACATCGGCTGGCACATCACCGGCACGGCGGGCATCTTTGGCGCCGCGGCGGCCATCGGCCGCCTGCGCGGATTGTCCGAGCAGCAGATGGTCTGGGCGCTGGGCCTGGCCGGGACGCAGGCCGCCGGACTGCGCGAGATGTTCGGGTCGATGGGCAAGGCGTTTCATCCTGGTCGCGCGGCGCAGAACGGTTACGCGTCGGCGATTCTGGCGGAGAACGGCTTTACGGCAGGAGAGCGTGGCATCGAGGGACCGCGCGGCTTCGCGGCGGTGCAGTCGGCGAAGTACGACCTGTCGAAGGTCACCGTCGCGCTCGGCACCGACTTCAACCTGCGGCGGAACACGTACAAGCCGTACCCGTGCGGCATCGTCAATCACCCGACGATCGAGGCGTGCATCGAGCTGCATCGTGCGCACAAGCTGCAGGCGGCGGACATTACGGCTGTACGGCTACGCGTTGCGCCGCTCGTGCTCGACCTGTGCAATCAGCAGAACATCACGCGCGGACTTCAGGGCAAGTTCTCCGTCTACCATGGCGCCGCGATCGGTCTCGTCCGTGGCCGCGCCGGTCTGGACGAATACACCGATGCCGCGGTGAACGATCCCGCGATCAAGCGCGTGCGTGAGTGCACCACCGCCACGGGCGATGTATCGCTGACCGAGGATCAGGCCCGGGTGGAGGTCGAGCTCAGCGACGGCCGGCGACTCACCTGGTCCATCGAACAGTCACTTGGCAACGTCCATCGACCGCTGTCGGACGAGCAGCTGAGCGAGAAGTTCCGCATGTGTGCGGCCCGCGCTCTGCCACCGGACACCGCAAACGCGGTGCTCGATCGCTGCTGGCGCATCGCGGAGCTGGACGACATCAGCACGCTCGTGAATGCGACCGTTCCGGTTCCACAACGCGCATGAACGTCACGACCCGAACGATTCGAACGTCTCGAACGATCCGAGCGATTGTTGCGACCGCGCTGTGTGCTGTCGCTGTGGCGTGTGGCGGCCGCGCCGCCAACGAGATCCGGATTCCCCGTGGTGCGGGTGGGGTTGGTTTCCTCCCGCTTCTCGTCATGGAGAAGCACCGGCTGATCGAGAAGTACGCAACCGAGGCAGGCATCGCCGATCTCACCGTGCGCTGGGTCGATCTCGGCGGCCCGTCCGTCGTCAACGACGCCCTGCTCTCGGGGGCCGCGGATTACGCCGCCGCGGGCCCACCTGCGATGCTGACCCTCTGGGACCGCACTCGAGACTCGATCGGGGTGGCTGGTGTCGCGGCGATGACGTCGCTGCCCATGTATCTGAATACCCACGCCGCGCACCTGAAGAGCGTGGATGACCTTCGAGAGGGCGACAAGATCGCGGTCACGGCGATCAAGGTGTCTATTCCGGCGCTCGTGATGCAGATGTACGCAGCGCGGAAATACGGCGCAGATCAAGCGACCCGATTCGACAAGTACACCGTGTCCATGACCCACCCCGATGCAGTGGTCGCGCTGCTCTCCGGCGCAACTGGCATCTCGGCGCATTTCGCTTCGCCTCCGTTTCATCAGCGCGAGCGTCGCGACCCGAAGATCAGGACCATCATGACGAGCGACGACGTAATGGGCGGCTCGACGACGTTCACGATGTTGTCCACGACGAAGAAGTTCAGGAACGAGAACCCGGAGATCTACAAGGCCGTGCTCAAGGCGCTCGAGGAGGCGAACGCGCGCATCGCCTCTGACCCGCGTGCGGCGGCGGAGATTCTGATGGCGTCCACGCCCGACAGCGGCTTCTCGCTCGACGAGACCGCGGCGATGCTCAAGGACCCGGCCGTGAAGTTCACGACGACCCCCGAAAACGTCAGCAAGTACGCCGACTTCATGCACGAGATCGGCTCGATCACGCGACGCCCCGCCAGCTGGAAGGACGTGTTCTTTCCGGAGATTCACGCGGCACCCGGGAGCTGATGCCGCTTCTCGAGGTCTCGAATGTCACGCTGCAGTACCGCACCACCGATCGCGTGGTGACGGCCACGCGCGGCGTGAGCTTCAGCGTCGATCAGAGCGACCGCTTCGTGATCCTCGGCCCATCCGGGTGCGGGAAGTCCACCATCCTGAAGGCCGTGGCCGGGTTCGTGTCTCCAATCGAAGGACGCATCCTCCTGAGCCAGGCGCCCGTCACCCGCCCAGGCCCCGATCGCGTCGTCGTCTTCCAGGAGTTTGATCAGCTGCTGCCGTGGAAGACCGTCGTTCAGAACATCACGTTTGCGCTCACTGCGAGCGGGCGGCTGCCTGCGCGCGAGGCCCACGAGCGGGCCCGCCACTACCTCGAGAAGGTCCGGCTGTCGGGTTTTGCCGACACGTTCCCGCACACGCTGTCGGGCGGCATGAAGCAGCGGGTGGCGATCGCGAGGGCGATGGCGATGGAGCCGCGGATCCTGCTGATGGATGAGCCGTTCGCCGCGCTCGATGCCCTGACACGCACGCGGATGCAGGAGGAGTTGCTGCAGCTCTGGAGCGACACGCAGTTCACCGTGCTGTTCGTGACGCACTCGATTGAGGAGGCAATCCGGGTCGGGAACCGCATCCTGCTGCTCAGTGCGCACCCCGGGACCGTAAAGGCGGAAGTTCACTGTTCAGGCGTGGATGAGAGAGACGCCGGTGGCCGGTTGCTATCGGCCCGAATTCACGATCAGTTGTTTTCGAAGGAATCGTGAAATGTGTGAACCACGAAGAACACGAAGAACACGAAGAATAGAGTCCAGAATCCCTCTAGCCTTTGTGATCTTTGTGATCTTCGTGGTTCAAAAAGGGCTTTTGACGTGAGTGAACCCGTTGAGCGGTCGATTCCGCTCTACCTGCGCTTGTATGAAAACAGCGCGCTGCGAAAAGTTGTGCTGCTCGTGGTGCTGGCGCTCGTCTGGGAGGGCTACGCGCGCGCGCTGAACAATCCGCTGTTGTTCCCGACGCTCTCGGCAACGATCGGCGCTCTTGTCGCTGGAATCGAATCGGGCGAGCTGCTGCGCGCGATCGGGTACACGCTCACGCTCCTGGTCGAAGGCTACGTCCTCGGCCTTCTGTTCGCGGCGCTGCTGACGGCGTTCGCCAGCGTCTCGAAGATCGGCGCCGACCTGCTCGAGATGCTCACGTCGATGTTCAACCCGCTGCCGTCGATCGCGCTGCTGCCGCTGGCGCTGATCTGGTTCGGGCTGGGCAACGGCAGCGTGATCTTCGTGCTGGTGCATGCGGTGCTCTGGTCCGTGGCGCTCAACACACACGCCGGCTTTCGTGCCCTCAGCCCGACGCTCCGCATGGTGGGCCAGAACTACGGGCTGTCGGCGGCCGGCTTCATCACGAAAATCCTGATCCCCGGTGCGTTTCCCAGCATCCTGACCGGACTGAAGGTGGGCTGGGCATTTGCCTGGCGCACGCTGATCGCGGCGGAACTCGTCTTCGGGGTCAGCTCAGGGTCCGGCGGCATCGGGTGGTACATCTTCGAGCACAAGAATCAGCTGCTGATTCCCCAGGTGTTTGCCGGGCTGCTGACGGTGATCCTGTTTGGCCTGTTCGTCGAGCACGTCATCTTCCGGACGATTGAAAACCGCACGGTGCGGCGCTGGGGCATGCAGATCTAGGCAGCCGTGACCCGGGGCCATTGTCATCGGCTCGTTCGCGTTTTAGTATTCAGACCCCCCCCTCCAGTAACTGCGACAACCCGGAGGCGCCAGATGCCGAAGACGTTCAACTCGATGCTGATCGCGTTTGCGATCGCTGGTCTCGCGACATCCGCGTTCGCACAGACACCGTTTGAAAAGCCACCCG
>DATLLQ010000136.1:0-14140 GCA_035537775.1 Vicinamibacterales bacterium | reverse complement strand
GCTGATGTTGTAGAGATTGTCCTTGACCTTCTCGATTCTGGTAGCCGTCATCGCAGCGGCCGACAAACCCGCCTGCGGCGGCGCCTGGATGGCGGCGGCCGCCATCGAGAGGACGCCGAGCGCCAGCAGCAGACCGAGCACAATGATCCGCCTCATGATCCGCCCCCCGTTTCCCTTCCTGGTTTCATCTCGGCTCCTTGGATCTCGAGGCCACCGAATCAGCAGACAAATTCAGCACTTCTTCCATCACCAGACGCGGTCCTTTGTCGGGATCCTGCTCCACTCGGCTCTCGTTGTTGAACAGCATCGTGTCGCGCGACGCGGCGGAATAGGCCGGCCATTTCGGGAGCTTCGGGATATTGGGATTTCCAGTACGCGCGAACGCCACCCACGCGGCGCTGACCTTTTCGGCGAGCGCGTGGGCCTGCGCCATTTTGGAGATGAGCGGGCCCGCAATCCTGATGTTGTTGAAGACGAACGGAATCTCGATCGTGTGCGGCGATCTCATGTGTCCGCCGCCCTCCGGGGTCTCCCAGTCAAAACGATAGAAGAACGCCGGGGCCCGCGCCTGAAGAGCTTTGCGTTTGGCGAGCTCCCGCGCGTACGTTCCGCGCGGGTGATCGGTGGCTATCAGGATCCACAGATCCCACGGCGTGGCCTTTGGATGCGCCTTGCGGAAGGCGTCGATGACGCGATCCGGATCGCCACCGACGCGCGCGGCGGCACGTTTCCTCAGCCCGTTCTCGTCGAGGGCAAGCGTTTCCGGCGTGGGCCGGTCGTAGAGCGTTTCCTCGGTCCGTGCGTACCCGATCAGCAGCGGAATGTCGGCGGAGAGCGCCGGCGCCGCCGGGTCCCAGGGATGGCCGGGCAGCGCCTTGCCGTCGATCATCGGCGTGTTCGCGGTCATCCCGGGTTCGCGCAGCGTGATCTTGCTGGACACTTCGGAGGCCGCGGCGAGCAGGCGCTCGATCGGAACGGTCTGCAGCTCGCGCGCCTGGTCCGCCATCAGTCCCAACTCGATGAGCAGCAGGTCCGTCGCGTGAATCGCGTCGGCCTCGGTCGTCAGCCGCAGCATCGCGCCGCTCTCGATGATGGCCCTGTGGAACAGTCCTTTGGCTGCGGGCATCGCCATCAGCGTCGCGACCTTCCGGCCGCCGCCGGACTGTCCGAAGATCGTGACCAGATTGGGATCGCCGCCGAAGCGACCGATGTTGTCGCGCACCCACTCCAGCGCCGCGACGATGTCCAGCATCCCCACGCAGCCGGAGAGCGCGAAGTCCGGGCCCGCCGCCTCACCCAGGTAAGTCGAACCGAGCACGTTCAGCCGGTGGTTGATGGTCACGACGACCACGTCGTGCGTGTGGGCAAGGCTGGTGCCGTCGAGGATGGGTTGTGAGCCCGAACCCGTTGAGAAACCGCCGCCGTGCAGCCACACCATCACGGGCCGGTTCCTTCCACCGCCGAGCGCCGGCGTAAAAACGTTCAGCACCAGGCAGTCCTCGCTCTGTGAGGGAGACTGCGGAGCGACGTCGCCGCTGCCTTGCGGCGCACTGGGTCCATAGTCGAGGGCGACCAGCGTGCCGGTCCACGGCGTCGGTTTCGTCGGCGGCATGAAACGGTTCCTGCCAGCCGTCGTGCCACCGTATGGAATGCCCTTGAAGATGTTGACGCCAGCTTCGGCGGCGCCGCGGACCCTACCCGCGGCGGTCTCCACGACCGCGCCCGGTGTTTGCCCAGCCGCAGCGAGGCTCACCCATCGACTTGCCTGCGCGCCCGCCAGCAGTACCGCCGCGTGTTTCACAAAGGTTCGACGGCTCGAGATGCGAACCATTTTCTACCTCCGGATCGACTGCATCCGCTTGCGCCGTGTCAGTCCCGAGCCAACTTCGCTTCCGCAGCGCGGCAGGCCGTCTGCCACTTGGCTTTCATCGAGGTCCGGTCGATCTCTCGGCCCCTGAGAAAGACCTGGGCAATCCGCCGTGTGTTCCTGATGTCGTCGAGAGGGTTGGCATCGAGCACGACGAAGTCCGCGGCCTTGCCTGCCGCGACCGATCCCAGATCGGCAGCTCCCAACGCCTCGGCGGCGGCGCTCGTGCCAGCGACGATCGCTTCGTGAGGCGTCATGCCGACCCAGTTCACGAACGCTTCGAGTTCCATGTGGCTCCCCCACCCGATGATGCGGTTGCCTCCGGCGTCGTGGCCACCGAGCGCAATGCGCACACCCGCCTTGTGGAACCTCGCCACGTTCTCGACACCCAGGCCGCCGGATGGCGGCGGCACGCCTCTGCTGTCCGCGAAAGACTGCCCCCATCTTTCGAGGAACGCGGGACATTTGATAGCTCTCAGCAGCGGGTCTGCAAGCCACGACGGTCTCTCGCCCGCTGCTCGCGGAGCGCTGCCGCCAATCCCGGCCGGGGTGATCGCAGGGATGTACCAAAGGTTCGGCCGCTCCCTCAGCAGCGCGAGCAGTTCATCGTCCGCCGGTAGATCAGCGATGGGGTGGGTCCACCCGTCTATCCCGGCGCGCAGCAGGTCCTTCAGGTCCTCGCGGGTTTTGACGTGGGCCAGCGTGCGAAGCCCGTGCTTCCGCGCCTCATCCACAGCCGCGCGAGAGATCTCAGGAGTCAGCTGGAACGGGCGTCCGGGACGAGGGACGCCGTGCTCATCGACCAAACCCTGTCGCTGAGCGCGGTCAGCAGGAACCTCGTACCCTCCGCGATCTTCCAGCCAAAGCTTGACGAACGAGACCTTTCGGGAGGCCAGCTCGCGGACCGCAAGCCGCGCCTGCCACGTGCTGACGATCGGATACGCCGTGTCGTTTCTCGCAAGCTCCGTCGGCCCGGTGCCTGGCCACGCCAGCCCTCGGCCAACCGTGAAGAAACGGGCACCTGTGAAGGTGTCCTGGTTCGAATCGGCACGCATCTGCCACACAAAGTCTTCTGGCGGATCGGATCCAAGGCTTACCGTGAGCGCGTGCCCGCTGTATGCGAAGCGCTCCAGATGATCAATGAGATTTTCGCGGGTGTAATTTTCTTTTTCCTCGGTTGCCGTGGTCGCGTTCTCGTAACCGGGATGACTGTGGAGATCGATGAGCGCCGGCATCACGGTCTTGCCGGTCAGGTCGACGCGGACTCCTCCGGCCGGCACCGAGATCTCGCCGGATCTTCCGACCCGGGTAAACCGATTGCCCTCGACGAGAAAGGCCGAGTTTTCAATCGGCGCGCTGCGATCTCCGGCGATGAGCCTGGCGCCTTCGAAGAGAGTGACCGTGGGGGCTGCGGTCTGCTGGGCTGCACCGGCTACGCACAGGCAACCCACGAAGAACAGAGTGCCCGACAGCAACAGTGGCGATGACGTCCTTGGCAACCGCACATTTCCCTCCCGATCCCCCGCGTAAGGGTGCTTTGTTGTCCACCGGGAATCCTCGTCGTCCGGGTGCCGACAGCACCATACGACGAGGCCCGGTCGCGGTCAACTGAATCCGAATGAACTGGCGGGATGGCGCGGCCGTTCAACGGGAGAGGACGAACTGATGCGTCGCCGAATAGCACTCCGCGATCGCCGTGATCGGCGCAAGCAGATGCACGGTATCGAAAACGTGCAGTCCGCCGTCGAGCGTGCCGCCGAAACGATCCCCTGAGCCTTTGAGCACTGCGATGCCGGTCGGGGCGAAGACGGTGCCGGTAATCGTGAGCTGTTCGACAAGCGTGGGATAGTCCCACCACGGATCCCATGTCAGATCGAAGACGATTCCTTCCGGGCCGACACGACCGACGAAGTAGTCCCTTCCCTGAATGGCTATATTCATCCCGGTCGCCACGACCCGAAGGGCCGGGCCGGTCTGTGTCACGACCGCAGAATATTTGCGGACCCGGACGTCTTCGGGCAGATGGCCCGCACCCGAAACCACGCCGCACTCCTCGGCGGCTGCAATCGTCAGCGTGTACGTGCCCGACACATCTGCGGGCGGGACGAGCGACTGCAGGGACGTCGTCAGGGTCCGGTGTGACGCGATCGTCACGTTCTGTTCAGCCGGCTGGTAGTTATCCTTGGTCACTCGGATGGTCGTCTCACCCGCGACGCCGAACAGAGTGTAAGTTCCGTAAAAATCTGTTGTCGCGAACAGCCCGGCGCCCACACCAGTCGTCACCTCGACCCTGGCATCGGCCACCGGCACCGACGGGAAGCCGGCCTCGACCACGGGTCCCATGAGTCTGAACGTCCCGGCGGTGGGGACCACGGTCAAATCCTTCACGTCGCGCTTGTTCTCGTAACGCGCCTCGACGCGGGCCCCGCCCCACCGGATACGGGGATCCACCGTCACGAGGCCGGGTGCGCCAGCCGAGAGCAACGCATCGCTGTAGAGCCACTCGGCTTCAGCCGTCACCTCGTCGCGCGACCCGCCAAACAGTTATTGTTTTCTCGGGACGAAGCTGCGACCATCGTCCCGACCCGACGAGGGCCATCTCATTAAGAATCGTCCGGCGGGGAGGGAACATGCATGCACGACTTACGAGTGTTGCGCTCCTGGTTGCGGCCGTCATGTGGCGGGCAACGCCTGCGGGTGCCGCGACGTGTGAAAGCCTGACGGCCCTTTCAACACCGGACGCGACGATCACGCTGGCCACGACCGTACCGGCCGGGACGTTCACGCCACCCGGCCCTGCGGCGGCCCAGCCGAATCCGTCGCTGACCAACCTCCCTGCCTTCTGCCGGGTGGCCGCGACGCTGAGGCCCACGAGCGACTCCGATATCAAGGTCGAAGTCTGGCTCCCCGTCTCGAACTGGAACGGCAAGTATCAGGCCGTCGGCAACGGTGGCTGGGCCGGATCGATTCTGTATGCAGCGTTGGGCGAGGCGCTCCAGCGCGGGTACGCGACGAGCTCGACCGACACGGGGCACGTCGGCGGCACAGCGAAGGACATGCTCGGTCATCCCGAGAAGCTGATCGACTACTCGTACCGAGCCATTCACGAGATGACAGTGAAGGCGAAAACGATCGTCGAAGCGTTCTACGACCGCGGTCCGCAGCTTTCGTATTTCGTCGGCTGCTCGGCTGGCGGCCGACAAGCGCTTCTCGAGGCTCAGCGCTTCCCCGGCGACTTCAACGGCATCATCGCCGGCGCGCCCGCGATCAACACGACCCCGATGTACCAGGCCGCGAGGATGTCGATTCCGCAGGCCACGCTGAAAGAGCCAGCGAGCTACATTCCGCCCGCGAAGTACCCGATGATCCATCAGGCCGTCGTCAACGCGTGCGACACGCTCGACGGCTTGAAGGACGGGCTGATCGACGATTCACGGCAATGCCGCTTCGACTTCAAGGCGATCGAGTGCAAGAGCGGTGACAGCGCGACGTGCCTCACGGCTCCGCAGGTCCAGGCGGCGACAAAGATCCTGAGCCCCGTGATGCATCCGCGTTCGGGCAAGGAGCTGCTGCCTCGTCTCGAGCCAGGGTCGGAGTTGGGGTGGGGCGTTCAGGCAGGAGGACCGGAGCCGTATAACAACGTACTCGACAGGCTCAAGTATGTCGTCTTCAAAGACCCGCACTGGGACTGGAAGAATTTCAACCTGGCCACCGACCTGGCCCCGCTCGAGCACATGGACGATCCCGCGAACGCCACCGACCCGAATCTGACAGCGTTCATGTCACGCGGCGGAAAGCTCCTCATTTATCATGGGTGGGCCGATCAGCAGGTCGTCCCGACCTCCAGCATCAACTACTACGGCGAGGTTCAGGCGGCGACCGGAGGGGCCGGCAAGACCGCCGACTGGCTGCGTCTGTTCATGGTCCCGGGAATGGCTCACTGCCGCGGCGGCGACGGGCCGAACACCTTCGACGCCCTGACGGCGCTGGAAGCCTGGGTCGAAAAGGGTACGGCGCCGAACCAGATGATCGCCTCGCACAGCACGAAGGGGATTGTCGACCGCACGCGGCCGCTCTGCGCGTACCCGATGGTTGCCAGATACACGGGGACGGGGAGCATCGACGACGCCGCGAATTTCAGCTGTCGGGTGCCGTAGAGGAGCTCCTATCGTCCTTGGTCCGTCGTCCTTGGTCCACCGTCTTGGACGGGTCACGGGTGCCACGGACACGGCAAGCGAGGACCGCGCCAAATGGTTGACGGCCAACGATCGACCTGCATACCATGAACCCGGCATCCGTCCTCGCCCCTCGGGCTGATGGCGGACAACGAGCACCCATGCGAGGGCGTGTGGTCGCGGCGCTGGTTGGCGTCGGAGTGGTCACGCTGAGTGCCACCGTCTACCTGCGCGCCCTCAGCGCTCCAAAGGCCCCGCCACTCGCCGGCGCTTCAGCCCAGCAGTCCCTTCTCACCAAGTACTGCGTCACCTGTCACAACCAGCGCGCGAAGACGGGGGGACTGACCCTCGACAACGTTGACGTCGCCAACGTCGGCGACGCCCCCGAAGTGTGGGAGCGGGTCGTTCAGAAGCTCCAGGCCAATCTCATGCCGCCTCCGGGACTCCCCCGCCCGGACGCGGCCGCGTACAAGGGGTTGCTGGCACACCTCGAGACCTCGCTCGACCGAGCGGCGGAGAGGAACCCCGATCCCGGTCGTACCGAGGCGCTGCATCGACTGAACCGAGCAGAGTATCGCAACGCGGTTCGCGATCTGCTGGCGCTCGATATCGACGTCAGCTCGCTGCTCCCGGCCGACGATGTGAGCTACGGGTTCGACAACATCGCCGGCGTGCAGCGAATGTCGCCAACGTTGATGGAGCGATACATCGCGGCCGCGCAGAAGCTCAGCAGCCTCGCCGTCGGGGCGTCGGCGAGGGCGGCGACTACCGACACCTTTCTCGTGCCGCCGGAGCTCCGACAAGACGATCGCATCGATGGCCTGCCGTTCGGCACTCGAGGGGGAGCGAGCCTGCGCTATAGCTTCCCGAGAGACGGCGAATACGTCGTTCGCGTGCAGCTGACGCGTTATGCCGGCGCCAGCTTCGACGATATCCCGCTCTTCGACGAGACGCAGAGGCTCGAGCTCAGCGTCGACGGTGTCCCGCTGCATGTCTTCGAGTTGCCTGTCAACACCGCAAGCGACGGACCGGGCCCGAATCGCCGCGCGCTGGATGCCGACTGGCAGATCCGGTTTCCCGCAAAGGCGGGGCCCAGGACCGTCGCCCTGACGTTTCTCAACAGAACGCCAGCGCTTCTCGAGAATCTCCTGGAGCCCTTCCAGAAGCCCGTTCCTGGAGGCCCCAACGGCTACTACACCACCCAGAAGGGCGCTTATCTTCGAACGATCGACATCACGGGTCCCTTCAACGCAACGGGCGCGGGCGATACACCGAGCCGTCAACGCATCTTCGTCTGCAACCCTCGGCAGGAATCGGACGAAACGGCGTGCGCGAAGACGATCCTCTCGACGCTGGCTCGACGGGGATTCAGACGACCCGTAAGCGAGACGGATCTGCAATCCCTGCTCGCCTCATATGCCGAAGGCCGGCGCGAAGGGGACTTCGAAACCGGTATCGAGCGCGCTGTCGAAGGACTCCTGGTGAGCCCGGAGTTCCTGTTCCGCATCGAGCGGGAACCTCTCGACAGTGCGGTCGCCTGGCGCAACGGCCCCACGTCGGATCCGAAGACGACACCGAACCGGATCTATCGGATCAGCGACCTGGAGCTGGCGTCACGGCTCTCGTTCTTCTTGTGGAGCAGCATCCCGGATGAGGCGCTGCTCGAGGCGGCGAGCTCCGGCAGGTTGTCGAACCCCGCGGTGCTCGAGCAGCAGGTGCAGCGGATGCTCGCCGATCCTCGCGCCGAGGCGCTCGTGAGCAACTTCGTCGGTCAATGGCTCTTCCTGCGCAATCTCCAGGCGGTGTTGCCCGATCCCCGTAAAGATCCCGATTTCGACGAGGATCTCCGGCAGGGATTCCGGCGCGAGACGGAGATGTTCACCACCAGCATCTTCCGCGAGAACCGGAGCGTGCTGGAGCTGCTGACCGCCAACTACACGTTCGTGAACGAGCGGCTCGCGAGGCACTACGGCATACCAAACGTCCGCGGCACCCATTTTCGCCGCGTCGAGCAGAACGACGAGAACCGCCGTGGACTGCTTGGGCACGGAAGCATCCTGTCGGTTACGGCGTTTCCCAATCGGACCTCACCGGTTGTGAGGGGCAAATGGATTCTCGAGAACATGCTCGGCACCGAGGTTCCGGACCCACCGCCCGACGTGCCCGCCCTCAAGGAGAAGCCCAACGCCGCCGACGAAGAGCTCTCGATGCGCCAGCGCATCGCGCAGCATCGGGCGAACCCGACATGCGCCAGCTGTCACGCGATGATGGATCCGCTCGGATTGTCTTTCGAGAATTTCGACTTCGTCGGACGGTGGCGGACCGTCGACGAAGCCTTGCTTCCGATCGACGCCTCCGTCGTGCTGACGGACGGGACGGCCTTCACGGGCCCTGCCGGCCTGCGCAGCGTTCTCGTTGCCAATCCCGATCGCTTCGTCGGAACGTTTACCAGGAAACTGCTGACATATGCGCTCGGGCGCGGGCTCGAGCACTACGATATGCCGGCCGTTCGCGCCATCACGCGTGATGCGGCCCGGGACAGCTACCGCACGTCGTCAATCGTCCTCGGCATCGTCAAGAGCGTCCCCTTTCAGATGCGGAGGCAGGAGCAGCCATGATCATCACCAAAATGGCATTACCCCGGCGGACGTTCCTTCGCGGTCTCGGGGCGACGATTGCCCTGCCGCTGCTCGATGCCATGGTGCCTGCGTTCTCCGTCAGAGCGGCCGCCGCCGGGCCGAAGTGCCGCATGGGGTTCGTCTATTTTCCCAATGGCGTCGCCATGAACGAGACGATCAACCACTGGACGCCGACGAGGACCGGCGCAGACTTCGAATGGTCGCCAATCCTGAAACCGTTCGCCCCGTACCGCGATCGGGTGACGGTTGTCAGCGGCCTCGCACAGAAGCAGGGGGAATCGCTCGGCGACGGCAACGGCGAACACACGCGCGCCTGCGCCACCTGGTTGAGCGGCGTCCATCCCAGGAAGACCGAAGGTGCGGATATCCGCCTCAGCGCGACGGCGGACCAGATTGCCGCCGCGCAGTTCGGCAAGGACACGGTCCTGCCGTCGATGGAGCTGATTTCCTCGGAAATCGATCTCGTGCTGGGCGGCCAGTGCGAATCGGGCTACAGCTGCGCCTACATGAACACGGTATCGTGGCAGTCGCCCACGACACCGCTGCCCAACGAGAACAACCCGACCGTCGTCTTCGAGCGGATGTTCGGCGAAGGCGGCACGACGGAGGAGCGGATCGAGCGGATGCGGAGGAAGCGCAGCCTGCTCGACCGCGTCAACGAGGATCTAGGGCGACTGGTGGGAAGCCTCGGTCCGGGCGACCGCACTCGAGTCGAGGAGTACCTCGACGCCGTGCGCGAAGTGGAGCGGCGTATCCAGACGGCAGAGGAACAGAATGCTGCCTCGACGTTGCCCGTGCCGGAACGGCCGGTCGGCATCCCGTCGAGGTTCGACGAACATCTGAAACTGCTGTTCGATTTGCAGTGGCTGGCATTTCAGTCGGATCTGACCCGCGTGTTCACGCTGATGTACGGACGCGAGCTGAACAGCCGGCCCTACCCCGAAATCGGCATCTCGGAGCCACATCACGGTCTGTCGCATCACGGCGACAAACCGGAGCAGCTCGAGAAATATGCTCGGCTCAACGCGTGGCACGCGGAGCTGTTCGCTCACTTCCTCGAGCGGCTTCGATCGACTCCTGACGGCGACGGCAACCTGCTCGACCACAGCATCCTGCTCTATGGCGGGGCCATGAGCAATCCGAACGTGCACCTGCACGTCAACCTGCCGCTCGTGGTCGCGGGAGGCGGAGCCGGCACGCTCAAGGGCGGGCGCCATCTCGCGTTTTCGCCCGGCGACAACGTGCCGATGACGAACCTGCTGGTCAGTCTGCTCGACAAGGCCGGCGTCAGGGTCGACAGGCTCGGCGACAGCACGGGGGGGTTGACGGGGATTTAGGTTGGAGGTTGGAGGTTGGAGGTTGGAGGTTGGAGGTTGGAGGTTGGAGGTTGGAGGTCAGAGGTCAGAGGTCAGAGGTCAGAGGTCAGAGGTCAGAGGCTAGGGGCTAGAGACCATTCCGGGGCCCCCAGCGCCAGTGAGAAAAGAGATGCTGATTACAGTCACGATGGCGGCGTTGCTTGCCGGCGTGCCGCTCATCGAAGCGGTCAAGGCTGGCGACACAGAAGCGGTGCGAGCGTTGGTGGCCGCGCGCGCCGACGTCAACGTCGCCGAAGTGGATGGGACAACGGCGCTCCACTGGGCCGTTCATTTCGACAATCTCGCTGCAGCGGACCTGCTCATTCGGGCGGGCGGCAACGTCGGCGCTCCCAACCGCTACGGCGTGACGCCGCTCTGGCTCGCGTGCATCAACGGCAACGAGGCGATGGTCGAGAAGCTGCTCGCCGCCGGCGCCGATCCGAATACCACGATGCGGGAAGGTGATACGGCGCTGATGACGGCGGCGCGGACCGGCACTGTTGGCGCCGTCAAGGCGCTGCTCCGCGGCGGCGCAGATGTCAACGCGCGCGAGAACTGGAAGGGTCAGACGGCGCTGATGTGGGCGGCGGCGGGCAACAACGTTGCCGCGGTCGAAGCGCTGATTGAAGCGGGCGCCGATGTGCAAGCGCGAACCAAATATGCGCCCCGGCCGCAGGCTCGAACGGGAGGAATCGGTCGGGAGGCCGAGCGCAACTCCGATGTCACGAAACAGGCCGGTTTTACCGCACTGCATTTCGCGGTGCGAGCGGGCTCGGCAGACGTTGTGAAGGTGCTGCTTGGGACCGGCGCCACCGTGCACGATGGCACCTCCGATGGTACCGGCGTTCTGGTGCTCGCGATTGCCAGCACGCATTACGAACTGGCCGCGTTTCTCCTGCAGCAGGGCGCCGATCCGAATGCGGCGGGCCAGGGATGGACGCCTCTCCATCAGATTGCCTACACGCGGCGGCCCAATACGGGCGTCAACAATCCTGGGCTGGTGCCGAAAGACAGGTTGGACAGCCTCACGCTCGCAACCCAGTTGCTGACCCGCGGCGCGAATCCGAACCGTCAGGCGACCAGGAATCCAGACACGGTCAATGTCGGGCGGAAGCGCCTGACCGAGGTCGGGTCGACGTCGTTCTGGGTCGCCGCTCAAACCCTCGACCTGCCTCTGATGAGGCTCCTCGTCGAGCACGGCGCGAACCCGCTGCTCCCCAACAGCACCGGCGACACGCCGCTGCTCGCCGCGTCCGGGCTCGTCATCGAAAAACCGGGAGAAAGCCCCGGCACTCCAGAGGAAGTCGCCGCCGCCATCAAGTTCTGCCTGGACCATGGCGCCGACGCGACGACGATCGACGACGAAGGGAATACCGCGCTGCATGGTGTCGCCATCTGGGGCTCGAATGCCGCGGTGGAGATGCTGGTCGCGGCGGGCGCCAGGCTCGACGTGAAGAACAAGAAAGGACAGACGCCCTGGCGGATTGCCGAAGGCGCCGTCTTCGAAGATGCTGTGCTCGCTCAGCCGCAGACGGCCGCGCTCCTTCGCCGCCTGATGCAGGAGCGGGGGTTGACCGTCGAATAGAGGGAGGTTTCGCATGAGCGACCGACTGCGCGCTCTCATGCTGAGTCTGCTGGCAGTAGGAATTGCGGCTGTCTGTCTGGCGCCCGACGTTGTCGCTGGCCAGGCGCAGGCGACCGGAAAGGCCTGGACGCAACGGACCCCGGATGGGCAGCCGGACCTTCATGGGATCTGGGTCAACGCGACGATCACGCCTTTCGAACGGCCGAGCGAATTTGCGACCAAGGAGTTCCTGACGGAAAAGGAAGCGGCCGATCTGGAAGCCCGGACCGCCGCGAACGCGGTCGATGCTCCTCCCAAGCAAGGCGACACGGGCACCTACAACCAGTTCTGGTTCGACCGCGGGACGAGCGTGGTCAAAACGAGACGCACGTCGCTGGTCGTGGAACCCGCGGATGGCAGAGTCCCTCTGAAACCGGAAGCCGAAGCGAGAAGGGATTACAACCTCGCGCACGAAGCCGACTCATATGAACACATGAGCGTCTGGGATCGCTGTATCACGCGCGGTGTGCCGGGCGGGATGTTCCCCGCCGGTTACAACAACGCGTACCAGATCGTGCAGATTCCCGGGTACGTCGTAATTCTTTACGAGATGATTCACGAAGCCCGCATGATTCCTCTCGATGGACGTCCGCACCCGCATTCGAGCGTCGCGATGTGGAACGGCGACTCCGTTGGCCGCTGGGAGGGCGAGACGCTGGTCGTCGACACTACGAACTTCAACGGCAAGGGGTGGATTGCCACCAGTGCGTCGGCCGGACGCATCAAGGGCATTCCCCAGAGCACGGCGTTGCACGTGGTGGAGCGCTTCACGCGGGTGGACGCCGACACGATCGACTACGAGGTCACTATCGACGATCCGAACGTCTACACGAGACCTTGGAAGGTGGCCATTCCCCTCAACAGAGATCCGACCTATGTGATCTACGAATACGCCTGCCACGAGGGGAATTCGGCGGTGGCGGGCATTCTCGGTGGTGGCCGTGCCCGCGACAAGGCCGCCGAGGCAGCGTCGAAGAAAGGAACACCGTGAACGCGGTCTTGAACCCAGCCTTCGCGATGTGCAGACGGTCGGGATTCGCGGTCATCGCGGCCTCGGCGCTCCTCCTCATGTCCGACCTGCCGGCCATCGGTCAGACGCAGGCGCCGTTCGCCCGCACGGCTGATGGCAAGCCCGACTTGAACGGCATCTGGCAGACGTTGAGCGAAGCGAACTGGGACATCGAGGCTCACGCCGCGGCATCAGCCCCGCTGGCGCAGACGGGCGCGATCGGCGCAACTCCTCCCGGGATGGGCGTGGTCGAAGGCGGCCCCATCCCGTACCAGCCCCAGGCCCTGGAGAAGAAGAAGGCCAACTACCAGAATCGACTGTCGCTGGATCCCGAGGCCAAGTGCTATCTACCGGGCGTGCCCCGGGGGACGTACATACCTCACCCGTTCCAGATCGTTCAAAGCCCGAAGGCCATCCTGTTCGCGTATCAATATGCTGGCGCCGTTCGCAATATCTTCATGGAGGATCCCGGACCGGCCCCTGCCGATTCGTGGATGGGATGGTCCGTTGGGCGATGGGACGGCGACACCCTGGTCGTCGACGTCACGAGCTTGAACGATCAGACCTGGTTCGATCGGGCGGGCAACTTCCACAGCGACGCGCTCCACGTTGTCGAACGCTACACGCCGATGGGTCCCAATCATCTCCTTTACGAGGCGACCATCGAGGATCCCAAAGTGTTCACCCGGCCGTGGAAGATCAGCATGCCGCTCTATCGGCGGATGGACACGGGAGCTCGACTGATGGAATTCAAGTGCGTCGAGTTCGCGGAAGAGCTGATATACGGCCATCTTCGCAAGCAGACGGGCAAATAGTGGAGGTTCGGATGAAATCCCGATTCCTCGTATCGATTGTCGTTCTGACGACAGCGGTCACGGTTCCCCTCGACGCGCAGGCTCCGTCTGTTGCGGCGACTGCAACGGCCTCGGCCGCCTGGACACCTCCGCGCACGCCAGATGGCCACCCGGATCTCCAGGGCCTATGGAGTTACGCGACGCTGACGCCGCTGGAACGACCGGCCGAGTTCGCGGGCAAGGAGTTCCTGTCCGAACAGGAAGTGGCCGAGTACGAGCAACGCGTCCTCCGCGAGAACAACCGGGATCGGCGCGACGGCACCGCCGAGGCCGATGTGACGCGCGCCTACAACGACTTCTGGTGGGACCGTGGGACCAAGGTGGTCTCGACGAGGCGGACGTCGCTGGTCGTCGATCCTCCCGATGGAAAGATTCCTCCGCTCACGCCGGACGCCCAGCGACGGGCCGCGGCGCGTGCGGAGGCGCGACGGCTGCGCCCAGCCGACGGGCCGGAAGATCGCCCCCTCGCGGAGCGATGCATTCTGTTCGGGGGCGGCGGTGCGCCGATGCTCCCCACCGCCTACAACAACAACGCCCAGTTCTTCCAGACCCGGGATCACGTGGTGATCGTCAACGAAATGGTCCACGATGCGCGCGTCATCCGGCTCGACGGAAGC
>DATLLQ010000135.1:0-2523 GCA_035537775.1 Vicinamibacterales bacterium | reverse complement strand
TCCACCGGACAGCAATGCATGTCGTGGTTGCCGTCGAGCGTGGCATAGAGATCGCGCGAGCCGAGCGCGAACGAGTAGACCAGCTTGCCTGGATTCAACCGCTTTCTGGCGCCAGAGATCCGTCCTGCCTTGTAAAGGTCGGCGAGGCCGTCGATCATCATCTCGGTGTGCACGCCAAGATCGCGCACGCCGCTTTGAAGCAGCAGCGCGCATACGGCATTTGGCATGCCGCCGATCCCGATCTGCAGGCAATCCCCGTCCTCGATTTCCGACGCGATGAGCCGTCCGACGGCGGCGTCGACCTCGCGGATCGGCGGGTTCGGGAGTTCAGGCGCCGGGCGTCGTCTCCCTCTATCACGTAGTCGACCTCGCTGACGTGGAGGCCCGTCTGTTCGCCATGGACATGCGGCAGCCCCCGGCTCGTCTCGACGATGACGATACGGGCGCGCTCGATGACGGCGTGATGCCACAGGTTGGCGGCGCTCAGATTGTAGTAACCGTTTCCGTCGAGCGGACAGGTCTTGAGAACGACGATGTCCACCGGGTCGATGAAGCGCCGGTAGTAGTCAGGGATCTCGCCGAGATTGACCGGGATGTAGTTGCAGCGTCCCTCGTCGTGTTTCTTCCGGTCGTAGCTGGAGTAATGCAGGCTGAACGCAAAGATGTGGTGACCGTCGGGATCGGCCTCCAGCACCGCGCGCGGGCGCATGGTGAGACAGTGACGGAGCTTGATGTTCGAGACCTGGTGGATGCGGCCCCCAAGGGCCCTGTCGAACACATCGGGTTGACACAACGCGGCGCCGTAGTCCAGCCACATCCCCGACGTGACGAAACCCGCGGCACGTTCTGGTGTGATGGTCTGGACCGGAGCGCTGGCCACTCGCAGTGCGACGGGATGGGTTTGTGTGAAGGACACTGGGGATGCGCTGAGACAGCCGACTATAGCTGAATCGAATAGACTTTTGAGTTCTCCATTCGAGAAAGAGGATGTACGAGTGAAAAAGATCGGGTTTCTGTCGTTCGGGCACTGGACGCCGTCGCCCCACTCGCAGGTGCGCACGGCGGCGGACTCGCTGCTCCAGTCGATCGATCTGGCGGTGGCCGCTGAAGAACTGGGCGCTGATGGTGCCTACTTCCGCGTGCACCACTTCGCCCAACAACTCGGTTCGCCGTTCCCGCTCCTCGCGGCCGTTGGCGCGCGCACCAAGAAGATCGAGATTGGCACCGCCGTCATCGACATGCGCTATGAGAACCCGCTGTACATGGTCGAGGATGCGGGGGCGGCGGATATCATCGCGGGCGGCCGGCTTCAACTGGGCATCAGCCGCGGGTCACCGGAGCAAGTGATCGACGGCTGGCGCTATTTCGGCTATGCACCCCGTGACGGCGAGACCGCTGCCGACATGGCGCGCCGCCACGCCGAGGTCTTCCTCGAGGCGCTCGAGGGTCATGGGTTTGCCAAGCCCAACCCGCGGCCGATGTTCCCCAATCCGCCCGGGCTGCTGCGCGTCGAGCCACATTCGAAGGGGCTGCGCGAGCGGATCTGGTGGGGCTCGAGCTCGAACGCGACATCCAAGTGGGCCGCGAAGCTAGGCATGAACCTCCAGAGTTCGACGCTCAAGGACGACGAGAGCGGCGAGCCTCTGCACATTCAGCAGCGGAAGCAGATCGATGCGTACCGGGAGGCATGGAAGGAGGCCGGGCACCAGCATGAGCCGCGCGTCTCGGTGAGCCGGAGTATCTTCGCGCTCGTCGACGACCGCGACCGCGCCTACTTCGGACGCGACGCTCGCGACCAGGATCAGATTGGTTACATCGACGCGAACACTCGCGCGATCTTCGGCCGGTCGTACGCCGCCGAACCCGACATGTTGGTCAAACAACTCGCAGCGGACGAGGCCATCGCCGCCGCCGACACGCTCCTCCTTACCGTCCCCAATCAGTTGGGCGTGGAGTACAACGCTCACGCCATCGAGAGCATTCTCAAGTACGTCGCCCCGGAGCTTGGCTGGCGCTGACACGCTCCATCGCGGAAGGAGTGCGGTCCGTTTAGGTGCCGCAAAACGTGCGGTACGGCCGCTCGCCCGAGCCCGGCGCGCTGAACATCGGCAGGTCGCGTTCGTAGTCGTAGGGTGCGGCCAACACCTCGAGCAGTCGCTCCATCAAGGAAAAATCGTGGCTGGTGGTCGCGGCTACGAGCGCCGCCTCCACGTTGTGATTGCGCGGGATGAAAGCCGGGTTGTGCTGCCGCATCAGGGTCTCGGCCTCGACGAGCGACTGCGGCTGCCGCCCGCGGCGCGCCTCCCAACGACAACGCCAGGCCTCGAGCTCCGGATCGGCGTTGATCGAGTTTCCGACCAGACGCCCGCTGGTCAGCGACCGGAACGTGTTCGTGAAGTCGGCAGACCGCCGCTGCATCCACGCGAGCAGATCGTTGACGAGCGCTTCGTCATCGTCTTCTCGCGTAAACAGTCCGAGCTTCGCTCGCATGCCGTCCAGCCTGTGCTGGTTGAACAGGTCCGG
>DATLLQ010000134.1:0-7228 GCA_035537775.1 Vicinamibacterales bacterium | reverse complement strand
CTGGTCTCGTTTCTCATCTACGAGCTGCTGCTGCTCATCCGCGGAACGCGCGCGGTACAGATGGCGCTCAGCGGCGGGTTCCTGATCGCGTTGTTCTTCGTCTCCGAGTGGCTCCATCTCGAGACGGTGAACTGGGTCATCAGGAACCTCGTCGCCCCGTACGTGGTCGTCGGCATCATCGTGCTCTTTCAGTCGGACATCCGCCGCGCGCTGGCACACTTCGGACGGGCCTCGTTCTTCCGCTACTTCGAGCGCGCCATCAGCACCGATGAAACGCTCGAGGAGCTCGTCACCGCGGCCACCACGCTCGCGGCACGGCGCATCGGCGCCATCATGGTTCTCGAACGGCAGATCGGCCTGCGCAACTACATCGAGGGGGGCATCCCGCTGGATGCGACCGTCACCCATGACCTGATGGCGACGATCTTCCAGCCGGGTTCGCCGCTGCACGACGGAGCCGCCATCGTCCAGGGGGACCGGGTCGCCGCTGCGGCCTGCTTCCTCCCGCTGTCGGTGAGTCCGCGTGTCAGCCGCGAGCTGGGCACACGACACCGGGCCGCGCTCGGGCTGACCGAGGAGAACGACTCAGTGGCCATCGTCGTGTCGGAGGAGACGGGGACCATCTCGCTGGCGCTCGCCGGCGATCTGGAACGCAGCCTGACTGCAGAAGCGTTGCGTCTTCGTCTGCGCGCTCTCCTCGGCGGCCGGCGCACTGGTCCCGTGCCGCGCGTCCGGCAGGGAGGCTCGCTCGTCTGATGGCGATCATCGGACTCCGCCACATCGGCCTCAAGAGCATGTCGATCGCGCTGGCGGCTCTGCTGTGGCTTGTCGTCGCCGGTGAACAGACGGTGGAGCGCGCCATCCGGGTGCCGCTCGAGTTCACCAATGTGCCGCCGCAGCTCGAGCTGGTCGGCGAGCCACCAAATATCGTCGATCTCCGAGTCCGGGGCGCGTCGGGCCGACTGAGCCGGATTCCCGCTGGCGAGATGGTGGCCGTCGTCGACCTCCAGGACGCCCGTCCCGGCCAGCGTTTGTTTCATCTGTCCGCGTCGGATGTGCGTGCTCCGTTTGGAGTCGAGATCTTGCAGGTGGTTCCGACGACTTTGTACCTGAGCTTCGAGTCCTCGATGACGAAAACAGTGCCCGTCATGCCACAGGTCGAGGGTGAACCGGCGGTCGGATACGAAATTGCGGTGCGAAGCGCCGAGCCGCCGACGGTCGAGGTCGTCGGCCCGCAAAGCGCGGTGAACGCCGTGACTGCCGCGATTACCGAGCCGGTTCCGGTGGCTGGTGAATCGCGGCCCATAGTGAAAATGGTCAGCGCGGGCGTGTCGGATCCGACGGTTCGTCTCAAGAACCCGAACCTCGTCCGCGTAACGGTGACAATCCGGCCGGTGTCTCGGCCACGATAGGGAAACCATGGGTCGGTTGTTTGGTACGGACGGCGTGCGCGGGAAGGCCGGCGAGTTTCCGCTCGATGCGACGACGGTGCGGCGGCTGGGCGCGGCGCTGGCCAGGGCGCTGCACCACGGCGACAAGCCGGTCAGGTTTCTCGCCGGACGCGATACACGAGAGTCGGGCGGCTGGATCGAGCAGGAACTGGCATTCGGCATCAGCACTCAAGGCGGCGTGCTCACGAGCGCAGGCGTCATTCCCACTCCCGCGGTGGCCTACCTCACGCCGCGCATGGGATACACCGCCGGCGTAGTCATTTCAGCGTCCCACAATCCGTTCGAGGACAACGGCATCAAGGTGTTCTCCGGAGCTGGCGAGAAGTTCACCGAGACACTCGAGCAGCAAGTCGAGGCGATTGTTGCCGACACGTCGTGGACAATTCCTGATCCTGACGGAGCCCCGAACACCGTCGAGCAGATCGACTATCGCTCCGCATATAACGGCCATCTCCTGGAGATCCTTCCGCCGGCTCACCGCAACGGCGTCCGGGTCGTCATCGACTGCGCCAACGGCGCAACGACAACCGTGGCGCCGCGCGTGTTCCGCGAGCTTGGCCTGGAGACGCTCTGCATCGGTTGCGAGCCGGACGGCCGGAACATCAACCTGAACTGCGGATCGACCGCACCCGGACTGCTGGCAAAGACTGTCGTATCGGGTGGATACGACCTCGGCATCGCGTATGACGGCGACGGCGACCGGGCGATCTTCGTCGATGCTCAGGGCCGTGTCGTGGACGGCGACGCGGTGATGCTGATGTGCGCGAAGCAGCTGAAGTCGGAAGGCCGGCTCAAGGGCGATGCGATCGTCGCGACAGTGATGAGCAACATCGGCCTCGAGATCGCGCTGCGTGAGGCCGGCGTCGGACTCGTGCGCGCCCAGGTCGGCGATAAATACGTGGCGGAGGAAATGCTGCGTCGCGGCCTGGTGCTCGGCGGTGAGCAGTCAGGTCACGTCATCTTCTCCGAGTATCTCTTTACTGGAGACGGGCTCGCGACGTCGCTGAACGTTCTCCGGACGATGGCGGTGACGGGGCGTTCGCTGGCCGATCTCGCGTCGGATTTGACGACGTATCCGCAGGTGCTGATGAACCTGCGCGTGCATCAGAAGGTCGATTTGAAGACCGTTGCCGGCGTCGCGGCGGTGATCGACCAGGTGGAGTCGCGTCTTGCCGGAAAGGGACGGCTGCTCGTCCGGTATTCAGGCACCGAGCCGCTTCTGCGAGTGATGCTCGAGGGCCAGGACCAGGAAGAGATTCGCCGCTGGGGCCAGGAAATCATCGACGCTGTGAGGGAGCACGTCGGGGCGCCCGTGTGATCCGGCTCTCCGTCAATCTCAACAAGGTCGCAACACTTCGCAATTCGCGCGGCGGCAGCATTCCGTCGGTGCTCGACGCGACACGGGTCTGTGTCGCCGCCGGAGTCCCGGGGATCACCGTCCACCCTCGAGCCGATGCCCGGCACATCACGGAGCGCGACGTGCGTGAGGTGTCGGCCCTTCTGCGCGAGCTCGGATCGCACACCGAGTACAACATCGAAGGCGATCCGCGTCCGGATCTGATGGCGATGGTTCTCGAGCTGCGGCCGACCCAATGCACGATCGTTCCCGTCCAGCCGGGTGAGGTCACGAGCCAGGCTGGCTGGCCGGCCGATACGCCCCGGCCGGCGCTTGCCTCGCTGGTCGGCGATCTCAGGAAGGCCGGGATCCGGGTCAGCCTCTTTGTGGAAGCCGCGGAGGCGCCCGTCAGATGGGCGAAGGATGTGGGCGCGGACCGGGTCGAGCTGTACACCGAGCCGTTTGCGCGCGCCTTCGAGCGCGGGCAGGACGCTGCCGCCGCATCATTACGCACCTATGCCGCCGCCGCTGAACTCGCCCATGCCATCGGACTTGGTGTGAACGCCGGCCACGACCTCGATCTGGCCAATCTGACGCTCTTTCGAACGCTGCCACACCTCGAGGAGGTGTCGATCGGCCACGCGCTGATCAGTCACGCCCTTTATGTCGGGCTCGATCGCAGCGTCCGCGAGTATTTGAGCGTCCTGCAGTCCTCGTAGTGTCCGGCTTCAGCCGGACCAGCGAGCCGTTCCGGCGACTGTTAGGCTGAACTAAGATCGTTCCCGTTCATGAAGGCTGAATCGGTTGCGTTCGCGGTGGCGGGGATGTGCTTTGGCGTCATCCTCGGCTGGGTGCTGGCTACGCAGGAGGCGAATCGTCCCGACGAGTTCGCGCCCCCGGCTGCTCCAGCTGCTGCTGCTCCTGCGGCGGCCAATGAGCCGCCCCCTCCTCCGCCACTTGACGAGGCCAGGGTCCGCGAGCTCCGGAGCGCCATTGAGAAGAACCCGCGGGATGTCGCCAGCCTTACGCAGCTGGGGAACCTGTATCACGATTCCGAGCAATGGGCGAACGCCATCGATGCCTACGAACGCGCGCTCAAGCTCGACCCGAACAACCCGAACGTCAGCACGGACCTCGGGATCTCCTACTACTTGAGCAACCGCACCGACGAAGCGCTGAAGCAGTTCGAGCACTCGCTCAAGGTCAGCCCGGACCATACGAAGACATTGCTGAACAAGGGCATTGTGCTCGCGATTGGGAAGCGGGATCTCGACGGTGCCGCCAACGTCTGGAAACGGGTCGTCGAGCTGGCGCCAGACACTCCGGAGGGTCAGCGAGCCCGTGAAATGCTCGAGACCGTGGCCGCTGCCCATGCGCGACAAGGCACCACGAATCAGTGATCAAGGTTCTTCTCTTTGTCATCGTCGCGCTGCTGATCGCCCGGGCGTTCTGGCGCGTGGTGGATGGCATTCTCGACGGCGCCCGCGGGTCCGGGCGGCAGTCCGACCCCGTCAAGCTCGTACGGGACCCTGTGTGCGGGACGTTTGTGTCGCCCGGCAGCGCACTCTCGCTGACGTCAGGCGGTTCGACGCACTATTTCTGTTCAGAGGAATGCCGGGCGCGGTACAAGGCCGCCTGAGATGAGCACTCGACTGGAAGAACAGCTCCGCGCGGACATCGTCGAAGCGGGTCGCCGCATGTACTCACGCGGGTATGTGGCGTCTAACGACGGCAACATCAGCGCGCGTCTTGACGACAGGCGGCTGATGACCACCCCGAAGAGCGTGTCCAAGGGGTTCATGACCCCCGACATGATGGTCATCGTCGACTACGACGGCAACAAGGTGAGCGGCGATCGCGACGCGTCGTCCGAGCTGCCGATGCACCTGGAGATCTACCGCAACCGCCCGGACGTCAACGGCGTGGTTCACGCCCACCCGCCGCTTGCAACCGGGTTCGCGGTGGCCGGCATCCCGCTGACCAGGGCCGTGCTCGCCGAAGTGATCACCACGCTCGGCAGCATCCCGATCGCGGAGTACGGGACCCCGTCGACGGCGGAGCTGCCGGAGGCGGTCCGGAAGTACATCAAGGCGCACGACGGCATGCTGCTGGCGAACCATGGCGCGGTGACGTGCGGCCCGTCCGTCATGGCGGCGTACTACAAGATGGAGACGATCGAGCACTTCGCGAAGATCAGTCTGGTGGCCCGCCTTCTCGGCCGAGAGAACCTGATTTCGCGCGAGGAGGTGGAGCGGCTGCAGGGCCTTCGGGGCTACTACGGGATTGCCGCGCCGGCGCCGCTCTGCACCGATCCGGACACGCCTCAGGATGTCGATCAGCTGCTCTGCCAGGTGCTCGAGGCGCCGCCATCGACGAACGGGCGACTCGTGCCGGATGTCTCTGGACCACTCCCCACCTCCGCGCTGCGTGCTGCGGCGGGCAAGCCTGCCGCCGTTGATGCGAAGAGTGCGCTGGCGGCGGCGAGCAGAGACGGGGAAATTCGGCTAACATACGGCGAACTTACGGCCCTGATCGCTGACGCGATCAAGCAACTGAGAGATTGACGAACTAAACACCCAACGTCCAACTCACAACTCCCACCACCGCGCGCCGCAAGCGACCTTGGGAATTGGCAGTTGGGCTCTGGGAGTTGATGACGAGGACACAATGGGTGAGGCGCTCGGCATGATCGAGACGAAGGGCCTGGTCGCGATGATCGAGGCGGCAGACGCCATGGTCAAAGCCGCGAAGGTCACGCTCGTCGGGTGGGAGAAGATTGGCGCCGGTTATGTGACCGCGATCGTGCGCGGTGACGTTGCGGCGGTCAAGGCTGCCACTGACGCCGGTGCCGCTGCCGCCCGTCGCGTCGGCGAGCTCGTCTCCGTTCACGTAATCCCGCGTCCGCACGCCAACCTCGAAGACGCGCTGCCGATCGGAAAGGCTGGCGCGGGCGCCAAGGCATAGGTTCTACATCAACCGTTCGTCAACTAGCTCCGCAGGATGATTCTCGCGCGTGTCGTCGGGACGGTCGTCGCGACGCGGAAAGACCCGCGGCTGGTCAGCACCAAGCTGCTGGTGGCGCGACCGATGGACCCCCACGGAAAAGCTGAAGGCTCCTATCTCGTAGCGGTCGACACCGTAGACGCCGGCGTCGGCGAAACGGTCCTCATCGTGAGCGGCAGCTCTGCCCGCATGGCGTCGGGCATGAAAGACTGTCCCGTTGACGCGGCGATCGTCGGCATCGTGGACGCCGTGGAAGTGTCTGCAGGCGACTGATGCAGCTCGCGAAAGTCATCGGCGACGTCGTCATCACTCGAAAGGACGAGAACCTCACGGGGCGCACGCTGCTCGTCCTCCAGCCCATTGACGCCGCAGGCAAGCCGGCCGGTAGGACGCTGGTCGCGGTGGACTCGGTCGGCGCGGGAGTCGGGGAGATCGTCTTTTTCGTCCGCGGAAAGGAAGCGGCCTTTCCGTTCGCGCCTGTTGAGGTCCCGGCGGATGCTGGAGTCGTCGGCATCGTGGATCACTGGCACGCGGAGCCGCTGCAGTGACACTCGGACGCGTAGTCGGGACGGTAGTGGCGACGCAGAAGCACCAGAAATTCGAGGGCGCGAAGCTGCTCCTCGTGCAGCCGTTGACGCTGGAGGACACGCCGCGCGGCACTCCGATCCTCGCGGTGGACTCGGTCGGGGCCGGGATTCACGAGAAAGTGCTCGTCGTGATGGAAGGCCGGGCCGCGGCTGAAGCCGTCGGACGCAAGGGGACGCCGGTCGATGCGGCGATCATCGGCATCGTTGATCACGTCGAGATCGATCGTAGTGTCCGGCTTCAGCCGGACCGGCAGCGATGAACGATCAGGAACTGCGCGCCATCGTCCGTGACGCAATCGCCAGGCATGCCGCTGGCCGTGCGGTTGCGGTGTCCGCGCCGGAACCAGCGGCCATGGCGCCGTTCGCGGTCGTTCGCCAGCACAGCAGCCACGCCCTCTTTGCCGTTCCTGCCGGAGCGGACAGCGACGGGCCGTGCGTCATCGAACTCGCAGTGGCCTGCAATCATTGCGGCTACTGCAAGTCTTATGGCCATTAGCAGGCCGAATGCCCAAGCCCAAGGTCCTTCTCACTCGCCGGATTCCGTCGTCTGCCCTCGCCACGCTCGAGAACGCGTGTGACGTCGATCGCAACGATGGTGATCAGCTCTCGCCGCAGCAGCTGAAGACGCGCATCGCCGACAAGGAAGGCATCGTCTGCCTTCTGACGGATGCCATGACGCCGGAGGTGATGGACGCAGCGCCAGGGCTCAAGGTGATCGCCAACGTCGCCGTCGGCTACAACAACATCGACGTGCCGGCCGCGACAGCCCGCGGCATCATCGTCACGAACACGCCCGAGGTGCTGACCGAGGCAACCGCCGACCTGACCTGGGCGCTGATCATGGACATCAC
>DATLLQ010000133.1:0-3811 GCA_035537775.1 Vicinamibacterales bacterium | reverse complement strand
GCGCCGGATTGGCGGACGGCGGCGTGAATCGCCCGGCGAGGCTTTCGAGCGTGATGTGGTTGGCCGGGAAGGCGCCGTGGAGATCCGGATGCAGCGGCGAGCGCCCGTGGCCCGGGCGATCGACGACGTAGACCTTGTAGCCCTCCTGCACCAGGTACTGGAACCAGCCGGGACGCCCGTCCGGCGTCTCCATCCAGTCGGTGCCTTGCCCGCCGCCGCCGTGCACGAGCACCACAGGAAACGGCCGCTTCACCTGGGCCGGGATCATGTACTCGACGTACATCTGCTGACCGCCGACGAACGCGCCACGTGCCGTCTCGGCGCGCTTGACGTTGACCCACATGTAGCTCCACTCGGCGACATCGAGTGGAATCTTGGTGGACGCGGCTGCTGTCTGTTGCGCAAAGACTTCAGCCGGCGCTGCAAGCGAGCCGAGCGCGGCGGCTGCCGCACCAGCAACACCCATCGCGGTGGCTCGCCGCATGAAATCGCGACGGCTGACGTGGCCCGCCGCGAAACCTTCGTACAACTCTTTCAACTGCTGCTCGACGTGGAGGTTGTTCAATTCGCTCATAAAAGGCGCTCCGGCTGGCACAGGATACAACTCTTCGACTATTCGGCCCAGATGACGCCCGATCCGCCGGCGTGCAGATGCTCGACGTGCATCGCCCGCCGTTCGAGGACCGCGCGCTGATTGATATACCCCTTGTCGGTGATCTCGCCTTCGTCGATCGACGGCGGCAGATCGAGCACTAGCAGACGCGACGGTGCCGTTGAACCGCCGGTGGAGCCAAGACGCAGCGCGGCAAGTGCAAGCCGGAGACGCGCCCGGACCGCGGACTCGTCCAGACCAAGCGAGCGCGCCGCCGCATGGTTGACCCACACCAGTGCTCCCACTTCCGGCTTGTCGTGCCCGGTGATGACGGCGTCCTGAATCAGCGGGTTGCAGGCCGCGATGAGGCTCACACGAATGGACCCGGCATGCACCCAGGTGCCGGACTGGATCTTGAAATCTTCAGCGACACGACCGTCGAAGGCCAGGCCCTTCGCGGCATCTTCTCCATCGACGAACCGCATCGCGTCGCCGATCTTGTAAAAACCCTCATCGTCAAAAGCGTCGCGCGTGAGATCGGCACCGCCGTAGTAGCCCGGCGTGACGTTGGGTCCCTTCACCCGCACTTCGAGCTTGTCGGCTGATGGCACGAGCTTCAGTTCGACCCCCGGCGCCGGGTTGCCGACGACGCCCGCACCGTCGACTGGAAAGTGCACACAGGTTGCGAGCGGTGCGGTTTCCGTAGAGCCCCACCCGGAAAGCATGCACGTGCGCCGGCCCGGCGCCGCGGGCACCAGAGCCAGCAGGCGATCGTAGAGATTCTGGGGCAAGGCAGCCCCGGCGTAGAACAGCGCGTCGAGACGCGAGAAGAAAGACTCACGCAGCTGCTCGTCGGCCTCGAGGAGCGGCAGCAGCAGGTCGTAACCGCGCGGCACGTTGAAGTACAGCGTGGGCGACACGTCACGCACATTGCGCGCTGTGGTCGCGATCAAATCAGGCGTCGGCTTGCCGCCATCGATATAGAACGTCCCGCCGTTCCTCAACGAGAGATTGAACGTGGCGTTGCCGCCGAACGTGTGATTCCACGGCAGCCACTCGCAGAACACTGGCGGGGCCTCTTCGAGAAACGGCCACACCTGCGCCCAACTCTGTTGATTCGAGCAGAGCATGCGCTGCGTGTTGATGACGCCCTTGGGCATGCCCGTGGAGCCCGACGTGAACAGGATCTTCGCCACGGTATCCGGTCCAATCGCGTCAAACGCTTCGTCGGCGCGGTCGCGATGATCGATGTCGAGCAGCGATCCAATCGGCGTCGCAGTCGCGCCAACGGCTGCGAGCGCTGGCGCGAACCGCTGCTCGTCCTCGGCAAACACGAGCCCCGGTCGCAGCAGCTCGAAGATGCTCTTGAGCTTGGCATGATCCTTCGAGAGCAGCGAGTACGCTGGCGAGATTGGCGCCGCGGGAATGCCGACGTGCATGGCGCCCAGCGCAAGCAGCGCGTGATCGATGGAATTGTCAGAGAGCACCGCCACCGGCGTCGCCGCCGTCAGGCCACGCGCGAGCAATGAGGCACCAATGCGACGAACCGCATCGATCGCCTCGGCGTAGGTCACCCGGCGCCAGTCGTCGCCGGCGCGTTGCGCCAGGAAGCAGCGCTCAGGCGCGCGCGACGCCCACCGCACGAGCCACTCGCCGACGGCGCGTGCGAATGGACGAAGCGGGTCCGGGGAGCGCAGAAGCGTCGAGCCATCGGCGCGCCGTTCGACTTCCACCCGCTGAGGGGCAAAACGTGGACCTGCGACCGCACCGGACATGTGGTCGCGGATTATATGCTCGCGCTCCCTTGCGGGTCATTTCCCTGAGCATTACCATCCGGCCCATGTTCACGCAGTCACAGATCGGGCTCTCACTCGCTCTCGTCCTCACGCTCGCAACATCCGGCCTGGCCCAGGGGACAAGAACCAGGTTCCATCTGCAAGAGGCGACGATCGCCGGCATCCAGGGCGCGATCAGGGGCGGACAGATCACAACGGTCGGCCTCGTGGAGCTCTACCTGAAACGCATCAAGGCCTACAACGGCACGTGCGTCAACGAGCCAAAAGGCATCCTTGGACCGATCACGACGATTCCGAATGCGGGCCAGATCAACGCGCTCTCCACGCTCAATCTGCGACCGGCCACGCGGACGACATGGGGATTCGACGATCGCAAGGCGCGCAGTCTGACCGATCGCACTGACGACAGTCGATCGATGCCGGACGCGCTCGAGGTCGCCGCCGCGCAGGATCGTCAGTTCAAGCAGACCGGCAATCTCGTCGGCCCACTGCATGGTGTCGTCATGGCCATCAAAGACCAGTACGACACCTTCGACATGCGCACGACGTCTGGCGCCGACGCGCAATACGCAAACGATCGTCCGCCCGACGATGCGACCTTCGTTCGGCGATTGCGTGACGCGGGCGCGATCATCCTGGCCAAGGCGAACCTGGCGGAGTACGCCGTGGACGGTGCACGCAGCTCGTTCGGCGGTACCTTCTGCAACCCGTACGACACCGAGCGCGAGCCCGGCATGTCGAGCGCGGGCTCGGCCAGCTCCGTTGCCGCCAATCTCGTGACCTGTGCGATCGGCGAGGAGACGGTGGTGTCGATCCGATGGCCGGCGGCGGTGAACAGCCTTGTCGGACTGGCGCCGACGCAGGAGCTGGTTAGCCGCGACGGCATGATGGGCGCCGGACTGAACATGCGTACGGGCCCGATCTGCCGCAGCGTGGCCGACGCCGCGAAGATCCTTGACGTCATCGCTGGTTACGACTCGAAGGACGACATGACGGTGCTGAGCGTGGGGCGGCGTCCGTCGCGTCCGTATGCCAGCTTCGCCACGGCCCGACGGCTCGATGGACTTCGCATCGGTGTCGTCCGTGAGTACCTGAACAAGACGCTGTTCAGCAAAGCCGACGAACAGAGTATCGATCTCGTCGATCGCGCCATCGCCGATCTCCGCACGCTCGGCGCAACCGTCATCGATCCCGGCCCTGGAGGCTCGCTGTTCCAGACGTGCGTCGCGAAATCGGCGCCGCGCCTGCTGAACGCCTCCTTCACCCGCCAGTTCCGTGAAGTGTTTCCATTCGACGATGCGGGACAGCCCTCGGGAGACCACATCGCGAAACTGCTCGAGCTCGCCGCGGATCCATCGCGCGTGCCCGAGGGCCTTTCGCTGCGCAGCCTCGGTGGCTTCGGCGCGCCAGGAGAAGACCGCTT
>DATLLQ010000132.1:0-4920 GCA_035537775.1 Vicinamibacterales bacterium | reverse complement strand
CGTTCGAACCGTTCGAGACGTTCGGATCGTTCGGGTCGTTCTAAGACGTTCGAGACGCTCGAGTCGTTCGGGCGCGCGCCCAGAACGATTCGAACGGTTTGAACGATCCGAACGACCCGAACGAATCGAACGACTCGAACGATTTGAGATATCGATCTCTCCAGACCAGTACTGGCTTTTCGACAAGCCGGTGCAGCGCAAACGCCGCGAGCGCAGAGACACCGAGATACCACGGCAGAAACGCCAGCCACCGCCCGCCCGGCGTCGCAATCCCGGGGGCCACGACTTCAGCGAGCGTCTGGGCCACCGGGATCGCCATCATGTGCGTGAGATAGAGCGTGTACGAACCGGTGGCGATCGGCTGCCAGCCGCGCCAGCCGAGCGCGTGACTGTAGCTGCCTGATCCGCTCACGACGGCCAGCACGATGGCGCCAAAGCCCAGCCCGATGACGGCGGCAGGCACGACGATGGTCCAGGCGTCGATGGTGTGGAGAATTTCGGACGGCACGAGATACCAGAGAACCGCGGCGGTGCCACCCCAGAACATGAGCTCGCGCGACCGTCTCTGCTCCAGCATCGGCAGCGTTCCCGCGTTCAGCGAGATCCAGGCGATGGTGAAACCGAGCACCAGCGACTCGCAGGTGAGATGAAACGGACTCCGGTAGATGGCGAAGTAATCGAGGTAGCCGACCGGTGCATCGACAGACCAGGCGCTGATGGTACGAAGCCCGATCGGCAGCAGCCACATCGCGGCAAGCGCGCCCGCCTGCATCCAGCGCCGCTGACAGCGTGCGACGACAAAGACAAAAGCCGGGGCGAGCAGATAGAACTTCTCTTCCGCGCCGAGCGACCAGAACGCCGGCACGAAGACGCTGCCGGTGTAGTCCTGGAGCATGACGACATGCGCGAGGAAGTCTGAACCGACGCCGTGCCATCGGCCGCCCAGTGTCAGCAGGACGGCGATGAGCGCGAGGCAGGTCCAGTAGGCGGGGAGAATGCGCGTCACGCGCTTGAACCAGAAGCGCGCGAGGCTGTCGGATCGCCAGGCCTGCCGGCCGATCAGAAACCCACTCAGGACGAAGAAGAGGTCAACGCCAATCCATCCGTTGAGCATCGCCGGCGTCAGGTCGAACGGCCCGAACGTAACGACGGGAGCGTAGGTATCGTGCGGGAGGACCGGCCGCAGGCTGTGCCGCGCCATCACCAGCAGGATGGCCAGCGCACGAAGGCCGTCGAGATCGGGCCAGTGCACGCCGCCGACCGATCGCTGGGACATGCGGTAGCTAGGCAGCCACTGGCGAGCTGTGCTGCTCGGTCTTCACCGGGCCTGGCCGCCGCTTCCAGATCAGCGCGTCCACCACGTAGTGATGGAAATTGATGCCCATGTAGATGCCCAGCGTGGCGGCGAGGCCGCCGCCGAGCGCCAGCAAGGTGAACTCGTTCAGGGCGAGGTAGATGACCGTCGTGATCGCCATACAGCACGCGAAGTAGGTCAGCGGCCGGCCCGGCTGGCTGATGCGCGACAGGAGCGGCTCTTCGCTGTCCACGCGGCCGCCGTAGCGCTTCACGTTCACCATCCAGACCACCAGCACGTACTGCAGGTTGTGCCAGACGTTGATGGCGAGCCAGCCGACGTTCGCATCAGCCGTGAAGACGTAGCCCACCAGGAAGATCGCGACGTGGGAGAAGATGAATCCTTCGTACCGGACGTCGGCCGTATCTGTCGCGACGCGGTATCCCATCCGGCCGAACCAGAGCGCCACGGACACCGCCGCAATGCCGGCGAGTACCGAGACGACGATCTGGGGTGGCGCGAAGGACTTCACCGGCATCGCCAGAAACGTATCGCCCAGCGTCAATGAGCGCTGCGCGATCGCGTACACCGGCACGGTGTAGATCACGGCGTTCGCCACAAGATCGCGCGCACCGGCAACCTGACCTTCCGGCGTCGTCCGGAAGTACATCCGCGAGATGCCGTAGCCCTGGCGCATGTAGTGAAACCACTGCAGGTACAGGAACGCGGTGGCCACGACCCACGCGCCGGCCGTGAATGCCAGCGCGGTCGTCGCCACGACGATGACGACCAGCAGGTCCAGGGCAAGAAACCGGTTGCGAAGCAGGGAGCGTGAGCTGAAGCCCAGACGCGTGTAGGTGGATACGACGTGGTGATAGCCGAGGAACCAGAGGTCGGCGAGCACGACTGCCGCGTAGAGCGCTGGGTTCGACGTCACCACCGCGGCCGCGAGCAATCCCAGGGCGAGCGGTGCGACGAGCAACGTGGCGTCAAACGTCTCGTTCCAGACGAAGCTTCGAGGCGCCGGAGCTGCAACAACCGCCATGCCCCGGCACAGTGCAAGGCCGATGCTCTACGGATCGGCTGTCAGCGCGGGAAGCCGCGTGCAGCGATGGGAGAAACGCGGGCGTTCGGGGAAAACTGAATGACGAAAGTCGAAGGCGTGCTGACGATCTCGTCTACCGATACGCCTTCAGGTTCTGATAGGCCGACCGGATGTTGTAGACGCGCAGGCGCTCGTATTGCGCCCAGTCCTTGTATTTCTCGAGAAGGACCGTCTTCTCCATCTCCTCGAGGCTCTTCCCCTGCGTGATGCCGGACGAGACCGCGGCAATCAGGTCCTCGAAGAACTCGCGGGTCGTCGCGACGTCGGCCTTCTTGAAGGTGCCGGTGCCGTGGCCGGCGGCCAGGATGTCGAAGTCGAGCGCCTCGACACTGCGGTAGGACTTCAGCCACTCCGACAGCGGATTACCGTCGAAGGGCCCACAGGCGCTCGGCAGCGATCGGATGTTCGTCGTCACCAGCGCGTCGGCAAGGAACTCCGTCGCGAACACCACCCGTTCCGCAGGGAAGTACATCACCGTGGCGTCATCGGAGTGATTCAGGCCAGGGTGCAGGAGTTCGACGACGCGCCCGCCGAGATCGATGCGCATGCGATCCGAATAGACGATGTCGGGCCGCTTGATGTCACGCTGCAGTTCCGCCGGCGAGACCTTGCCGTCCTTGTTGTGATCCCACGATGTGAAGAAACTCGGTCCCCATCCGCACACTCCCGGCCGCGTTTTTGTCGGGATGTCGATCTCGTCGGGATCGATCAGGCCGTTGTCGTTGCGGTCGAGCATGTCGCCCGGCATGTGCGGGTAGCGCCCGTCCATGTTCCGCAGCATGTTCTGATGGGCGACGAAGCGCGCCGTGTCGGCGAACACAGCGCCACCCTCGGCATGATCGAAATGGCTGTGGCTGTAGACAACGTACCGCACCGGCACCTTGAAGCGCTGGGCCAGTTGCTCCTTGAGCCACGTCGAGAAGGCCGTGTTGATCGGGTCGCCGAGGATGATGCCATCCGGCGTAACGAGAAAGATCGTGGCCCAGGCGCCGTTGCGGGCCCGATACAGGTCGCCCGTGATGTTGATGATCTCTCGAGCAGGTCCACGTGGTCCTTGCGCAGCGGCGACGTCGAATCGTCCTCCTGCGGCAATGAGGACGGCGAGAATGAGGACGCCTGGTTTCATCAGGCGAATTCTATAACCCCTTCGACTCGGCTGACGCCTCGCTCAGGGCTGGCCGGCAAGCTCTTTGACGGCGGCGACGATCAACTCCGGCTCGTCGAATTGAATCCAGTGCGTACTGCGGGCGGCAATGACGTGGCGGCCAGATACCGATCGCTCCGCCAGGGCCCGATGCTCGTCGATCTGTTCCTGGGGCTGGTTGGCGCTGGAAATCACGATCGCGGGAATTGTTGGTGGAGGCTGCGCGGCAGCAATCGCAGCGCCGTCCTGCTCGAGAACCCGCAGGTGGTCCGCCATCGACCGGAAGCACTTCGGCTGGCACCAGGCCTCCTGCACCATGGGATAGGTGTCAGCGGGCAGCTTGCGGACCTCGCTGACCAGGCGCGCGAGCGTCCGCGACGCTGTAGGCCCGAACACCTTGACGAAACGGCGAGGTGCACCGGGCGCGCCGCCGGTCAGCAAGGCCAGGCTCGCACGAACAACTCCGAACTCCGCGAGCCAGGCACCGACGCGCGACAGCCGCCTGCCACGCCTGATCAGCCGTAGCCGCGGCGGTGTCATCGACAACCACTCTGTGGGCGGATCGACCAGCACAAGTCCGATTACGCGATCGGGATGCCGTGCTGCATACGCGCGAACGACAAAGGTGCCAAACGAGTGGCCGACAAGGACGAAGCGCTCGCGGGGCTCCACGTGCATCAATACACGGCCGAGCTCATCGACAATCTGCGTGAAGGTCCTTGGGCACGAGGGGGCGTCGCTCCAGGCAAGTCCAGCGCGGTCGTACGCGCACACGCGGGTGAAACGTGCAATCTCCGGCTGAACGCGCGACCAGCTGAGTGACGATGCGGCGACGCCGGCTTCGAGGAGCACGAGCGGGCTGCCAGCTCCGTCGCATCGCACGTGCAGACGGTGTCCGCCGACGTCAATCAGCTCTCCTGGCGGCGCCGGCCTCCTACGCCTGGAGGCAACTCTCTGATACAGGGCGCCGGCGGCAAGCAATGCCAGAACGACTACGCCAGCGGTGGCCATGGGGCGCGATCAATCGGGCGTCGGTTGTTCGATGCTGTCGATGACGAGGAACTCCACAGGTCCGCGCTGTGACTCGAGCCGGAGGCCGAGCTGTTCCTGCAGGGCCGCGAAGATCGACGGATCGTCGCCGGCCGGCGCGGTCCCGCGCAGATTCTCAGGAGTCCATTTCAGTTCAATATCGAACAGTCCCTTCAGCCCGGTACGGTCGATGACCATGCGGCTCAGGCCGAAGCTGCCCAGCACCCCCGCGAACTGCTCGATGGACTGGCCCGTGGCGACCAGGCGTCCGGACGCATCATTCGACGATATGTTCGATCCGCATTGACTGGGTGTTCCCGGCTGTGCCGGCGCACAGTCCCGAGTGGA
>DATLLQ010000131.1:0-3965 GCA_035537775.1 Vicinamibacterales bacterium | reverse complement strand
TGACGGCAGCGCACGACGCGGCAGAGCCGTTGAACGCGAGGATCACGCGATCGTTGTTCACAGTCTAGAGGTGCTCGAGGCGCTTCACGAGCGCACGTGCGCGGCGGGGGTCGCGGGCAATCACGAGGATCGTGTCGTCGCCGGCGATGGTGCCCACGACCTCAGGGAGCTGGGCGGCGTCGATAGCGACACCGAGGAGCTGGGCCTGACCCGGTCCGGTGCGCAGCACGACCATCTGCTGTACTTGATCGACGCGCGTCAGGTAGTCCGACGCGGCGCGATGCAGGAGCGATTGTCCGTTCTGCGGCGCGCGATGCGGCAGCGGCGGCGCCTGATACGCGCCGTCGGCGCCGCCCTTCACGAGCCCGAGGTCGCGGATGTCGCGGGAGAGCGTGGCCTGCGTCACGTCGAAGCCGGCCGCGCGCATGCTGCGGCGGAGCTGCTCCTGGTTCCGCACGGGCGAGCGGTGGATGATGTCGACGATGGCCGATTGGCGGCGGGCTTTCATCGCGAGCCTTTCAGCATACAGTAGTTCTTGACTGTTTATGCAGCGGTCTGTATAAATATTCTTTTGCCCAGAGGACGATGCCGATAACAGAGCCGCTCAGTTCGACTGCCGCCACCGGGGCGGGAGCTCGCCCGCGCGTGGCGATCGCGGGGGCGACCGGGTTTGCCGGGCAGGAACTGGTGCGCATTCTTGCGCGGCACCCGGCGGTCACGCTGACGGCGGCGATGTCGTCTGGCGCCTCGAGCGCGCCGCGGCCGCTGCCGGCGCTCGCCCGCATCTGGGACGGCACGGTTGTGCCGCTGGACGTCGAGCAGCTGGCGACTGACGCCGATATCGTGTTCCTCGCGCTGCCTGAGGCGGCGTCCGCCGAACTGGCGCCGGCGCTCGTCGAGCGCGGACGGCGTGTCATCGACCTCTCGGGCGCGTTTCGAATCCGCGGCGACGAGGCGCGCAAGCGCTGGTATCCCGCCACCTCGGCGCTACCGAAGGGGACGGCGTACGGATTCTCTGAACGGAACAAGGCGGAGATCCGCGAGGCTCGACTGCTCTCGAATCCCGGCTGCTATCCGACGGCGGCCCTGCTCGCGCTCGATCCGCTCGCGTCCGCCGGCCTGCTCACCGGCCTGATCGTCGTCGATGCGAAGTCCGGCATTTCGGGAGCGGGCAAGACGCCGAGCGATCGTACGCACTTCTCGGAGAATCACGGCAGCGTCGCGGCATATGGCATCTTCTCGCATCGGCACACCGCCGAGATCGAGCAGGAGCTCGCCGCACCGGTGACGTTCGTCCCGCATCTCGTGCCGCTCGATCGCGGGATCCTCGAGACGATCTATGTCTCGCTGAAGCCCGGCACAACCGAGGCGCAGATCGCGCAGGTGTATCAGCTCGCGTACGCGGATGCGCCGTTCGTGCGCCTCACCGGCGCGGTGCTGCCGGAGATCAAGCACGTCGCGCACACGAACTTCTGCGACATCGGCTGGAAGGTCGACGAGACGGGCTCGCGGGCGGTGCTGATCGCGGTGCTCGACAACCTCGTGAAGGGGGCTGCGGGGTCCGCCGTCCAGAACATGAACATCATGCTCGGCATCGACGAGCGCACCGGGCTGTAATGGCCCGCACTCACGCGCGGTGCATCGTCCTCAAGCTGGGGGGCGAGCTGCTGGAGCAGCCGGAGGACGTGGCGCGAGTGGCGAAAGCCATCGCGACGCTGTCGAAGAGCGCGGCGCTCGTGGTCGTGCACGGCGGCGGCAAGGAGATCGACGCGGCGCTGGCGGTGGCCGGTATCCCGAAGCAGCAGGTTGACGGCCTGCGCGTCACCGACGCGGCAACGCTCGAGGTCGTCGTCTCGGTTTTGGCGGGAGCCATCAACACGCGGCTGGTTGCCGCCGTTCGAAAGGCCGGCGCCAAGCCAGTCGGGCTTACGGGCGCGGACGCGACGGTGGTCACGGTGAAGCGTGCGGCGCCGATTACGACAACGGCCGGCACGATCGTCGACCTGGGACTCGTCGGCGCGCCGGTGGCAAACGGGAAGCCGGAGCTGCTGGCCGACCTCGTGTCGCGTGGCTACGTGCCGATCGTCGCGTGCGTCGGTGCGACGCGTGACGGCCGCTTGATGAACGTCAACGCCGACACACTGGCGTCTCACCTGGCTCGCGCGTTGCGCGCGAGGCGTCTCGTCATTGCGGGCGGGACGTCGGGCGTGCTCGACGATCAGGGGAACACGATCGCGCGGATGACGGGTCTTGAAGCAGCGCGATTGATCAAGGCGGGAACGGCGAACAAGGGGATGGTGGCCAAGCTGCAGGCGTGCCGTGCGGCACTCGCCGGCGGCGTTCGTGACGTGGTGATTGCTAACGGGAGAGATACGCGGCTGGAGGCGGTGGCGATCGAGACAAAGCTGCCCGCAGGCTGCACACAGGTGGTGCGATGAAGGTGACACTCGACGACATTCAGGGACGGGAATCCAAGCACGTGCTGCAGACGTACCGGCGTCAGCCGGTGGCGTTCGTCCGCGGCAGCGGCCCGCGTCTCTGGGATGTGGACGGCCGGGAGTACCTGGACTTCGTGTCCGGCATCGGCGTCGCCTCGCTCGGCCACGCGCATCCGGGACTGGCCAAGGCGATCTCCGAGCAGGCGTCTACCCTGCTGCACACGTCGAACCTCTATTACCACCCGTATCAGGCGGAAGCGGCGGCTCGGCTCACGAAGATGTCGGGACTGTCGCGGGTCTTCTTCTGCAACAGCGGCGCTGAAGCGAATGAAGCGTGCCTGAAGTTCGCGCGCCGCTACTGGCACACGCAGGGCGTGAAGGGTCGCGTCGGTTTCGTCGCCGTCGAAGGCGGGTTCGCGGGCCGGACGATGGGCGCGCTATCGGTGACGCATGACGAGCACTATCGCGGCCCGTTCATGCCGCTGCTCGGGCCGGTGACGTTCGTTCCGGACGACCGGCCTGACCTGCTCGCGAGCGCGGTGAACGAGACCACGGCGGCGATCATTGCCGAGCCGATTCGCGGCGAGGGCGGAATCCGTCCGCTGCCGATTGAGTTCGCCAGGGCGATCAGTGACGTGTGCGCACGCACCGGAACGCTGCTGATTGCCGACGAAATCCAGTGCGGCCTGGGACGCACGGGATTTCCGTTTCATTCGCAGGCGCTTGGCTGGCAGCCGGATCTGCTCTCGGTTGGCAAGGCGCTCGGCTCCGGCGTGCCGATTGGAGCCGCGCTCGTCTCCGAGAAGGTCGCTCAGACGATTTCGGCCGGTGATCACGGGAGCACGTACGGCGGCAACCTCATGGCCACGCGCGCGGCGGCGTTCGTGCTGGAACAGTTGATGGAAGGTGGAGTGATCGAGCACGTCAAGCAGGTCGGCGCGCATTTCGAACGTCAGCTGCGAACGCTCGCGCTGAAGCACCCGGTCATCGTCGAAGTGCGCGGCGCCGGCGTGATGCGTGGCCTGCAGCTGAGTGTCGATGCCATGCCGGTCGTCGATCAGGCGCGTCAGCGCGGTTTGCTCGTCAACAGGACCGACGAGAAGGTCATTCGCCTGTTACCACCACTGACGATCGAGGCGGCCGACATCGATCGCGCCGTCAACATCCTGGACGAGGTATTTGCGGCGATTCCGTCGGAGGTGCCGGCATGACGAGTGCGGTCCTGTCATACGTTCAAACCGAGAGCTTCGTCGGATCCGAGACGCTGACCCTTCGTCAGGGGACGGCTGCGGACGCGGGGGCGATTTATGAGCTGATTTCCAACCACCTCGAGGAAGGGCATCTGCTCCCTCGCAGCCTGCAGGAAATCACCGTTCACGCGAATCGGTTCATCGTGACCGTCATCGACGACGTGGTGGTCGGTTGCGTGGACCTCGCGCCGCTCAGCCGGACCGTGGGGGAAGTGCGGTCACTCGTGGTGAGTGACGCCGCGCGATCAATGGGTGTCGGCCGGACACTGCTCGACGC
>DATLLQ010000130.1:0-21234 GCA_035537775.1 Vicinamibacterales bacterium | reverse complement strand
TCGGGCTCTCAGAGGCGCGGGATATGGGCGCCAAGGTTCCGCGCCGAAGGACCGGAACGGCGAAGAAGGCCGGCAAGAAGCGGTAACGCTTGCCGCCGGCCTCTGGAGGAGTGATGAGGTTGGCGGCAACCCTCGTTCTGTCCGCGCTCGTTGGCCCCGCAACGTTTGCGCAGCAGCCGGCGGCTCCGGCCGCGGCGCTCACGGTGCGCGGTGTCGTGACGACGGCCAATGACGCGCCGCTGCCGCGCGTGCGCGTGGCGATTCCGGCTGCTGTTCCGCCCATACTGGCCGGGTCCAACATCCGCCGCGCGCCGGAACGAGTTGTCCTGACCGATGACCTCGGCCGTTTCACCATTCGGGTCGCGGCCTCTGCGTCGACGATATTGGAGTTCTCGAAGGCTCGATACATCACCCAGGCGGCCAGCATCTCCCCGCGTGACCTGAGTACGCCAGGTTCCGAAGTGCGCGTGCGCATGGCGCTCGCCGGGGCTATTAGTGGTCAGGTCATCGATCGGTCTGGCGGCCCGCTGTGGTCGGCGACTGTGACGCTGCGACGGGCCGGCGACGCCCGAGACTCGGCGCCACTAGCGACAACGACCACAAACGATCTCGGCGAGTATCGATTCGGCGGCCTTGCTCCCGGGCGGTATGTCGCGTCGGCCAAATCATCGGTGTTCGCGTTGGGCGCGGACATTCCGGACGACAACGTGAAGGGTGCGATGATCTCCGGCCAGCGCCGGGAAGCGCTCGTCGATGCAGCAGCCGTGACAGGCCCAGCTGTTGACGTCAGCGCCAGCAGCGAAACCAACGGCATCACTCTGATGATCAACCCGCCTTCGGAGATCGACGCGGGTGCGGGGAACAAGCCAGACGCTAGTCCCGACGCGACGGCATCGGTGAGTGGCCGCGTCGTCGGCGTGGATGGCAGGCCCATCCAGCGCGCCGTGGTGCATGTCCATCTCCCCTACGTCACTGGACGACAGGTCGAGACGGATCAGAACGGCCGCTACCGGGTAGACAGGCTGGTCCCAGGCGACTACACGATCGGTGTGCGGAAGTTCGGCTTTGAGCAAAGGGAGTATGGGCAACAGGTCGGCGAGGTCGCTGGCCGGCCGGTCACGCTGAAGATCGGGCAGTCACTCGATTCTCTGGACGTGACGTTGGTTCGCGGCGGGGCAATAGCGGGAACGATCGTCGACGAGTTCGGCGAGCCCATGCAGGATGTCATGGTCAGCGCGGTGCAGCTGCAGCCCAATCCAGGCGGTGTGCGCGGGATTCGTGCGTCGTCAGTGGTTGGCAGCCGGACCGACGACCGCGGCCAGTATCGGCTGCTGACCCTTTTTCCAGGTGCCTACTTCGTTCAGGCCGTTGCAGAAGGCGACCTGACACCAGGGAGCGGGTACCTCCCCAGGTTGTATCCCGGCACGGCCACCTTCGAACAGGCGACGCAGACGAAGGTCGATTTCAACTCCGACGTCAGGGGCATCGATTTCGCGGTGATCGCGACCCAGACGCATCGCGTCGCCGGCGCTGCCGTCGATACGACCGGAAAGCCTGTGCGGGGCAGCGTATTGCTCGCAGTCAGCGAGCGCTCTGGCGCGATTCAGACGCCGGAAAGAAGCGTGAATATCGAGCCGGACGGCTCCTTCGTGTTCACGAACGTCGGGCCTGGTGAGTACGTCGTGCAGGCAAGTGCCGCGACTACCAGGCCAGACCCCGGCAGGCCAACGAGGACATCGGTGCAGTTTGCCATGTCGTACGTGACCGTCAGCGCGAGCGATCCGCCGTCCGTGGAGTTGAGGATGACCCAGGGAGCAACGCTGATGGGAAGCGTCCGCTACGAGGGGCTCCCGCCTGGTCCGCTACCGTTGCTCACGCTCGGCGTGCTTCCGACCGATCGCGACCGATCGCCGCTTCGCGGGTACGGGTATCAAAGCGTCGACGTTCAGCCGGATGGTTCCTTCGAAACGACGACGGTGTTCGGTCCGACGCTCATCCAGGCACAGCCACAGCGAAGCGACTGGTATGTGAAGTCGGTGCTGTTCCGGGGGCAGGATCTCGTCGACACGCCTTTCGATTTCGCCGGCAGCGGTACCTACCGCGACATCGAAGTGGTGATTTCGACGGCTGGCGCCACGGTAACCGGGCGCGTGACCGATGACCGCGCCGCTCCTGTTCGCGACTATGCCGTGCTCGTTTTTCCGACGTTCCGCGACCGATGGTTTGCCGGGTCGCGGTGGGTGAAGGGGCTGCGCGCCGCGTCGTTGAGCGGACCCTTCGTCGTGACCGGCCTGCCACCCGGCGACTACTGGGTCGCGGCAATCGATCCGCTGGGGAGCGCGGGGCCGATGCGAGGCATGAGCGGCACTCGGGCCTTGCCGTTGGCCGACCCTGATCTGCTCGAATCGCTGTCGTCCCGCGCCACGCGCGTCACTCTCGGCGAGGGACAGTCGCAGGACGTGGCGCTGCGCTTGATTCGCCGGTGACATGGCTACCGTAGCGTCCGGCATCAGCCGGACTATCGTCGTGCTCGCACTGACCGGCGCCGTGGCGGCGGCGCAGCAGGGTGCCACGTCTGTCGCCACCCTCAGCGGTATCGTGGTCACCGACAACGATGTTCCGCTTCGGCGTGTGCGCGTTGTTGCCACAGACTCCTCGAGCCCCGCCACTTTCACAGACGATCGCGGTCAGTTCGTGCTTCGCGTTTCGGGCACCGGGTCAGTTCGCCTGCTGTTCACAAAGGCGCGATATGCAGCCGTCAGGCTCGAGGTGCCCGGACAAGCCGGCGGTCTGCGCGACGTGGTCGGGCTGCGTGTCCGCCTGTCGCTCGGTGCTGCGATCAGCGGCCGGGTCCGGGATCGTTCTGGCGAACCCGTGCTGCAGGCGCAGGTCACGGCACGGCGGCCGGGAGTGGCGTCTGCATCGGTGCCGACCGCCCTGGTCGCGACCACCGATGATCTTGGCGAATTCCGTTTCAGCGGGCTCGAGCCGGGTGCGTATGTCGTGGGCGTGAGCCGTGTGCAGGCCGGCGCTGAACGGAATATTCCAGCGGCGTTCGAACAACAGACCATCAACGTCAGCGGCGGCGCGGACGTCGTGCTCGATCTGCCGATCGACATGCCGTCCGAGCTGGCGCGTTACCCGCAGGGATACAGGACTCCGTCGGGCCCTGACGCGACCGCCTCGGTGCGCGGACGTGTCACCACCGCGCAGGGCGTCCCGATTGCAGGTGCGCTCGTGCAGGTCCGTGGCCCCGGTGGCTTGACCCAGGTCGAAAGCGACGGCCGCGGCCAGTACGTGCTGAACCGGCTCGCGCCTGGTGAATACGTGATCGAGGCGATCAAGCGAGGCTTCAGTCCGGTCACTCCGGGTATGGGACAGAACGCCGTCGAAATGCTCCTGCGAGGCGACCCTCCACAGGATCGGACCATCGTTCTACTCGCTGGAGCGACGCTGAGCGCGATTGACCTGATGCTCGGGCGAGGCGCATCGGTCGTCGGGACGATTGTCGATGAGTTCGGGGAGCCAATGCAGGGCGTTACCGTGAACGCACTCGAGTTGCGCGTCATGGGTGGCGTCACGCGTGCAATGCCCGTGTCGTCGCTCCAGGGTGGCCGCGCACAAACTGACGATCGCGGCCGCTACCGGTTGTTCGGCCTGCAGCCAGGAACGTATGTCATTCGCGCGATGGCCGATGCGCCGGTGTCGGCGGTGAGCGGATACGTCCCGATCTTCTATCCCGGAACTCCGGCGATCGATTCGGCAATGCAGACGAAGCTCGACGCGGACGCGAGCGTCACCGGTATCGACCTCACGTTCGTCTCAGGACCAGTCGGGCGTATTCGCGGAACGGTTGTTGACCCCGCTGGACGCGCGGTGCGAGCGTCCATCGCCCTGACGGCACGCGGAGCACCGGGTGGCATTCAATCGGAACCACTGAAGGCAGGCGGCAACCCGGACGGGACGTTTGCGTTCGAGAACGTCGCGCCCGGCGAATATGTCGTCCATGCCATCGTCACGGGGCTGGCTGTCCCCGAGGCGCGTGTGGCGTATTCCAGCCGGTATGCTGCCGCCGGGGTGACGATCGGCGACGTTGAGCCACCGCCGATGTCGCTGAAGCTGTCGGAGGGTGCGACGTTGATGGGCCGTGTGACGTACGAGGGGATCGAAGTCTTGCCGCCTCGATATACCGGCGTTGAGCTCACGGCCGTTTCGACTGACTCGGACAGTCGCCTGCTGATTGACGCCCGCGTCGGGTTCGCGCTCCTGTCGGACAACACGTTTGAGTATCGAGGTGTCTTCGGTCGCAAATATCTGGTGGGGCGAGTGCCCAATGTCGACTGGTATCTCAAATCGATCACGTATCGAGGACAGGATCTGACTGACTCGGCGTTCGACTTCGGCTCCTCCGGGACGTTTCGCGACATCGAGGTTGTGGTGTCCGGCGGCGGCGCAGCGGTGTCAGGCCGAGTGTCCGACGAACGTGCCGCGCCCGTGCGCGACTACACAGTCGCTGCCTTCCCGACCGATCGTTCGAAGTGGACGTTCCTCTCGCGCTGGCTCAAGGCCGGCCCTTCATCTCCCGACGGCACGTTTCATCTGACCGGACTGGTGCCAGGGGAGTACTGGGTTGTCGCCGTCGATCGCCTGGAAGGCAACGACGTCGCGGGAGATCTCCAGTCTCCGGACATTCTTGACGCACTGTCCTCCCGTGCCGTGCGCGTGACGCTCGGCGAACGGCAATCGCAGGATCTGCCGCTGCGCCTGATTCGTCGGTAAGGTGACTCCCCGGCTGCCATACGGAACCTGGGCGTCGCCGATCTCCGCGGCCACCGTCGCCGCGCAAGGACTGCGTCTTGGCGCGGTTGCCGTCGACGGCGATGACGTCTACTGGATAGAAGGGCGTCCACACGAAGGCGGCCGGAACGTGCTCGTCCGTCGCCGGGCCGATGGATCCACGACCGACGTTGTTCCCGCCGGGTTCAACGTGCGCTCACGTGTCCACGAGTATGGCGGTGGCGCATACGTTGTCGCGGGCGACAACGTCTATTTCTCCAACTTCTCCGATCAGCGCGTACACGCCGTACGGATAGCGAATGGTCCGGCTGAAGGCGGACACCACGAGCCGATTCCCATTCCGATTACCCCAGAAGGGAAGTGGTTCTATGCCGATTACGCCGTCGATCCGCTGCGCAGCCGGCTGGTCTGTGTTCGCGAGGATCACTCTGGCGACGGTGAAGCTGTCACGACGCTTGTCAGTCTGCCGCTCGAGGGTGTGTCTCCCGGCGAAGTCATCGCCAGCGGGTATGACTTCTACTCGACGCCCCGCTTCAGTCCTGACGGATCGCAGCTTTCGTGGATCGCGTGGCGCCATCCGAACATGCCGTGGGATGGCACTGAGCTGTGGATCGCTGACGTGACGGAGTCCGGAGCCCTCGCCCGGCCGCGCCTGGTGGCCGGAGGAGCAGAGGAATCGATCTATCAGCCGGGGTGGGGACCCGACGGAGCGCTGTACTTTGCGAGTGACCGGGATGGATGGTGGAGGCTCTATCGTTCGGATCGTTCGGATCGTTCGAGCCGTTCGACGTTCGAGGTGGTCAAGGAGCCGCCGCCTGACGCTGAGTTCGGGCGGCCGCAGTGGGTATTCGGCACCGCGACGTGGGTGTTCGTCGCGTCGTCGCGCATGCTCGCCGCGTACACGCAAGGCGGGCACTGGCATCTCGCGGACGTGAAGACGGACACGGGTGAGTGGAAGAACATCGCGACCGATCTCCAGCCGCACGACTGGATGGCTGCTCGCGCTGATTCGGCCACGCCTCATGCCGTCATCGTGGCCGCTTCGGCGAAGAGCGCGGACTCGGTGGTGCGCCTTGACCTGGATTCCGGCCGCACCGAGACGCTGCGTGCCTCATCAACGCTGCAATTGAATGCGGCGGACCTTTCGCTGCCTCAGGCGATTGAGTTCCAGACGGCGGACGGGTCGGTGGCGCACGCGATCTACTACGCGCCGGCGAATGCCAGTGTTATCGCAGCGCCCGGCGAGCTCCCGCCGCTCATTGCCATCAGCCATGGAGGCCCGACGACGGCGACGAGCGCGACACTGGACCTGAGAATCCAGTTCTGGACGAGCCGCGGCTTCGCGGTTGTGGATGTGAACTACCGGGGCAGCTCGGGCTACGGCCGGGCCTATCGCGATGCGCTTCGCGGCGCGTGGGGCGTTGCCGACGTCGAGGACATGGTGCACGCGGTTCGTCATCTGGCCGCATCCGGGCGCGCCGACGTCTCACGCATGGCCATTCGCGGCGGCAGCGCGGGCGGATACACCACGCTGGCGGCGCTGACGTTCCATCCGGGCGTCTTCACCGCGGGTGCAAGCTATTACGGCATCAGCGACGTTGAGGTACTGGCGCGCGACACCCACAAGTTTGAGTCGCGTTACCTGGACAGGTTGATCGGTCCGTATCCCGAGGCGCGCGATGAGTACCGGGCGCGCTCGCCGATTCACTTCGTCGATCGCCTCGCGTGTCCCATCATCCTGTTCCAGGGGCTCGAGGATCGGGTGGTCCCTCCGAATCAGTCGGAGATGATGGCAGGCGCCGCGCGGGCGAAAGGGCTGCCGGTGGCGTACCTCACGTTCGAGGGAGAGCAGCACGGTTTCCGCAAGGCGGAGACGATCGTGCGCTCCCTCGAGGCGGAGTTGTCCTTCTACGCGGCCGTATTCGGGTTCACGCCGGCGGATCGCCTGCCGCCGCTCTCGATCGACAACCTGTGACCACGATTGATGTCTGTTGAGGTCATTCGCGGCGACATCACGAGGCTCGACGTCGACGCGATCGTCAACGCCGCCAACGAGCGAATGCTCGGTGGCGGCGGCGTCGACGGAGCGATTCACCGCGCCGCGGGGCCCGAGCTGCTCGCAGCCTGCCGGAAGGTTCCCGAGGTCCGGCCGGGAGTACGATGCCCGACCGGCGAAGCGCGCCTGACTCCGGGCTTCCGGCTGACAGCGCGCTACGTGTCACACCGTCGGGCCCGTGTGGCGTGGCGGGTCGCACGGGGAAGCTGAGCTGCTCGCGCGGTGCTACAGGAACTCGCTCGCGCTGGCGCGTGACTCGGGAGTCGGTTCGATTGCTTTTCCGGCGATCAGCTGCGGAATCTACGGCTACCCGATTGAAGACGCAGCTACAATCGCCGTCCGGGAAGTGCGTGCGTTCCTTGACGGGTTCGACGTGCCCCAGCGTGTGGCGCTCGTCGCGTTCGAGCATGGCATGTACGAGGTCTTGACCACGAAGCTCACGAAGCTCTGAAGTGCCTTCAGGGATCGTCTTTGTGTCCTTCGTGTTCTTCGTGGTTATCTAGATTCATTTTGGAGCCGATCATGTTTCGACCATCACGCCGCGAATTCCTGCTGACGACGATCGCCGCGCCGGTAGCGGCCAGTGCACTGCTCGAGGCACAGGCGCCGACGAAGAAGCCGATGAAGGTCGCGTTCATCGGCTCCGGCCGGCAGGGCGGGGCACTCGGCCTTCAATTCGCCAGGGTTGGACACGAAGTGATGTTCTCGTCCCGCAATCCTGACAACCTGAAGGACCTCGTGGCGAAGGCCGGCGCCAGGGCGCGCTCGGGGCGCCCGGAGGAAGCGGCGAAGTGGGGAGACGTGATTGTCATTGCCGTCCCCTACGGCGCGCTGCCGCAGGTCGGCAAGGACTACGCGGCGCTGATGAAAGGAAAGGTCATCATCGAGCTCGGCAACCCGCGCGCCGATCGCGACGGCCCGATGGCCAACGACGCGATCAAGAAGGGCACCGGCGTCGCATCCGCCGAATACCTGCCCGGCGTCCGTCTCGTGCGCGCGTTCAACGCGTTGAGCTTCGTTCAGGTCGAGCGCGATGCGCATCGCGCTGGTGAGAAGCTCGGGATCCCGGTTGCCGGCGACGATCCAGCCGCCGTCGCGACAGTCGTGCAGCTCGTGCAGGACTCGGGCTTCGATCCGGTCGTCGTCGGCGGGCTCGCGCGTGCGCGCGAATTCGACACGGGCACGCCGGTCTACGTGAAGGGCCTGACCGCGGCCCAGCTGCGGACCGCCCTGAAACTGCCGAATCCCTGAACGTCTTTTCCGGCCGGAAGCGCGTTTTTTCCGCGCCGGCGAGCGGGCGCGACGCACTGAATACCCGAGACTGGCAGGGGCTTTCTGTTATCGGCGAAGGCGAAGCCTCGCACTTGTCGCATTCCGTTCCGGCTATTTCGTCGCCGCGCTGTATTCGAGCATCTGCGCCGTCAGATCCTGCGGATACGAAATCTTGACGTCCGTGATCTTGCCGCTCGAGTCGGTCACCGGCGTCAACTTCGGCATCACGAAGCCCGTGTAGGACGGGAGCTTCAGCGCGTCCACGCGCCGCACGACCTCGTCACGCAGCTTCGGGTCGAAGTGGATGCCGTACGTGTTGAACAGCTTCGCCGCCGCCGCCGCGTCTCCCTCCGACTTGATCCGCTGGACTTCCGCGAGCAGGCGCGCCACACCGTCGCGGAACGCTTTCGCGTCCACCATCACCAGATACGTCTTGCCATCGCGCTGGCGCTGCTCGATCGCCTTCGTGTTGGCCATCAGCCAGCGGATGATCATCTGCCGGTTGCGGAGGTGCGCCTCTTCGATCTCCGTTCCCTCCCGGATCCGCCGCAGCTGCACCATCGCGTTGCGCGTGTAGTAGTCGTACTGCGCGCGAACGACCCCTTCGTGATCAGCCGCCGGAACGATGCCCAGCTCGACCATCTTCGGGTCCGCAATGTAGTACAGCGCGATGAGGTCCGCACGCGCTTCCTCGAGCGCGGAATAGTGTTCCTTAATCACTTCGTCCGGCGAGCCGCGGAATTCCGGCGCCTGGCGGCCCGACGCGTGGCCCAGTACTTCATGCAGCTCGGTGTGCAGATCGTCGGAGACCGAGCGGTAGCGCTTGGCTCGATCGACCTCGGCCTGGTCCCACGCGAACTCGGTGTTGAAGCCCGCCGGCGTTGCCTTGTCATACGCCTCGGTCACGTTTGCCAGCGCCACTGACTTGCTGCCGTATCGCTCACGGATCATTTCGTCGTTGGGCAGGTTGATCCCGATCGGCGTGATTGGCCCGGAATCGCCCATCTCGACGACAACGTCGATGGCGTTGGCGACGATGCCGGTGACATTAGGCTTGCGGAATCGGGGATCGAACGGCATGTGGTCCTCGAACCACTGGGCCTGCGCGCCGAGAGCCTTGATGCGCGCGGCTTTCTCGGGGTTCACGTAGAAGACGAGCGCTTCCCACGAGCCCTTGATTCCGCGCGGATCCATGTAGACCTCGATGAAACCGTTGATCGTGTCCACCGGCGACGACTTGTCCGCCACCCAGGCGATGTCGTACTGCACGCGGTCAGCGGTTTCGCCCGTCCGATAGAACTGAATCAACGCGCGCAGCGCCTTTGCCATCGGCTCGGAGGCGAACGGAACCGCCGCTTCGAGGTGGCCGACGATCGCCGTGATCTCCTTCGAGTAGCGCCCGCCGATCCGGTAGACCTCTTCGACGAGCTTTCCGTCGCGCTTCACGAGGCGGGAGTTCAGCCCGTACTTCTCGGTGAACCCTTTGAGGTCGTTCTGGGACACCCCTTCGTACAGGTTGTTCGCGCTCGTCGCCAGCATGTCGCGGCCCGGGCCCGGATTGCGGTTGGTGGCGATCGGCTCCACGTTCACGTCGAAGAACATCGGCTGGAGGCGCGCCAGCAGCGCGTCCACCGATTCTCCCGGTGACGTCGGCACGGTCGCGCCGTTCTTGATCGACGTCTTCACGGCGTCAGCCAACGCCTGCGGCGTGAGCATCAGCACGAACTTGCGTGACGTCAGGTTGTTGTAGGGACCGGTGTTCAGCCAGAACAGCTTCGTATAGCGCTTGATCTCGCCGAGCGTGTCGGGGGAAATACCCTCGGGATGGGTGATGATCGCCTCGAGTACGCCGCGCATCGCGAGGCTGTGGCGATACCGCTGGTCGTAATAGATATCGCGGCCGGCGATCGCGGCCTGATACAGATGCCAGATGAGGATCTTTTCGCGCACCGGCAGCTTGTCGAACCCGTCCGCGTAGATTTGCACCACCGCCGCGTCGTCGACCCGCTCCAGTTCGTACTTGCGTTCGGGCGTGGCGGGCGCGGCAGCGGCAGGGGCCGGTTCGGATGTCGAGCAGCTCACGGTTGCGATAGCCATCAGCACTGCGCAGAGTAATCGGTCATAGCGCATAGGATTACAGTCTAAACAACTCCCGAGGCTCGACTTTCCCAAGCCGCCGAAGACATGCATTACCTGCTGATTTATGAGCTCGTTGAGGACTATCTCGAGCGGAGGACGCCGCTCCGTGCGGAGCACGTGCGGCTGGCGCGCGAGGCTGAGGGCAGGGGCGAGCTGGTCCTGGGGGGCGCGCTCGCCAATCCGCCGGACCTGGCCGTGCTGCTCTTTCGCGGCGACTCGCCGGAGGCTGCCGAGCGTTTTGCGGCCGCCGACCCCTATGTACTCAACGGCCTGGTCGCGCAGTGGCGTGTTCGCGAGTGGACCACGGTCGTGGGGCGGGAGGCGGAGGTGAGGTTACCGACGCTTTGACGGCCGACGCCCCCACCGGAAGCTCGGCGCCCCACGGCGCCCGCCGCGTCATCTTCATCGACCTCGTCCGCGCGCTGGCGGTGGCCTTCATGCTCTATGGCCATACGACGAGTGCGCTGCTGGCGCCCGAGTATCAGGCGGGCCCCTGGTTCGACATCTGGCAGTTTCAGCGCGGGCTCACCTCGAGCCTGTTCCTGCTGCTGGGCGGATTCGCCTTCAGCATCGCGACGAGCCGGCGCTGGGCGTCGCACCTCAGCCTCTCGCCGGCGCTGCTGAAGCGACTGCGGCGGTTCGGACTGTTCGTCGTGCTCGGTTACGCGCTGCATCTGCCAGCCAGCCAGTTTTCCGAGATGCTGACGGTCCCGGCCTTCAAATGGCGTGCGTTTCTGGCGATAGACGTGTTGCAGCTGATCGGTATCAGCTTCATTGCGATCCAGCTGCTGGTGCTGGTCACGCGGTCGCGCCGCGTATTCATGGTCGTAACTCAACTGCTGGCGGTGGTCTTCGTCTTTGCGACGCCGGCCGTCTGGGAGGTCGACTGGACGCAGCAGATGCCAGCCTTCGCCGCTGCCTACTTCTCTCAGGCCTTAGGCTCGCAATTCCCGGTCTTTCCATGGATGGGGTTCATCCTGCTCGGCGCGGGTCTCGGGCAGCTTTACGCGCGCTGGGGCGCGAGTGACCTGTCGGCGTTCGCCCAGCGGGCGTTGATCGCACCGGGGGTCGTCCTGGCCTGTGCGGCGTTTGCCCTGCGACCGCGCGCCACGATGTTCTTCGGATCCGGCCCTGGAAGCTTCGTTCCCGCGGAGATCATGCTTCGCATCGGCGCATGCCTGATCATCCTCGCCGCCTTCGCCCACCTCAGCCGGCGCATCCATCGGCTGCCGCACGTTTTTGGGGCTGTCGCACAGGAATCGCTGCTCATCTATTTCGTCCACCTGTGCATCGTCTATGGATCGGTCTGGAATACTGGATTGATCCAGTTCTTTGGCGCCTCACTCACGCCGCTGCAGACGCTCTTCTTCGTCGCGCTGGTGGTGAGCTCGATGGCGGTGCTGGCCTGGTACTGGAACGGCTTCAAGCACGTCAGACCGCGGGGGGCGAAGTGGGTGTCTTATGCAGTAGGCGCGGCCCTGATTATTCGACTCTTGTAACGTTCTTAATGCCCTCTTAATGAACGCCGTCACGCTTTTGACATACATTCGTGATCTTCGGCGGGTGCATGTATGATCTGCGCCTCTATAACAGGGCGGCTGGCCGGTTTCTGGACGTGTTGAGCCATGTTTGACAGGATTTTTCAGGCTCTTTTCTCATACAGCCCGTTCGTCTTCCGTCAGGGCGAGTTCCGCTTCGACCTGACGCCGGCGTCGTTGGCTGCAGCGCTGCTCGTCGGCGCCGTCGCCGCGGGTGCCGTGATGACGTACAAGCGGGTGCGCGTCAACGAGGGACGCGCGCGCGATCGTGTCGTGCTGACGACCCTTCGCGTGCTGGCGCTTGCCGTCGTACTCTTCTGCCTTTTCCGTCCAACGCTCGTCGTCCGTGCCGCGGTCAACCAGCAGAACGTCGTGGCCCTGGTGCTGGACGACTCGCGCAGCATGCAGATTCCCGATCAGAACAGCCAGCCGCGCGGCGAGTTTCTGCGGGGGCAGTTCGGTGAGAAGGGAGAACTGCTCGCCTCGCTGAAAGACAAGTTCCTCGTCAGGGTCTTCCGGTTCTCGTCCGCTGCCGGCCGTCTCGGCTCCGCCGCGGAGATGCGCTTCGACGGCTCCCAGACCAAGCTGGGCCCGGCGCTCACGAGCGTGCGGGAGGAGCTTGCCGGACTGCCTGTCGCCGGCATTGTCCTGGTGACCGATGGCGCGGACACGACCGACGCCTCGATTGGCGACGCGCTGCTCGGCCTCAAGGCCGAAAAGCTTCCAGTCTTTTCGGTTGGTGTCGGCAGCGAAAAGCTGCCGCGAGACATTCAGATCGACCGTGTGAGCACGCCGCGGACGGTTCTCAAGAACGCGTCGATGCTGCTCGACGTGATCGTGCGGCAGACGGGCTACGCCGGGAAGACCGTCACCGTGGACGTCGAAGACGAAGGACGGATCGTCGGCTCAGAAAAGGTCGAGCTGCCGTCCGACGGATCTCCTGCCACGGTTCGGATTCGCGGCAAGGCGTCGGAGCCCGGAGCGCGCCTCTTCAAGTTCCGCGTGGCTCCGCAGGAAGGCGAAGTCGTCACCCAGAACAACGTGCGCGAGTCGATCATCAACGTCCGCGACGAGACGGAGCGCATCCTCTACTTCGAGGGTGAGCCGCGCTGGGAGTTCCGTTTCCTCAATCGCGCCGTGGCGGACGACAAGAACCTGCTCAGCGTCTCGCTGCAGCGGACCGCCGACAACAAGTACATGCGGCTCAGGGGAGAGGCGGACGAGATCGTCGGTGGCTTCCCGAAGACCCGCGAAGAGCTGTTCAAGTACCGCGGCCTGATTCTGGGCAGCGTCGAGGCTGGTCTGTTTACCGGCGACCAGCTGCAGATGATCGCGGACTTCGTCGATAAGCGCGGCGGCGGCCTGCTCATCCTGGGCGGCCCGCGCTCGCTGGGCGAGGGTGGCTATGGCGGCACGCCGGTGGCCGACGCGCTGCCGCTCCTGATCGATCCGCGGACGCGGGCTTCCGATCCGGCGCCGCTCGCGCGGCTGAAGGTTTCCCCAAGTCGCCAGGGACAGTCGCACGCCGCCACGCAGCTGGCCCCGACCGAAGCCGCATCGATCGCACGCTGGAACGAGCTGCCGGTCGTCACCAGCGTGAACGCTCCACTCTCCGCCAAGCCTGGCGCGACTGTCCTGCTGAACGGCACCGACGAAGCGGGGCGTGCCCGCATCGTGCTGGCGTCGCAGCAGTACGGCCGCGGCAAGGCCATCGCTCTCACGGTGCAGGACACCTGGAACTGGCAGATGGACGTCTCGATGAGCGTCGAGGACCAGACGCACGAGAACTTCTGGCGGCAGATGCTGCGCTGGCTCGTTGACGACGTGCCGGACGTGGTGGACGTCCGATCGAGCTCTGAACGTGTGGAACCGGGTGAACCGGTCACCCTCGATGCGACCGTCGTGGATCCGCAGTTCGTCGAGTTGAACGACGCGACGGTCATCGCGCACGTCACGCGTCCGGATGGCAGCGCCGAGACTGTTCCGCTGAACTGGACCGGCGAGCGCGACGGCCACTATCGGGGGTCGTTCGTCAGTACCAAGGCGGGCAACTACGAAGTTGCTGTGGACGCGTCGCGCGCCGGTGGTCAGTCGGTCGGCAGCACCACGACGTTTGTACGCGCCGTCCCGAGCGAAGCGGAATTCTTCGACCCGACGATGCATGCGCAGCAGCTGAAGCGGATTGCCGATGAAACGGGCGGTCGGTTCTATACGGCCGAGTCGGCGAAGAGTCTGGCGGAGGACGTTCGCGTCGCTGGCCGTGGCGTCACGGCGGTGGAAGAGCGCGAACTGTGGAACATGCCGATCGTGCTCATCACGCTGATCGGTCTCGTCTGCGCCGAGTGGGGTTATCGCCGCGCGGTTGGTCTCGCCTGAATGCTTAAAGCCTTCCTGCTCATCGTCGTCGGGCTCTCGGGTGATCCGGAGCACGGGAAGACATTCCAGAAGTGGGGCTCCACACTGGCGGAGGCGTCCGGACGGCTGGGCGTGCCGCCGGAGCGCCTGGTCTATCTCGTCGACCAGCCCGGTCCGGAGATCAAGGGTGTGACCGGCGCGCCGACGCGCGAGGAGTTGACCAGGGCGTTCGAGAAGTTCGCGAAGGAAGCCGGGCCAGAGGATCTCGTGTTCGTCATGCTGATCGGCCACGGCAGCTTCAACGGCGGAACCGCGAAGTTCAACCTCCCTGGTCCCGACCTGAGCGGAGCGGACTTCAATGCCATGCTCCAGAAGCTGCCGACGAAGCAGTTGGTGTTCGTGAACGCCTCGGCCGCGAGCGGACCGTTCGTCGAGGCATTGTCGGGGCCCGGCCGGACCATCGTTACCGCGACCCGGAACGGCGCGGAGCAGTACGCCACCTTGTTTGGCGGGTATTTCGTCGATGCGCTGACATCCGACGCCGCCGACGCGGACAAGAACAAGCGGGTGAGCGTGCTCGAGGCGTTCAATTTCGCGAAGACCGAGGTCGCGCGCGCGTACGAGAAGCAGGGTCTGCTGTCGACTGAACACGCGCTGCTCGACGACAACGGCGACAAGGAAGGCAGCCAGGCGCCCGGCGTCGCCGACAAGACCGGCAAGATCAGCCCGGACGGGAAAGTGGCCTCCATCCTGTCCTTTGGCGCCGGGGGCGCGGGGCTGCCGAGCGATCCGAAGCTGCGCGCGCTGTATCAGGAGCGGCTGGATCTCGAGCGGCAGGTGGAAAACCTGCGCCTGCTGAAGGACGGCATGCCGCCGGCGAAATACCAGGCCGAACTGGAGCGTCTGGCCACGGCGCTGGCGAACAAGCGTGCGGAGATTCGAGCCGTAGAGGGCAACAAGTAATCATCGAGAGAGGGATCGAAAAATGGCCGTGAACCCTGTGGTGTCCGACGTCGTTGATCTGGAGTCGCCCGACGATATCGCGCTTGCGGATCGAATGAAGGCGGGTCGTCAGGCGATCGTCAACGAGTTGAAGAAGGTCATAGTCGGGCAGGACGAGGTCGTCAATCAGGTGTTGATGACGCTGTTCGTCGGGGGCAACAGCCTGATCGTCGGCGCGCCGGGTCTCGCCAAGACGCTGCTGATCCACACGATGGCGCGCGTCCTCGACCTGAAGTTCTCACGTATCCAGTTCACGCCCGACCTGATGCCGTCGGACATCACCGGCACCGATCTCGTGCAGGAAGACGCGACGACCGGACGCCGGCAGATGGTGTTCGCGCCCGGCCCGATCTTCGCGAACATCGTGCTCGCCGACGAAATCAACCGCACGCCGCCGAAGACGCAGTCAGCGCTGCTCGAGGCGATGCAGGAGCACCGGGTGACGGTGCAGGGCAAGACCTACCAGCTGCACGAGCCGTTCTACGTGTTCGCGACGCAGAACCCGATCGAGCTCGAAGGCACGTATCCGCTGCCGGAAGCGCAGCTCGACCGCTTCATGTTCCACATCATCATCGAGCACCCGCCGTACGACGAGGAGCTCGAGGTGGCGCGCACGACGACGGCGATTCAGAACCCGCAGCTGAATCGTCCGATCACCGGCGAGGATCTGATCGCGTTCCAGCGTCTGGTGCGTAAAGTTCCGGTGTCCGAGCCGGTGCTCCGTCACGCGCTCGACCTCGTCCGCGCGAGCCGCGCGAAGAACAATCCCGACGCCAAGGACTTCGTCAAGAAGTGGGTGGCGTTTGGCGCTAGCGTCCGCGCGGCGCAGTACCTGATCCTCGGCGGCAAGGCACGCGCGCTGACGAGCGGCCGCTATCACGTCAGCTTCGACGACATCCGCGCGCTGGCGCACCCGGTGCTGCGACACCGCATCATCACCAACTTCCACGCGCAGTCGGAGGGTGTGACGACGGATCAGATCGTCGATCGGCTGCTGGAAGTGGTGCCGCTGCCTCGGTCGGGGATGTAAGGACAGGAATCAAGGGTCAGGAATCAGGAATCAGGGGCCGAGATGGCGGTAGAAACCCACGGGATACCGGGCGCGCGCTTCATGGACCCGACTGTGCTCGCGCGCATCGGAAACCTGGAGCTCGTGTCGCGCGCGGTCGTGGACGGCTTCATCAACGGGCTGCACAAGGCGCCGTACTTCGGCGCGTCCGTGGACTTCGCGGAGCATCGCGGCTACGTGCCGGGCGACGACATCCGGCGCATGGACTGGCGGCTGTGGGCGCGGACCGACCGCTACTACATCAAGGAGTACGAAGCCGAGTCGAACATGAACTTCTCGGTGCTGCTCGACGTGTCGAAGTCGATGGACTACGGCAGCAAGGGCATCACCAAGTTCGACTACGCGCGCATCCTGACCGCCTGCCTGACGAACCTGGTTCATCACCAGCGTGACCGCGTCGGGTTCGTGGCGTTCGATACCGAAGTCCTCGAACACGTGCCACCGTCGGCGAAGCACATGGAGACCGTGCTGCACGTGCTCGACCGGCTGAAGCCGGGGCGGCCGGGGAGTCTCAAGGAGCCGCTGCACAAGCTGGCCGAGCACTTCGGCCGCCGCGGCGTGCTCGTGCTGATCTCGGATTTCTACGACGACCCGGACGCGATTGTCGATGCGGTGTCGCCGCTCCGCTTCCGCGGCAACGACCTGATCGTCTTCCACGTCATGGATCCGACCGAGCTCGACTTCGGGTTCTCGGACGCGCAGCCGTTCGAGGATCTGGAGAGCGGCGAGCAGATGCCGGTCGTGCCCGAGGCGTTCCGCGAGGAGTATCAGTCGCTGGTCAAGGCACACACCGATGCGCTGGCGCAGGCCTTTTCGGCCGTGCGCGTCGATTACTCGCTGCTCGACACCTCGAAACCGCTCGATCACGCGCTCTACCGCTATCTGGGCTCGCGATCGAAGATGATGAAGTCCAGGTCGTAAGCCGTGAATTTTCTTGCCCCACTGTTTTTCGTCGCCCTGGCCGGCCTGGCCATTCCCGTGCTGCTCCACCTCACGCAGCGCGAGAAGAAGCAGATCATCCGCTTCCCGTCGCTGATGTTCGTGCGGCGGATCCCCTATCAGTCGGTCCGGCGGCGGAAGATTCAGCACTGGCTGCTGCTGCTCGTGCGTGTCGCCGCGCTGGCGCTCATCGTCTTTGCGTTCGCGCGCCCCTTCTTCCGCCAGGCCGATCTGCCCGTGGCCATTGGTGCCGGCGCGCGCGAGCTCGTCGTGCTGCTCGACAACAGCTACAGCATGGGCTTCGCGGACCGCTGGGAGCGGGCGCGATCCGCCGCGCAGGCCGAGATCAGCCGGATGTCTGGTTCGGACCGCGGCTCGGTTGTGCTCTTCTCGTCGGGGGCCGACATCGCCGTGCGCGCGTCGATGGAGCGATCGCCGCTGTCGGCCGCCGTGGCCGCGTCGAAACCCGGGTCCGGCGCGACGCGTTATGCCCCCGCGCTGAAGGTTGCCGGCGGCATCCTGGCCGAATCGACGCTGCCCCGGCGTGAAGTGGTGATCATCAGCGACTTCCAGCGAAACGGATGGCGCGGGGAAGAGGGCATCCGCCTGCCGCAGGGCACCGTGGTGAAGCCCGTGACGATCACCGGCTCGGGCGATCAGGTGAACGTCAGCGTGACCGCCGTGTCGCTGGCTCGCTCGACGTTCTCGGATCAGGAACGCATCACGGTGACGGCCGGTCTCACGAACCGCTCGGAAAAGGAAGTGAACGGCACGACGGTCACCCTGGATGTGAACGGGATCAAGCACGGCACGAAGACGGTGAAGCTCGAGCCCGGCGCCACAGCGCCGGTCGAGTTCGAGCCGGTACTTGTCGGCGCGAAGACGGTGAAGGCGACCGTGACGCTCTCGCCGGATGCCCTTGCCGCTGACAACACGTTCAACTTCGTGGTCGCGCCGACCGCGCCGGTGCACGTGACCGTCGTCGATCGGGTCAGCGACTCGAGCGGTGTGTACCTGGCGAGGGCGCTCGCCGTCGGCCAGGCGCCGCGCTTCGAGGTGATCAACAAGCAGCCCGATACGCTCACTGACGCGGATCTGCAGCGCAGTGCGGCGGTCGTGCTGAACGACATCTCGGTCCCACCGGCTCTGGCGCGCCGGCTCGCGCGCTACGTCGAGCAGGGCGGCGGCCTGTTCGTGGCGGCGGGCCAGCGGGCGACCTGGCCGCAGGAAGTGGACCTGCTCCCCGGATCGATCGAGAACCCGGTCGATCGCACGCGCGGAGACGCCGCGCGTGTCGGCGCGCTCGAGTACGCGCATCCGGTCTTCGAGCCGTTCAGGGCGCCGCGCAGCGGCAACTTCTCGACTGTGCCGATCTACCAGTACCGCAAGGTGTCGCCGGCGAAGGACGCCCAGGTGCTGGCCAAGTTCGACGGGACGGTCCCGGCCGTGATCGAACGGCGTGTCGGCACCGGGCGCGTCCTGCTCTGGGCGTCGGCGCTCGACACCTCCTGGAGTGAGCTGCCGACCCGCGGCGTGTTCGTGCCGTTCGTCCACCAGTCGATGCGGTATCTTGCCGCCTACAGCGAGCCGAAGCCGTGGCTGAGCGTGGGCCAGGTGCTGGATGCCTCGACCGCCGCTCTGAAGCACGACACCGCGCAGCGCGTGGTGCTCACACCGTCGGGAAAGAGGCTGCTGCTGCAGGATGAAGGCTCCGAGGTCATGGAGCTGACTGAGCAGGGCTTCTACGAGCTGCGCGCCCGCGACAAGGAAACGGTCGTCGTGGCCGCCAACGTCGACGTTGCCGAAGGCGATCTCTACCCGATTGATCCCAAGGAAATCGTGGCAGCCGCCACCGGCGGGGCCGACGCAGCGGCGGGGGAAACCGCTCCGAACATCCCGCTCACGCCGGAGGCCCAGGAGCGCAGACAGCGCCTCTGGTGGTATCTGCTCGTGGCCGGGCTTCTGCTGCTCGGAGCCGACACACTTATGTCGAACCGGCTGGCAAAAACCTAGTATTCTCTTTGTGTTAGCGCATTCCGGCTAAAGCCGGACACTACGCCAACGTGGTGTCCGCCTTCAGGCGGACCAGACGAATAGCGAGGGCTTCAATGCTCGACGAACTGCGGCGCCGCTCATCCCCTCCACAGGACCTGTTCGGCATCATCGCGCACGTCCGTAACCGCTGGCGCATGAAGCTCGCCCTGCGCGGCGCCGTGAATCTCATGGCGGTCGCCTTCGGCCTCTTCGTCCTTGCCGCGTACGGGATGCAGACGCTGCGATTCACCAGCACATCCATCATTGCCGCCCGCATCGCGCTCCCGCTCGGCTTCATCGCCGCGGTGCTCTGGTTCGTCGTCCGGCCGCTGCGCCGCAAAGTGAGCGACGAGCAGGTGGCGCTCTACCTCGAAGAGCACGAGCCGTCGCTCCAGGCCACGCTGCTCAGCGCCGTCGAAACGAGCCGCAACGGGATCACGGCGGAGTCCGAGGCGCTGGTCCGCAAGGTGGTCGAACAGGCGATCGAGGCGTGCGTCCGGATGGACGCCGCACGCCGCGCCGATCAGGCGCCGTTGAAGAAGTGGACCATGGGGCTGGCCGGTGGCGCACTTGCCGCTATTCTCGTCGTCATGGTCGGTCCGGCGTTCCTGCGTCACGCCGCCTCCGCACTGCTCCTCGTCTCGAAGGCCGTTGAAGCCGCGCCGTACCGGCTGGAAGTCACGCCGGGCAACCTCACGGTTCCGAAGGGCGCCGATCAGGTGATCAAGGCCAGGCTGCACGGATTCACGAGCGAAGACGTCGTGCTGATGGCGCGCCGCACGCCGACGGGGAAGCCGGAAGAGATCCCGCTCGTGCGCAACGATGACGGCAGCTTCGACGGCATGCTGTTCGACGTCATGGCGCCGGTCGAGTACTACGTCGTCGCCGACCGTGTCGAATCGCCGAAGTTCACCCTGAAGGTCGTGGACGTTCCCTACGTCCAGAAGATGGACCTCGAGTACCGGTATCCCTCGTACACCGGGCTCGAAACCGAGAAGATCGAAGACGGCGGCGACATCGCGGTGCTGCGTGGAACCGAGGTCCGCGTGCACATCACGCCGACGATGAAGACGCCCGGCGGGCGGATCGCGCTCAACGACAAGGAGAGCGTGCCGCTGACCCTGCAGCAGGACGGGACGCTGACCGCCTCGTTCAAGGCGAGCGCCGACGGCTTCTATCGCGTCGAGCTCGAGACGCCGACGCACGAGCGTGTTGCCGCGTCACCGCAGTACACGATCGACACGCTCGACGATCGCGCGCCGACGGTTTCCTTCCGCAAGCCCGGACGCGACACGACCGTGCAGCCGATCGAGGAGATGTTCGTCGAGGCGAATGCGGAGGACGATTTCGGGATCCGCGATCTCGAGCTGGTCTACTCGGTGAACGGCGGACCGGAGAAGGTCGTGAAGCTGTTCAAGGGTGAGCGGCGCGTTCCCGAGTTCACCGCGGGACACACCTTCTATCTGGAAGAGCTGAAGGTGCAGCCGGGCGACTCCGTGTCTTACTACGCCCGGGCGATGGACAACGACGCGGTCGGCGGCGGGAAGCAGGCGACGAGCGATCTGTACTTCCTGCGCGTGCGTCCCTTCAGGAAGGACTTCCGTCAGGCGCCCTCAGCGGGCGGAGGCGGCGGTGGTGGCGGTGGCGGTGGTCAGAACGCCCAGGTGGAAGCGCTCTCGGAGCAGCAGCGGCAGATCATTTCCGCCACGTTCAACATCAACCGCGAAAAGAAGGGGCAGACCCCGAAGAAGCTGCAGGACAACTCGAGGATTGTCGCGCTGTCGCAGTCGAAGCTGCGCGAGCAGGTCCAGGGGCTGTTGACGCGCATGAACAGCGAGCTGGTGCAGCGCGATCCGGCCTTCGAGAAGATCGGCCAGATGCTGCCGCAGGCAGTGGCGGCGATGAAGGAAGCCGAAGGGCACCTCGCGGCGGCCAAGCCTGACGTCGCCATCACGTCTGAACAGAAGGCGCTGCAGATCCTGCAGAAGGCCGAGGAAGAGTACGAGACGCAGGTCCAGGTCAGCCGCCAGCAG
>DATLLQ010000129.1:0-11511 GCA_035537775.1 Vicinamibacterales bacterium | reverse complement strand
ACCCTTCGAGGGCCACGTGGCGTGCCACAACTCTCGTCCGCTGCGTGCGTCCACGGCCCAGACGTGATCGGGAATCGACACATACATCACGCCGTTGGCGACGACCGGCGTGCCCTTGATCGTGACGACCGTTTGACCGCCACCACCCGCTGGCGTGTTGCCCGGATTGGGCCGGTAGACCCACGACAGAGTCATCGACCCGACATTCGACGTGTTGATTGTGGTGAGTGGACTGAACCGGCGCCCGGTGTAGTCGCCGTTGTACATCGGCCACGAGTCGGGCGACGGCTTGAGCAGCAGATCGCGCGAGACCGTTCCCTGCGCGAGCGTCAGTACGCCTGCAAGCACGACGAAGATTGCGGCGACGACTCCGCGTCTCCCTGGGCGTTGGGCGTTGGGCGTTGGGTGTTGGCCGCGCAATGTCATTTGAGCCTCGCCAGATACGCCGTGAGGTTGTGCATGTCGTCATCGGTGTAGCGATCGAGCAGCTCGTGATGCACGGCGAGCGGATCCTGCACCGAGACCGTCACGCCGGGCCCGCGGTTGAATGCGCGATATTCGCCGGACGATTCACGCAGCGATACGAAGAAGTCGTCCATGCGCACGAGCGCGCCGGTGACCGGTGGCTGCTGGCCAGCCGTCACGGTCACTTCGACCTGTTTTCCGCCGCCGCGCCTCAGCTCGGGAAAGAGCCAACGCTGCTGCAGGTTTGCCGGGTCCGCGATGCGCGTCGCGATGCCCGCCAGATCGCCAGTGGGCGAGTGGCACGTGCTGCAGCGGCCCGCGCCGTTGAAGTAGGTGCGCCCGGCTTCGGGATCGCCGGTCAGCACTGGGAGTGGGCCGCGTGGATTGCGATTGCTGGCGACCGCCTCGACACGCTGATGGATGAAGTGCGAGAGATCGACGATCTCCGCCTGGCTGAGCGTGGCCTGATGATTCGCCGACGTTTTGAGTGCCGGCCCGATCCCGTTGCCAAGCCGATCGCGCAACACGACAGTCGATCGAATCAGGTCAGGTCCGCGGTCGGTGCCTTTGGCGGTGCTGCCGTGGCAGTTGATGCACTGCTTCGTGTAGACCGCGCGTCCACGATCTGCGGCGGCGTTGTCGACGCGCTGCCGCTCGTACGGGCCCCCCTGCGCGAGCAGGCTCCCCGCGGCGAGTACGAGGAGGACAGTCGCCGTTGTCGCGTGGCTCCAGACGTTGGCTGGTTCCATGGTGGGTGGATTCTAGCAGTCGGGCCGCACGGTCCCGACGAAGCGGGTCCGCCTGAAGGCGGACACTACGTACGAGCGGTTTCGGTCGCGGCTTTCGTTTCTCCGCTGAAGAAGAACGCGAACAGCAGGAGCACTGCCGCGGCGCCGGCGGCAGGCACGAGCCACACCTGATCCCACGCGTGGCCGCCGGGCGTCGCGAACGCATCGACGATGCGGCCGGAGACCAGGGAGCCGATGAACATGCCGGCACCGAGCGTGACGAACGCGATGAAGCCCTGCGCGGACGCCCGTAGATCCGGCGGAGCCGCGCGGTCCACGTAGATCTGCCCGGTGACGAAGAAGAAGTCGTAGCAGATGCCGTGCAGCAGGATGCCTCCGTAGAGCATCCAGACCACGGGGCCGCTGGCGCCGAACGCGAACAGCACGTAGCGCGCCGCCCACGCCGCCATGCCGACGAGCAGCATCTTCTTCACACCGAGCCGGCGGAAGAACCACGGCATGGCGATCATGAAGAAGATTTCCGACATCTGCCCCAGCGTCATCTTGCCGGCGGCGTTCGCCACCTGGATCTCGTTCAGGAACGGGTTGGCGAACGTGTAATAGAACTGCAGCGGGATGCAGACAAGGAACGACCCGATCACGAAGACCGCGAACGCGCGGTCCTTCATCAGCTTCAACGCATCGAGGCCGAGGATGTCGCCCATCGACGCGCGTCTGGTTGCCTGCGGCGGCGTGTGTGGTAGTGCGAGACAGTACAGCCCCAGCAGCACCGACGCGCCCGCGGCGATCCGCATCGGCTGCGCCGTTGCCTCGATCCCCATTGTTCCGATGAAGAGACCCGCGACGATCCAGCCGATCGTCCCGAGGACACGGACTCCGGGGAACTCGGCGCCTGGATCCTTCATCTGCCGGAATGAGAGCGAGTTGCTCAACGCGAGCGTCGGCATGTAGCAGAGCGCGTACGCGAGGAGAACCCAGTAGAACGGGCCGAAGCTGGTCTGCTGCGAGGCGTAGAACAGAATCGCGCCGCCAATCAGGTGGAGCGCTGCGAGGATCCGTTGTGTCGCGAGATACCGGTCAGCGACCATTCCGACGAAGAACGGCGACACCATCGCCGCGACTGCCGTCGTTCCGAACGCGAGGCCGATCTGCGAGCCGGAGAAGCCCAGCGTCTGCCCCAGCCACGTCCCCATCGTCACGGACCACGCGCCCCACACGAAGTACTGCAGGAACATCAGCGTGGCGAGCTTCACCCAGACGGTTGGTGCCATTCAGTCTCCGGTCCGGCTGAAGCCGGACACTACGTGTCTCTATGCGAGCGCCGCTTTCGAGTAGTCGAGGCATTTCTTCACTTCCTCGACGGCGCCGGCAGTGCCCTGGTACTCGTATTCGACGTAGGCGCGAATCGGCCACTTCTCGCGCTTGAGCAGCGCGAGGACTTCCTTGATCTTCGTGTCGCCGGTGCCCCATGGCGTATTCGCGCCCTGGTCGCGTTTCCGATCCTTGAGGTGCAGGTTGGTGATGTTGGCGTGGTTCGCCTGCATGTACGCGACCGGGTCGTAGTTGGCGGCGGTGAAGTGGCCGATGTCGAGGTTCACCTTGAAGTACTTCGACAGCGCGGCAGCGGCGGCGAAGCTTTCCGGCGTTGCAAACTCGTTCGGGTCCTTCGTGTTGGAGTGGTTGTGCATCGCCACCGCCATCTTGTGCTTTTCGGCGAACGGCGCGACGCGTTTGGCGACGGTCAGGTTCGTCGAGGCGGTGATGATCTCGGCGCCGAGCGCCCGCGCCATCTCGAAGCCGCGATTGATCTCGTCGTCGCTGAAGTCGCCGCCGAAGCTGTAGTTGAACGCGTAGATCGAGGCGCCCGCTTTGGCGAAGGCGTTCTTGATGTCGGTGAAGTGACTGAGCGGCGTCGACACGCGCCAGGTTCGCAGCGATTCACGCGCCTGTTGCCGCTGCTCGGGAGTCGTGCCGCGGCCGCCGGCGGCCGCGGGCTCGATCTGCGGCGACCAGAGCTCGCAGTCGGTCAACCCGAGCGTCTGCATGGCGCCAATGATTGCGGCGGTTGCGTCGCCGCCAGGTGTGCGCGGCAGCTCGCGAAAGCTGTATGTCTGGACCCCGAGGCGCACACCGCCGACGGTCTGGGCGGCTGCAAGGCGCGGTAGCGCCAGCGCGCCGAGCGTCAGCACTCCAAATTCACGGCGGGTCATCGGTGACATCGTTCCTCCTGGAGCGGCGCTCCCAAAGGAGCGCCCTACGCGATCTGGCGCATTCTATAGGGGTTTATACTTGCCCGTCCTCTTTCAAGGAGAAAGTCGTTGAAGCAGCTTTCATCTCTCGCCGTTCGTCTTGGCGCGCTGGTCGTCGCCTGCGGCGTGTACGTGGCGGTCTCTGACGTCATCGGGTTGGCGCAGCAGGCGCCGCCGCCGGGTGCAGCGCCCGCGCAAGGGGCACCGGGTGCTCCTGGTGCTGCCGGACAGGGACGGCGTGGTGGTGGCGGCGGCGGTGGTGGCCGCGGCCCTGCACCGCTCGGCGATGGCCCGTGGGAGTACGGCCAGTACCGCGTGACCGTCGTCACGAAGAATGTCGTGCGGCCGTGGGGCATCGCGTTTCTTCCGAATGGCGATCTCCTGGTGACGGAGCGCAACTCTCTGAAGGCCGGCGACCCAGGCCAGCTCCGCGTGATTCGCAACGGCGTGCTCGATCCCACGCCGATCGGTCCGCTGCCGGCCATGCTGGCCGAGGGGCTCGGCGGCATGATGGACGTATCGCTTCACCCCCAGTTCGCACAGAACCGGCTGATCTACTTCGCCTACTCGAAACGTCACCCGGACCCGAAGCTGTGCATGCCCGAAGCGGAGCGCCAGAAGCTTCCGAACAATCAGCGTCCAGCGTGCCTGGCCACGGCCGCCGTGGCACGAGCGCGGTGGGATGGCGGGTCGACGCTCGCCGACGTGAAGGACATCCTCGTCGCCGACGCCTGGTACGGCGGACCAGCCGGATCAACCCCGGCCGACCCCCGGTGCGGCAGGGGCGCTACGGGAGACGACAACGCCAAGATCGGATTCGGCTGCAGCGTCGGGCCGGCAACCGGCAGTTACGGCGTACGGCTCGCGTGGGACAAGGCCGGACTGCTGTACGTCAGCCTGGGCGATCGCAACATCCCGAACGTCTCGCAGGATCCGGCGACGCACGCCGGCAAGATTCTGCGCATCCGGGACGATGGCACGGTCCCGCCGGACAATCCGTTCGTGAAGCGTCAGGGCTGGAAGCCGGAGATCTACAGCTACGGACACCGCAACCCGCTCGGGCTCTGGTATCGCGAGAGCACCGGTGAGCTCTGGTCGACCGAAGAAGGGCCGCAGGGCGGCGACGAACTGAACCTGATCAAGGCCGGCAAGAACTACGGCTGGCCGCTGGCGGGTCTTGGACGCAACTACGACGGTTCGATCATCGGCAAGGGATTCTCGGGCGCTGACATCGAGGATCCGCTCGTGTTCTGGGTGCCGGCGATTGCGATCTCCGGATTGTCCATCTATGACGGCGACAAGTTACCGGGGTTCAGGGGGCAGGCGTTCGTGGGAGCGATGCGCAACGGGACGGGCCAGTTCGTTGCCCGCGTGACCCTCAACGGCAGAGGACAGCCGACGGGTCGCGATCACTCGATGCTCGCCGATCTGCGTCAGCGCATTCGCGAGGTCAAGCCGGGTCCCGACGGCCTGATCTATGTGCTGACCGACGAGAACGCCGGAGCGGTGCTGCGCATCGAGCCGAACGCAGCGGCGGCGCCTGCGAAGTAGGGGGCGGGAGGTTCGCCTCCGCGGCAACCAGGAAGAAACCACGAAGGACACGAAGAACACAAAGGGTTAAGAACGACTGATCTTTGTGATCTTCGTGAACTTCGTGGTTAACATCCGTTGACGTGTTCCGCCGTCAACTGATCGAACTGCTCTCACTCGAGCCGCGGACGGCGTCATCGGTCGCGCGCGAGATGGGGCTTCGGCGAGGCGAGATCGAAGAGGACCTGCGTCACGCGCTCCGGTCCGCCGCTTCGGCCGGTTATCGCATCGAGATCATTCCCGCGCGCTGCAAGGACTGCGGATTCACGTTCGCGCCCGATCGCCTGGCCAAGCCCGGTCGTTGCCCGGAATGCAAGGGCTCGCGACTCTTCGAAGCGTTAATTCGAATTGGCGAGTAGAGGCCGACCCGCGGGTAGAGGCCGACCTTAAGGTCGGCCCTACGAACGGCGGTGCTTCGCAGCGTGCCGCGATTCGGCCTCCTCGACCGAATGCGACGCCGAGATGTTGTGGTCGGCTCGCGCCATCTCCACCAGCTTGCGGTAGTGCGTCCGCAGTACGTGCAGCTCCTCCTCCGACAGGTCTTCCACTTCAATCAGCCGGTTGCTGGCGCCCCGCATCGCCGCGACGAGCTCGTTCAGCTTGAGCTGAATGGCGAGGCCGTCCTTGTTCTGCGTCCGCTGGATCAGGAAGACCATCAGGAACGTCACGATGGTCGTGCCGGTGTTGATCACCAGCTGCCAGGTATTGGAGAAGCCAAAGAGCGGCCCGCTGACCCCCCAGAGCACCACGACGGCAACGGCTGACGTCAGGCCTTTGCCGCTCCCGACCCACTCCGTCACGCGTGCGGCGATAGCCTCGGCCGCGGGCCCCTTTTTCTGCTGGTAACTCCCCGTCCGGCGGACCTGCTGCGTCATCGAAGCCTCCCGAAAAATCGTACTGCGAGCGTGGTACCATCCGCGAACCACGAAGGGCACGAAGGCATCGAAGAGCGCGAAGAAACAACATGGCGCACCTGGACGCAGATCTCGCAGTGACCCTCGACGAGGATCGGCCGGGCATGCTGGCCAGGGCGATCGGCTGCGTCAGCAGCGCCGGCATCAACATCGACGGCTACGCGGAATTCGGCGGTGTCGTCCACATCCTCTCGCCGGATCTGCGCGGCGCCCGCGCCAGCCTCGAAGGCAATGGCTTCCGCATCGTGCAGGAGCAGCAGGTGGTGCTCGTCCCGGTGACGGACGCGCCGGGGGCGGCCGCTTCCGTGTTTCAGAAGCTGGCCGAGGCGCACCTCAACGTGAAGTACAGCTATCTGGCCAGCAGGAACCGCCTCGTCATCGCGACCGATCGGCCGCAGGACGTGCTCGAGGCTTTGAAATAGCTTCCGGAGGAACCCATGAACAGCGACGATCTCACACGGCGTGACTTTGTGACGATGACCGTGGCCGGCATGGCCGCCGCGGCGGCAAGCAATGCGTCCGCGCAGGCGAACGTGGTCGAGAAGACGGTGGACATCAAGACGCCGGACGGGACCTGCGATGCCGCGTTCATCCACCCGGCGGCCGGCGCGCACGCGGCGATCATCATCTGGCCGGATGCGTTCGGCCTGCGTCCGTCGATGCGCAACATGGCGAAGCGGCTCGCCGCTGAGTCGGGCTACTCGGTGCTGGTGCCCAACCCGTACTACCGGATCGGCAAGGCGCCGATGTGGGAGGACGCGTCGAAAGTGGACTTCGCGACGGAGCGCGGCAAGCTGAACCCGATGATGGCCTCGATTAACGCGGACGGCACGGTGGAGAAGGACGCGCCGGCGCTCATCGCCTGGCTCGATCAGCAGCCGCAGGTCGATCGCACGAAGAAGGTCGGCACACAGGGCTACTGCATGGGCGGCGCGCTCGTCGTGCGCACGGCGGCCGCGGTGCCGGATCGGGTCGGCGCAGGTGCGTCGTTCCACGGCGGCGGTCTCGCGACGAAGAATCCCAACAGCCCGCACCTGCTCGCGCCAAAGATCAAGGGCCGGATGTACTTCGCCATCGCGATCAACGACGACAAGACGCAGCCGGACGCCAAGACGATTTTGAAGTCATCGTTCGACGCGGCGAAAGTGCCGAACGAGGTCGAGGTCTACGACATGGCGCAGCACGGCTGGTGCGTGCCGGACATGCCGAACAATCTCTACAGCAAGGCCGACGCAGAGCGCGCGTGGGCAAAGCTGCTTGCGCTGTACAAGGCAGCACTGGCGTAACCGTCGTTCACACTTCCGGGTGCTCGCTTCCCGGTTCGTGTTCTATGTTCGGTTCGCACGTTCATGTTCGAGTTCACTGTTCGTGACGAGGTGATTGCGATGAGGTCAGCTCTGGTCGTTGGGTTCGGTGTTCTGGCAGGCGCCGCGCTGCTCGCGCAGACGCCGTATACACCCGCGCATCTGCAGGCGCCGCGTGATCCGGGCTACGCAGCGTTGACTGCGACGTGCAAGACGCCGCCGCCCGCGGCGGCGCCGCGCGGAGGTGGTGCTCCCGGCGCCCGGCCCGGCGGGCCTGCTCCAGGTGCCGCAGCTCCGCAGGGTGCGGCGCCGCAGGGTCGTCCCGGTGGTGCGCCGCCGGCGGGCCCCGCTGAATACACGGTCACCGAGATTCCGGGCGTGATCGCCGCGGGTCAGCGGTGGAAGCTCGAATGGCAGACGATCGGGAACAACGCCGACGGCATCATGGCCGACACCGACGGCGGACTCCTGCTCGCGCAGAACGACAACGGCGCGATCGTCAAGCTGGTGAACGGCAAGGTCACCCCCGTCTACCAGAACCTCAACACGAGCGGTGCGATGTCGAAGACGCCGAAGGGCGCCATCTTCGTCGTCGAACGCGGCCTGCACAACACGGTGCGCCAGCTCGCTCCGCAGAACCGCGTTCACGCGAACACGTTCAACGGCGATCCGCTCGACTGTCTCGGCGGTGTCATCAACGACCTGACGGCCGACAGCAAGGGCGGCGTCTACTTCACGCATGGCGGGCTCTTCTACGCCGACGCGAAGGGTGTCGTCACGAGATACGGCGAGAACCTGCGGACCAACGGCGTCATCCTGAGTGCCGACGAGAAGACGCTGTATGTCACTAACGGCGACAGCGTCGCGGCGTTCGACGTGCAGGCGAATGGCGCGCTGGCGAATCAACGCGAGTTCGTCAAGCTGCCGAGTGCCGGAGGCGATGGGCTCACGATTGATTCACAGGGCCGCCTGTACATCACGGCCGGCCGTGCGCTGCACGTTGCCGCTCCGGACGGAAAGCTGCTGGGCAGCATTGCGTCGCCCGTGTCGCTCATCACCGCGGCGTTTGCGGGGCCGGACAAGAAGACGATGTACGCGGTGACGAGCATTCGCGCGGCGGATGGAACGCAGAGCGCGGAGGTCTATTCGATTCCGATGATCGCGCAGGGGTACGCAGGGAGAGCGAAGTAGGCCTAAGGATGCAGGCCCGAGGCTCAAGGCAGGAGGCAAGGATGAAGCGCTTACGCGCGCTCGTGGCAGCTGTGCTCGTGGCGTTCCTCTATCCGGCGAGCAGTCTGGCGCATCACAGCAACGTCGCCTACGAGGTGACGAAGGTGATTACGATCACCGGTGTGGTGCAGAAGTTCGAATGGGTGAACCCGCACACCTGGCTGCACGTGGAAGTGGACGACGGGAAGGGCGGGAAGGTGGTGTGGGAGTGCGAGGGGCGGGCGCCCGGCGTACTCGGGCGCGCGGGCTGGTCGCGAACCGTTCTGAAGCAGGGCGAGAGAGTCACAGTGGACATGAGCCCGGCGAAGGACGGCTCGAAGACGTCGATCATCGCGCGCGTCACGAAGGCTGACGGAAAGATCCTCTCGAACCAGCCGGTGTTCGATGACAGAGGAAACTAGCTACAGTTCACACTTCCACGTTCTCGCTTCTCTGTTCGTGTTCAGGTTCGGTACGAAGTTCTCGGTTCGGGGTTTGATGTTCGGGAGCTTGGTGATGCGTCGACCGTTTCTGTTGTGCGTGCTTCTGTGTGGCGCGGCAGCCGCCGTGACGAGCGTGATCCCTGCCGGCGCACAGACGGTGCCGGATTTCTCCGGCGTCTATTACCCCTACAACCCGGGACGAGGCGGCGGGGGAGGCGGGCGTCAGGCCGGAGCACCGCCGGCGGGCGCACAGCGAGGCGCGCCGCCGCCGCGGCCGACCCAGTCGGCGCCGCTCTCCGACGGTTCGCAGGGACGCTCGGCTGATGCGCCGAAGCTGAGGCCTGAATACCTCGCGAAGTGGGAGGTGATGCGCAAGTCGCGCATCTCGGGTTCCTACGAATACGACAACAACGCCCGCTGTCTGCCGCCGGGCATGCCCGCGATGATGGGCATGGCGTACGGCATGGAGATCATGCAGGCGAAGGATCGCATTACGTTCTTCAGCGAGCTGAACGACGCGATGCGCCGCGTGTATCTCGACGGCCGCAAACCGACGGCGAAGCAGCTCGACGATCCGACCTATGCCGGCTATTCGACCGGCCGCTGGGAAGGCGACACGCTGGTGGTCGAGACCGTGGCGCTCCATCCGGACTCGTTCATCGAGGGGTTCACGCCGCACAGCGACGAGATGACCGTGAGCGAGCGCATCCGGTTCACCAGCCCGGGGATTCTCGAGGACCGCATCACCGTCCGCGATCCGAAGGCGCTGACGGAACCCTGGCAGACCGTCCGCACGTATCGGAAGGCATTGCCGCCGAACGACGAGCTGCGGGAGTTCGCGTGCGCGGAGGGGTTGAGCAGGGAGCTGCTGAAGAAGTAACGCGTAGTGTCCGCCTTCAGGCGGACCGCTTGGAGGTTCGATGAAACGCTTTGTTGTCCTCGCCGTCGTGGCACTGGTGATTGCACTTGGTACGGCGGTGCGCGCCGCCGATCCGTCCGGCCGCTGGTCCGCAACCTTCATGAGCCAGGTCGGTGAGCAGGCCTACACCTACGACTTCGTCGTCAAGGGAACGACGCTCACCGGGACGGCGAAGGGAAGCCTGACCGGCGAAACGAAGATCACCGACGGCAAGGTAGACGGCGACACGTTCACGTTCACCGAGAACGCGACGTACGAGGGGATGATGATCACCTTCACCTACAAGTGCAAGATGACGTCCGCCGACACGATCGAGCTGTCGCGGGAGATCATGGGCATCGCCGAGACGGCGACGGCGAAGCGCGCCAAATAGTCGTACGGATCGTTCGGATCGTTCGACGGAGTGAGCCGCTGATGCCAGTTGCGGGAACCGGAGCGCCGCCGAGGCAATCCAATCCGGCGCAGTTGCACCTCTTCCTCGGCATCGGACTCGTCGTCACCGCAGCGGCGCTGGGTGTAACGCGCTACCTGACTCGCGGCCTGGCGCCTGACCCGGCCTCCTTGATCACCTTCGTCATGGCTGGCGTCAGCGTCTCGATGGCAGGCGTCGCGCTGATGTTCCTGAAGGGCCAGGTCCCGGAACCTCGTGGCGGACAGACCTCGGCTCAGTACTGGGCCGACCCGAAAGTCGCCGGCCCCGCGATGATGTTCTGGTTCATCCTCGAAGGAGCCGGCATCGTTGCGTCGGTCGGCTATTTTCTCGAAGGCTCGGCGATCGCTGCGCTGCTCGCCCTTTTTGCCATCGCGACCTTCTGGATGAACGACCCTCGCGCGTTCGACAAGGAATAGCGTTCCGCGGCCGTCGCGCTGGTCGAACTCGTTCGCGCGACGTTGTCCAGCCGCAGTCCGATCAGCACGGATCCGTCAATGTTCGGCGAGCTGAATCGGATTCCGTAGTTTCCAGTCAAGCGCGAGGGCACGTCCGACCGGAAGCGGAGGTTCTCGACGTCAACCTTGATGTCGGGATCCTCGGGTCGCACCCGCGTCGTCGGAAGTTGCAGCTCGCCCGGAATGCTCACCGTCGCGGCGCCTGATGCGGTCATCCCTCCCCCGAGGTCGACGGTGGTTGTAGCCGCTGCGTCTGTCTGCGTGTGCCTCGAGTCGTGGCGGAACGTCTCTCCCGCGGTGTAGAAGGCGGGATCGGCGCACAGGTTGTCGAACACGCCCGAGTCATCGCAGGAGATCATCGTCTCGGCGCCAACCCACGTTCCGTTGAAGTTCGGGTAGACGCGGATGCGCAGCGTTCCTCGACGTGCGTTGGCGTCCGCCGAAATGGTCGCCTCGCCTGCGGCAACGGGGGCGACGATGCCGGTCTGCGACACCGTGGCGACGGCTGGCGCGTCGGACGACCAGGCAGCAGTCACGGGCTTCGTGGTGCCATCACTGAGTGTTTCCGTCACCTGGAGTTGCGCCGTTGCGCCGATGTAGATGGTGCCGCCCGCTGGAAATGTGACGCTGATGCCGGTGCTGGTCGGCGCGGCTGGAGCCGCGGGAGACTTGCTGCTGCCGCACGCGGAAAGCGCCGCGCACGCGCCACAGACCACGACAATGCCCAGATATGGATGCTTCATGACAACCTCTCTGGCGACTGCTTGAGACCGAGCCGCGA
>DATLLQ010000128.1:0-15082 GCA_035537775.1 Vicinamibacterales bacterium | reverse complement strand
GTTGAGCACGATGTATTCGGTGTAGGTTGCGCGGTCGCTCATCGGGATGCCGTTGCGGCGCACCCACCCCTGCTTCAGGTGCGTCGTCTCGACGATGAGCATGTCGCCGTCCCAGCGGCCGGTGGAAAAGCCCATCCACGTATGCGCGGCGTTCGGGCCGGGATGCGGGCGCCCGTCCATCCAGATCGTCCGCTCCTGTTCGTAAGTGCTGCTGTACATCTTGATGGCCAGCACGTCCTGCGTCTTCGGATGCTTCTCGACCCACATCCGCAGGTTGGTCGGGCCGCGCAGGATGTACGGCGAGACGTGCACGCGGCACTGTTCTTCGGGAAGCGTGATGCGCGACGGATCCCAGCTGTTGCCGAACTGACGCGCCGACTCGTTGATCGGCAGGCCGAGATAATCGCGCAACTCCGGACCGGGAATCCGCTCCAGGAAGTCTTCGTGGTAACGCGGCTGCCACACGCCGGAGAGTTCAACCTGCGCCGCGGCAGGCGTAGCCGCGGCCGTCAGCGTCAGCAGGACCACTGCGGCCACTGACCAGAGACACGCTCGTGTCATCTATCTATCCCCAACAAGATTGAGGGTTTGCAAGATATCACACGCGATCTTTTCCTCCGTCACACCCAGCTTGGCCGCGCCGCGGACCGTGTCCTGGAGATCGACCGGATACCAGTTTCGCTTTGCCGCGTCGCATAGACCGGCGATGTTGAGCGGCTCTATCGACCGGGCGATGTCTGCGACGTATCGGGCGTCGAAGACGCGCCACTGTGGCGAGAGTTCCGCCAGCGCGCTGGCGAAATCAGGCCGATCGGCGCCCAGGAAACGCGGATTCGCCGCCTGCACGCCAAGCCGCCTGGACATCTCCGCGAAGCTGGCCCCGGCGAAATAGAACATCGAGTAGGCGGCAAACTGCTCGAAGCGCGGGAACGACGTATAGCAGCCAGCGATAAACCGCGCGGTGTGATCGACGTCCGCCAGCGTCGTGGCTCCGTAGAGCACCCCTTCATGGGGCACCTGGGACTCGTATGGTGCCCGGGGTTTCACGGGCGCCTCGTTCTCGAGAATCCGCCCGAGCCGCTCAATCCCAAGCAGCGTCAGCGGAATTCCCGTCGAGAACAGCGGGTCCACGAATCCGGCAGCGGACGGCAGCATGACCCATCCGGGACCCGACGCCTGTTCGACGCGCCACGGCATCCGCGGCATCCAGGTGAACTCCCGCGTGGGCACCGCATCCGCGAACTGAGCGGCGACTGACGGAAAGAGATCCAGGAAACGGCGCCACGCCGGCGCACCATCGGCCAGCTTCAATTCGTCGGCAAGCGTGTCGGTCACCGCGATGCCGGCGCTGGTGACGCCGTTCCCGAAACGCAGCACCCACATCCAGCCGCCGTCGAACACGTGATGCAGCGCCGCATCGTCCATCGGGTACGGTGCCGCATCGTCCATGGCGTAGGGCGCCCCTTCATGGGGCGCCATAAAACCCGACATGTCCTCACAACGGGCCACGTCGGTGAAATGAGAGAAGAGCGCCTGCGTGGGCGGATAGCCGTCGAACCCCACATTGCGAATCTTCAACGCGCGGCTGATGAAGCCGTGCGGTCCGCTGGCGTCAACGACCAGCCGGGAGCGCACTGCGACCGGAGTGCCACGTCGATGACCGGCCAGGAGCGAGCCCTCAGCAGCCGGCTCGAACGACTCGAGCTGAAGCTCGTCGACGTACTCGACTCCAGCGTCGATCGCCTCGCGCACGAGAAAGTGATCGACGTCCGATCTCAGCCAGTGCGTATCCGAGAGCTCGTCGTTCGGGCTCGCGGCAACGAGGAGCTGATTCGATCGATCGGCATTCGCGCGGTACGGCGTCCGGCGTTCATGCTTGAAGTAGGTGAAGCCACGCTTCAGACCGCACGTCACCTCGGGATAGGTCCGCTGCCACGTGCCGAACGCCGAGAGCGGCCGAACGCGCGGCAGGTCGTAGCGGTCAGCCAGCTGCTCGATCAGGATGCCGGCCAGCGGCGAGGCGGACTCGCCGATGGCGAAACGCGGATGCCGGCCACGTTCGAGAAGCATCGTGCGGTAGCCCAGGCGCTGCGCGATCATCGCGATCAGCGAACCGCCGAAGCCTGAGCCGACGACGGCGATGTCGCAGTCAGGAGACACGATCACAGCGCTCGCAAGACACAGGCACAGACGACACCTGTTCACGGTTGATCTGCTGCAACCGATCCCGTCTCGCAGACGAACAGTCACAGTCGAAGAACTGCTCGATATCCCAGAGATCGGCAAACACGCGCAGGTCTTTCCGCGAGACGCCGTATTCGATCACGCGCTCGAGCGCCTGGAGCCGCGGCCGCTCGACGGCATCGGCCAGAGCCTCCATCGCGCCGTTGCCCCCTCGCGTCGGAATCACCGCGCAGGCCGTGGCGCCGCCATCAGCGGCTACATCGATCGAACGGCAGGCCCATTCAACCGCCGCCTCGCCAGCGAGAAACGGCGGGTTCAGCAGAATGAACACGCGAAGGTCGATTCCGTGCTCAACGAGGAACGCCGCGCCGGCCCGAAACGATTCGAGGGTCATCCGCTTGTTCAGCCGCGCGAGCGTCGGCGCGTGCGCCGTTTCCAGGCCGATGGCGACCTCGAGTCGCCCGCGCAGGCGATCGCGGAAGCGGAGGCAGCGTTCGGCATAGACGCCGGTGAGGAATCCCGGGTGGGCTTCGACGATGACGCGATCGAAGCCGGAGACGATCTCCGCGATGGCATCGTCCTCTGACGGCGGGATGGCGGCGGGGTCGAAGAAGCTGCCGGCGTTATAGAGCTTGATCTGACGGACAGGGGGAAGGCCGGCGAGCGCGGTGCGAATCTGCGCGGCGATCGCGCCTGCGGGCGCCGTCTCGTCGAGCGTGTTGCGCCAGAGATCGCACATCACACAGCGGAACGGACACTCGCGGTTGGTGAGGAACACAGCGGCGGTCGGCGAGAGCAGCCCCTTGGCGTCGAGCTCCTCCTCGAAGACAGCCGCGTACGCGTGCTCAGGGTCGAGCCGGTTCTTCGGTCCGCGCCGCTCGAGAACCCATTGGTCTGTGATCCTGGTTTCGTCAGGCATGAGGTTCGGTATGTAGTGCGCCGGTATTCAGCGCCCGACGAACACGTTTATCGTCTTGCTTGTTGAAGGCTATCGCCAGCCAGCGAGCCTTCGGCGCGTTTTAGAGGCTTCGACGATCGCGCCGCCTCGAGGGCTCGCGGTCACTGAACACCGGCGCACCGAACTCGGAACCGAACCGGAACACGAACCGGGAAGCGAGCACACGGAAGCGTGAACGTTATTGCGTCCAAGCGGGCACTTCGTTGCCGGACCTCCGATCAAGGCCATCCGGCGTGTCGCGCAGGCGCTCTTCCCAGAGCCGGTTGAACACGTTGCGACACCAGGCTTTGCTGACGCGCGCGCGGGCGGTGCCGGCGCCGTCCTGGAACCGGCGCTTGGGATTGATCGGCATGTCAATGCCAAGCACGGCCTTGATGCCCGCCCGGACGACATCCTGCTTCAGCGTGTAGAGCCGCTCGATGCTCCCGCCCAGAATCGGCTCAAACGGAATCGCCGCGGCCGAGGCGATCACCGAGCGCACGCTGAACGCCGAGAACGCCGTGAAGCCGAGCGACGCCGCCGGCGCGTACGTGCGCACGTAGCTTCGCGACAACCCGCCCGAATAGACCGGACTGTGCTTGATCGCATCCACGCCCCACCCCTCCTGATAGAGAAGCGGATTACGCAGGACGCTCGACAACGTCAGGTCCGAATCCTCGAGCGGATATGACTTCAGGTTCTCGTCTCCGCCGTCACCGTCGAGCAGATACCTGAGGCCAGGGTGCCGCGCGCGAATGCCGCGCAGGAGGCACAGCCCCGCCGCGGCGCACTCGACATCCAGCGGGTGGTAATCCTCGATGACGCGAATCGCCTCCTCGAGGTCATACCGATCCGGCGCGACGACCACGCGCTCCCACGTGTGGGCAATCCCCATCTCCCTGACCGCGGACTCCGCTTGAGCGGCGTCCATTCCGCCACCGAAGTCGAGGCTGAACGCACGAATCGAATCGGGATCGCGCCCGAGCTCCATCGACGCGTGCCGCGCAAGCAGCAGCGTCGCGGTGCTGTCGATGCCCCCGGAGAAGGCGATGCCGACCGGCTCGTGCGATGGAATCCCGCGGAGCCACAGCCGGACGGCGTTGTATGCGGCGTCGATGTACGCGGCCCCGGCTTCATCGAGATCGCTCGAGCCATTCGCCACACGCGGATTGAAGAAGCGGTGATAGCGCGGCGACGGGTCCGGACAGCCGACCTGGTCGAGCTCGACGATGTAGTGGGCGGGAACCATGCGCGTGTAGATCGGATCGAACTGCCAGCCGATGCGCTGCGACTGGCACCAGTCGAAGATCCGATCGATGCGGTCCGCCACCACGAGAAACGGTCCGTGATACATCTTCGCGACGAAGAACCGCAGCGGAATGCCGATGGTTCTCGCCAGGCGCACGGTGCGGCCGTCGCGGCCGATCGCGGCGAAGTGGCCGTCCGTCGCCGCCAGCGCCGATGCATCGCACCGGCGAACGGCGCCAGCAAGATCCTCGTCCCTCGCGCCGGTCAATCCGGACGAGCGGACGCCGACGAGATCGATGGTTCGATCGATTCCCTCAATCATGACAATCCCTTTACGTCGCGACCTTGCGCCCCGTCACCCTGACATCTTCCGCTGACACCATGTCCGGCGCCACCCAGCCGTCGAGGTTGTATTCGGCCATGCACTGCTCGGCGAAGCCCTTGTAGCGCGCCGAGGCGCCCGTGACGTCCGCGACCAGGAGCGTCTCGAAGCGGATGCTCTCGTGATTGCCGAAGTAGTTCCGCTCGTAGAGCTCGTGGCGGCCGCCGAACTCGCTGCCGATCGCGTCCCACAGCAGCTTCATCAGCTTCACGCGCTCCTCGGCCGAATAGCCGTTCGACCCGCGCACGAACTGATCGAGATATGGCCGCAGTTCCGGCACCTTGAAATCGAGCGCACTCGACGGCAGATAGATCAGCGCGCTCGCCAACGTGTTCTCGATGATCTCCTTGATCTTGGGATACGCCAGGCTCGACATCACGCGATACGCCAACCCGTAGTCCAGGTTAGGCAGCACATATCCCGGCGTCCATGGCGTGGTCGTCCGCGCCATCGCGTCGGTGAGCGCCCAGAAGAGGTTCCGCCACGCCAGCACTTCGCCGACCTGCGCCTGCACGCCGCGGAAGTCTTTCGCGCCGGTCGCGTCCACGGCCTTCAGCAGCAGCCCGGCCAGGAAATCCATCTTCACGGCAAGGCGCGTGCAGCCCTGGAACATGAAGCGCGGCAGGAAGCCGGAGCGCGGGAAGAAGTTGTTGACCTTGTCGATGTCGCCGTAGGCGAACACGTTCTCCCACGGCACGAGCACCTTGTCGAAGACGAGGATGGAATCGTTCTCGTCCATGCGGCTCGACAGCGGATAGTCGAATGGCGTGCCCATCACCGCCGCGGTCATCTCGTAGGACGGCCGGCAGAACAGCTTCACGCCCGGCGCGCCGGTCGGAACGATGCACACGAACGCGAACGGCTTCGTCTTGATCGGGAGCGCGCCGTTGTTGGCGATGAAGTTCAGGTGCGTCAGGCTCGACGTCGTCGCCACGACCTTGGCGCCGCTGACGATCAACCCCTTGTCCGTCTCCTCCTCGACGTGCATGTACACGTCCTTGACGTCGTCGAGCGGACGGTTGCGATCGACCGGCGGATTCACGATGGCGTGATTGACGAACGACACTTCCTCCTGCACGCGGGCATACCAGCGTTTGGCGTTCTCTTCGTACGGCTCGTAGAACGCCGAGTTGGCACCGAGCGTGGCGAGGAAGGCGGCCTTGTAGTCGGGGCTGCGGCCGATCCAGCCGTAGGAGACCCGGGCCCATTCGGCGATGGCGTCGCGAGCGCCGACCATTTCCTCCGCGTTCTTCGGGGCGCGATAGAACTTGTGCGTGTAGCCACCGCTGCCGGTATCGGTGGGCGTTGTCAGGACATCGCGCCTGGCCGGGTCGTGAAGCGCGTCGTAGAGCCGCGCGATCATCCGCACGGTGTTGCGGAAGGCCGGATGCGTGGTGACATCCTTCACTCGCTCGCCGTAGATCCAGATCTCGCGGCCGTCCTTCAGGCTCTCGAGGTACTCCTGCCCGGTAAAGGGCTTCGTCCGGCCGGTGCTGTATCCGCTCATCACTAACCCTCCAACTCGCGCGCTTTTGTTTCCCATTCCGCCATGAAGCGGAACACGTTCTCTTTCGGTGGCTGAGGAGCAAACGTTTCCAGCCACCGGACCGGGGTATTGCCGACGTTCCTGAACGAGTGCACGCAGCCGACACCGGTCCAGACGACATCGCCCGCCTTCAGGTCGTATTCCTTGCCATCGAGCGTCGCGTGCACCTCACCCTCGAGGATGAAGTACGCCTCCTCGAACGTGTGGTCGTGCAGCGCGATGCCAACGCCCGGCTGGTACTCGATGAAGAGCAGCCGGTGATGCCGTGCACCGAAGTCCTCGTCGATCATCCACTTCAGGAAGACGCCCTCGAGCCCGGCCGCGACGTTCTGCCGCTGGCCGACAGGCGGAATCTGCGAAGCGTCGAAATGGCCGAGCAGGTTTCCTCTTCGGTTCTCGAGATCGAGCGCGCGCGCCTCGGTGGCGATCGATCGATCCTTCAGAAAGAAAGTGTCGCGCTCGGCACCGGGTGGCTTCGGCTGCGGCGCGGCCATCTGCAGCCATCGGACCGGCGCATCGCCGGCGCGCCACGAATGCGGCGTCCCGACTTTGATTGCCGCGTAGTCGCCTGAACGAAGCCGGTAGCTCTCGCCGTTGATGGTGAGGATCGGGTTGCCGCGCAGGATGTACACGCCCTTTTCGAAGGCATGCACGTGCGGATCGATCGTGCCTCCGGGGGCCAGCTGGTCGATGCTCAAGCCGGTGTGCACGGAGCCGGTGCTCCGGCTGACGAGGGGAACCGTCGAGTAACCCTGGCTATGACCGTGGAAGACCGGATGCGCGGCGAGCGCGCGTTCGTCGAATCGTCCGAAATGATGCATTCGCGGTGGCCCCGGATTCTATAACGCGGTCCGGCTGAAGCTGGACACTACAGTGATAATCGAATATGCGCATCTTTGTCGTCCTCATAACGTGCGTCTGCCTCCTCGCCTGCAATCGTGAGGAAAACCCGACCGCCACGGGCGGCGAAGCCTCGGCCGCCGGTTGGAAGACAACCCGCGACGGGTTGATCGAGGAATACCTGAAGGGCCAGCCGGCGTTCGCCGTGTATCAGGGTCGGCACGAATTCGATGGTCAGCTCCCGGACTGGAGCGCCGGCGCCCTGAGTGCCCAGGCGAAATGGCTGCATGCCGCGAGCGCTCGCGCGAACGCCGTGACCGGACTCACCGGCGCTGACGCGTTCGAGCGCGATTACCTCGTCAGCCAGTTTCAGGACGACCTGTTCTTCCTGGAGGACGCCGAATTCCCGTACACGAATCCGGCGTTTTACATCGGCTCACTCGATCCCACGGCTTACCTCACGCGCAACTACGCGCCGCTCGAAACGCGCATGCGCGCGTACACGGCATACGCCAGGTCGGTCGCGCGCGCGGCACAGCAGATCCGCTCGAACCTGCGGACCCCGATGTCGCTGCCGCTGCTCGAAAGGGGCGTATCCGGGTTCGGCGGATATGCGGACTTCTACCGCACCGACGTGCCGAAGGTGTTCGCCGAAGTGAAGGACGCGGCGCTGCAGAAGGAGTTCGCCGAGGCAAACGAAAAGGCGGCTCAGGCGATGGCCGACCTCAAGACCTGGCTCGAATCGCAGCGAAAGACCGCGACGGCGGGCTACGCCCTCGGAGCGGACAAGTTCGCGCGGATGCTCCGCATGACGGAAGGCGTGACGACGCCGATCGCGGAGATCGAAGCGGCGGGCCGGGCAGACCTGGCGCGAAACCAGGCCGCTCTGAAGTCGGCGTGTGCGACGTTCGCGCCGGGCGCGACGATTGTCGCGTGCATGGCCAAGGTCAACGCCAACAAGACTCCCGGAGGGCCCGTCGCGGGTGCGCGCGCCCAGCTCGACTCGCTCAAGGCGTTCGTGCAGAAGGCCGGCGTGGCCACGATCCCGGGGCCCGAGCAGGCGCTCGTGGACGAGTCGCCGCCGTACAACCGCGCGAACTTCGCCTACATCGACATTCCCGGACCGTACGAACAGAAGCTGCCGTCGGTCTATTACATCGCGCCGCCAGACCCGTCGTGGACGCCCGCCGAGCAGCGCGAGTACGTGGCTGGCCGCGCCGATCTGCTTTTCACCTCAGTACACGAGGTCTGGCCCGGTCACTTCCTCCAGTTCCTCCACTCGAACCGCAGCCCCTCCATCGTCGGCCGCCTCTTCGTCGGCTACGCCTTCGCCGAAGGATGGGCGCATTACGCGGAAGAGATGATGTGGGACATGGGGCTGGACAGTGGCAACGAGGAGTCACACATCGGCCAGGTGTACAACGCGCTCTATCGAAACGTGCGCCTGATCTCCGCCATCGGACTGCACACGCAGGGCATGACCGTCGCCGAATCCGAGCGCCTGTTTCGTGAGGAAGGGTTTACGAGCGCCGGCGAGGCGCGGCAGCAGGCCGCACGCGGCACCTACGACCCGGCGTACCTGAACTACACGATGGGCAAGCTGATGATCCGCGAGCTGCGAGACGACTGGTCGGCCTCACGCGGCGGGAAGAAAGCGTGGCGCGAGTTCCACGACGAGTTCCTGAAGTACGGCGGACCGCCGATTCCGATGGTCAGGCAGCAGATGATGGGGAAGGACGGGAGCCTGTTCTAGTGGGTAGTTGGGTAGTTGGATAGTCTGTAGTTAGTTGGTAGTCACTACCAACCAGCCAACTATCCAACTACCAACTGTTCTACTGCGGCGCCTCGATCGGCTTGCCGTCTGGGCCGAGCGGTACCGGTACCCGGTTCGCGATCGGCTTGGTGGACTTCAAGTAGGCCAGCAACGCTTTCAGGTCCTCGTCGGACAACTGGCCGTAGAAGTTCCACGGCATCGGCGGCAGAATCTGCCGCGACGTGCCCATGTGCTTCCCGGTGCGCATGGCATCGATGAACATCTTCTCCGTCCAGATGCCGATGCCAGTGTTGGTGTCGCCGGTGATGTTCGCGGCGAACGACACCCCCCACGCACCGCTCCACGCGGTGAGGTTACCGCTCGCGTGAACCTGCCAGGGGCTCTTGGGGTCGTTCTTGAACGGCGCGGTGATCGCCTCGCCCTCGGGTTGCCCTGACAGTGCCCTGTCGTAGTCGAACTCCGGACCATTCGGGCCGAGCTTCTTCGGCGTGTGGCAATCGTGACAGCCGCCGCCGATAACCAGCATCCGCCCGCGCTCGATCTGGGCGGCGCCGGTCAGCGGCGCCGCTGCGCCTGCTGGTGCCGTAGCGCTCGGCACCGCGTTCGTGCCTGCGGGTTCGTTCGCCGGCTGACTACATGCGGACAGTGCAATCGCTGCAGCCGCGCAGGCCAGCGACGAGAGGATACGGCTTCCGTACATCGACGTGATCTCCTTTGGCGCCCCTTGGGAGCGCCTTACGGCTTGGCACCCCTGAAGGGGTGGCCTACGGTTACTCGACTTTGATGTTGATCGTCTCGCACATGCCTTCGACGGCACGGTGCAGGTCGTCGCCTACTTCGACGGCGAACTTGTAGTCCCCGGGATTCAGCGCCATCTCGAACGTGTCGGTCCCCTTGCCGAAGTGGACCCACTTCCCGGCGGTGCCGGGCTTGTCGCCCTCTTCCGCCTTGGGAATCGTGGTGCCCGGCGGCAGACAGTCCGTATTCACGCCGAAGTGGAAGTGGCCCATGTTCGGCCGCGCTTCCTTCGCGTCCGGGGGAACGGCCGAGATCTGGTAGTTGTCGGCGCCGAATACGAACTTCAGAGTCGACTTCGACGAGACCGTCGAGCCGTCCTTCGGTTCCTTGAAATACACCTTCGCCGCCTGATGTCCTTCGTGCGACTCAGTGGACGCCGACGCAGCCGGCGCGGCCTCTTCCTTGGGTGCTTCCGAGCTGCAGGCGGCACCGGCAAGCGCGAGCGCCGCCACAACGCCGGCGATGAGCAGTCGTTTAGCCATTCAAGCTCCTTTGTCCGCCCGAACGACGGTTGCGAGGCAGGGTCTGTGAAGCCAAAAACGCCGGGCGGCATTATAAGATGGCCCCGGCTTGTTCTTCCGGCATCTCTTTTCAACCGACCACAAGGTCATCGGGCTTCTCTACGGCTTCACCAGCCTCTTCTTCCTCCTGGTGGGCTTCGTCCTCGTGGTCATCATGCGCTGGCAGCTTGCGTATCCGGGCCGGACACCCTGGATCGCCCCAGAGATGTACAACGGGCTCGGGGCGCTGCACGGCACGATCATGGTGTTCCTCGGCGTCGTGCCGCTGGCGGTGGGCGCGTTCGGCAACTACGTCGTGCCGCTGCAGATCGGCGCGCCCGACATGGCGTTCCCACGCATCAACCTCGCCAGCTACTGGTTCTACGCCGTGGGCGGCATCATCATGCTCGCCAGCTTCTTCGCGCCCGGCGGGGCGCCGATGTCGGGCTGGACGTCCTATCCGCCGCTCGCGAACTTTGCACCGTCCGGACAGACGTTCTGGCTGTTCGGCATGCTGTGCCTGATCTTCTCGTCGCTGCTGGGCGCGCTGAACTTCATCACCACGATCATTCAGTTGCGTGCCCCCGGCCTGACCTGGTTTCGCCTGCCCTTCTTCGTCTGGGCCCAGTTCATCACGGCGTTCCTGCTGCTCCTGGCCTTCCCCGCGCTGCAGGCCGCCGCCGTGCTCCAGGGGATGGATCGCATCGCCGGCACGAGCTTCTTCCTGCCGAGCGGCCTCGTCGTCAGCGGCGAACGCGTGGGAGTCGCCGGCGACGGTAACGTGCTGCTGTGGCAGCACCTGTTCTGGTTCCTCGGACACCCCGAGGTCTACGTGCTCGTGCTGCCGGCGATGGGCATCATCGCGGAAGTCATCACGACGAACATCCGCAAGCCGCTCTGGGGCTATCGACTGATGGTCTACGCCCTGTTCGTCCTCGGCTTCCTCTCGTTCATCGTGTGGGCGCACCACATGTTCCTGACCGGCATGGGGACGACGATCAGCGCCTTCTTCCAGGCGACGACGATGATCATCTCGATTCCGTCGGTGATTATCCTGAGCGCGCTGATCCTGGCGCTGTACGGCGGCTCGATCCGTTTCAACACGCCGATGCTCTTCGCGCTGGCGTTCATGCCGATGTTCGGCCTCGGCGGCCTCACCGGCCTGCCGCTCGGGCTGGCGGCCACCGACATTCCGCTTCACGACACGAACTACGTCGTCGGCCACTTCCACTACCTGGTGGCGCCGGGGACGATCTTCGCGCTCTTCGCCGGCATCTATCACTGGTTCCCAAAGATCACCGGCCGGTTCATGAACGAGACGCTCGGCAAGATTCATTTCGCCGGATCGCTCGTGGCGATGAACCTGATCTTCTTCCCGATGCTGATCCAGGGACTGACCGGCGTGAACCGCCGGCTGTGGGACGGCGGCGCCAGCTATCAGTTCGCGGAGCCGGTGCTCTTCCTGAACACGACGATGTCGCACGCGGCATTCCTGCTCGGGTTCTTCCAGCTGTTCTTCATCGTGAACCTGTTCGTGAGCCTGCGCAGCGGCCGGACGGCCACGGCAAACCCGTGGGAAGCGACAACGCTGGAGTGGGCGACGCCGACGCCGCCGATTCCGCACGGGAATTTCGCGCAGCCGCCGCGGGCGTACCGCGATCCGTACGAATACAGCGTCCCCGGAGCACGCACGGATTTCCTGCCGCAGAACGTCGCGGATGAGCGGGCAGGTACGTAATGGACGCCCTTCCCTACACCACGACCGCCCGCCCCGACACCGGTCTCACCAGCCCCAAGCTGGGGATCTGGCTGTTTCTGGCGTCGGAGGTGATGCTCTTCGGCTCGCTGTTCTCGGCGTACGTGCTCCTCCGGACCGGCGCCCCCTTCTGGCCCGATCAGTCGGAAACGCTCAACGTGCCGCTGGCGGCCCTCAACACCGTGATCCTGATCAGTTCGTCGGTGACGATGGTGCTGGCGTGGGCAGCAGCGGCGGCGGGCAATCTGTCGCGCTACCGGCTGTTCATGGGGCTGACGCTGCTGGGCGGCGCGCTGTTCCTGGTGGTGAAGGCGATCGAGTACAGCGACAAGTTCTCGCACGGGCTGTACCCGTCGACCAACAACTTCCTGGCCATCTACTTCACGATGACTGGACTGCACGCGATTCACGTCATCGCGGGGATGGTCGTCAACGCGTACCTGCTGGGCGTCACGCGGATGTGGAGAGAGGACCACCTGCGCTTCACCAATCGAGTGGAGATCGCCGGCATTTACTGGCACTTCGTCGACGTTGTCTGGATCTTCCTGTTCCCGGTTCTCTATCTGCTATGAGCGAACCCGTTGCCACCGCGCATGCGGTGAACGTCCGCGGATATCTGAGCGTTTTCGCGACGCTTCTCGTCCTGACGCTCGTCACGGTTGGCGTGGCATCGCTCGACCTGACGGAAGGGATGACGGTGCTCGTTGCCGTCTCGATCGCCACCTTCAAGGCCGGGCTCGTCGCGCTGTTCTTCATGCACCTGAAGGGCGAGAAGCCGATGGTCTTCTGGTCGCTCGGGCTGACGGGCGTGCTGCTGGTCACGCTGTTCGCGTTCGTGCTCTGGACTGAAGGCGACCATCTGCTCGGCACGAAGGTCGGGGACGCCTTTGGAACGGCGCCGGCGCAGACAGAGCCTGTCTCGCCGAAGCCGCAAGGCGGAGGCGGACATTGATGTGCCCGGTCTGTTTCAGCGGCGCTGACGCGGTGACACGCGAGACGCTCAATGCGGGCATCGGTGTCCTGCTCGGCGTCACGGCCGTCGTCCTCGCGCTGTTTGCGCGGTTCTTCCTGAAGCTGGCTCGCCGCTCGCGCGAGGCAGCGCATCTCGTCGATTTCGAGCAAGGGCGACCTGAAGGCCGGCCCGACGATCAGAGGGCCGCCTGATGCTCGAGTGGCTCGGTCTGCCCGTGGCGGCGTCGGCGCACGCCGGCGAAGTGGACCGCATCATGGTGCTCGTCCACTGGCTGATGCTCGTCCTGTTCGTGGGCTGGGGCGCGTTCTTCGTCTACGTGCTGTATCGCTTCAGGAGCCGGCGTCATCCGCGCGCGTCGTACCAGGGCGCGAAGGGCCGGTTCGCCAGCGTGGTCGAGGTCGGCGTCCTCGTGTCGGAGATCGTTCTCCTCGCCTTCTTCTCGATTCCGTTCTGGAGCACCAACGTGGACGCGCGGCCGCCGGCGCATCACGACTCGGTCGAAGTGCGCGTGGTCGCGGAACAGTTCTCGTGGAACTTCCACTATCCGGGCCCTGACGGGAAATTCGGGCGGACGTCGATCACGCTGGTCGATCCGGACAACCCGCTCGGACTCGATCGACGGGATCCAGCCGCGAAAGACGACATTACGACCATCAATCAGCTGCACCTGCCCACCGGGCGGACCGCCGTGATCCACCTGTCGAGCAAAGACGTCATCCACAGCCTGGGGATGCCGGAGATGCGCGTGAAGCAGGACGCGATTCCCGGAATCGTCCAGCCCGTGTGGTTTACGCCGACGCGGACCGGACGCTGGGAGATCGCCTGCTCGCAGTTGTGCGGCCTCGCACACTACCGCATGAAGGCCTTCTACACGATCCACACGCCGGAGCAATTCGAAGCATGGCTGCAGGAAGAATCAGCGGCCCTGCAGCCACAGTAGTCAGTTGGCCTAAGGCCCAAGGCCCATGGCCTAAGGGTTGTCTCAGGCCTTCTCGATTCAGACCTGCGGCTTGAAGGTAAATGCAGCCATCACCGCAGGCGCACTCTCTGAGATCGTCACCTGCTGAGTCTGCGTCCCGAGGCGCTCGTGCCACGCCTCGATGGTGTAGGTCCCGGGCGCCAGCCCCTTGATCTCGAACGATCCGTCTTCCTTCGTCACGGCAAAGAAGGGGTGGGTGACAACGTTGGCGTAGGAGCGCATCCAGCCGTGGACGTCGCACCGGAACGAGACGCCAATCTCCGGCTTGGTGAAGGTCTTGGTGACGACCGGCGCCTTCTGATCCTGCTGCCCGAAGTTGAACTCCTCGTTGTTCTTAGGGATGGCGTGGACGTTATGGAGCGTCGGATCGCTGTTCTTGATTTCCACCGGCTGGCCGACAAAGACGCCGAACACGTGCGGCTCGTACCGGCAGCCCATCTGATCCAGGCTGATCGGCGTAGCCGGCGTCTCATAGACGGCGTTGCCGAGTCCGTCCTTGACGTAGACGAAGACGTTCTTGAGGCCGCGATCAGCTGAAACGACCGTTGTTTCCGACAGCGATTCCGGCCCCGGCTTGCAGTTGGGGTCGGCGGCCATCTTGACCGGCGTGCGCACCGGAGGCTCCCCGTCGAAGCTGACTTTTCCAGTCACCGAACCCGGCCCATCCGCCTTCGCGGTTGCCGCCGGTCGTTCGGGGGTGCTGCCGCCACCGCAGGCCACGGCCAGCGCCGCCGTCACTGCCATCACTCCAAGGATATGAATGCGACTCGTCATATGGCCCCCGATCATATCGAACCCGTCACGCCTCTTGCACCCTTCCTGCTTCTTGGAAAATGATTAACGGCTCCGGTCGCCATCGGGGCGCCCGCCATCGCGCTGCGCGCTACGGCGAGACAAGCTCTTATGTCGCAACACGAAACTAACAGAGGAACACATGGCAACGAAGAAGATCGTTGACACCATTCTGCCGACCACGATGGTCGGGTCGTATCCGCGCCCGCAGTGGTTCAAGCAGCAGCTGCTGGGGCGGGATATCCGAGTGGCGTTCAAGGAAGTGCAGCACGAAGAAGCGTACGACGACGCCGTCGCGACGGTGGTGCGCGATCAAGAAGAAGCAGGCCTCGACATCGTGACCGACGGCAACATGTGGTACGACGACTACGTC
>DATLLQ010000127.1:0-4587 GCA_035537775.1 Vicinamibacterales bacterium | reverse complement strand
AATCCGGGCGCTCGAATCGCTCGACATCGCTGTTCGCGAGGGCGAAGTATTCGGGTTCCTGGGGCCTAACGGCTCCGGAAAAAGCACGACGATTCGCCTGCTGCTCGGGTTTCTTCATCCGACCGCCGGACGGGCGCGCGTATTCGGACTCGACACGGTACGCGACAGTGTGGCGATACGCCGTCGGCTGGGGTACCTGCCGAGCGGAATCGCGCTCTACGACACGCTCACGGGAGAACAGCTGCTCGATTACCTGGGCGAGCTGAGCGGCCGCCCGGCCTCGCGCCGCGTGGAACTGTGCGAGCGGCTGGAGCTCTCGGCGCGCACGTTGAAGCGACTCGTCCGAGATTACTCACGCGGGATGCGCCAGAAGGTTGGTATCGTCCAGGCGCTCCAGCACGATCCAGAGCTTGCCATTCTTGACGAGCCGACCGAAGGGCTCGACCCGCTCATGCAGCGAGCGTTCTACGAAATCCTCGATACCCTCAAGGCCAAGGGTCGGACGATCTTTTTTTCGTCACACGTTCTCTCCGAGGTCGAACGCGTCTGCGATCGCGTGGCGATCGTCCGCGAGGGACGGCTCGTGGCACTGGAGGAGACGGCGGGGCTCCTGGCTCGGCGGAAGCGCAACATCATGATGCGATTCACCGGACGGCCCCCGAGGCTCGAGACGGTGTCCGGGATTACGAATGTCGAGCACGGCTCTGGCTACTTGACGTGTCGTGTCGAGGGGAGCGTGCGTCCATTCCTGGCTGCCATCGCTGACGCGGCGGTCGTGGATCTCACGATCGAGCCCGCGCGTCTGGAGGAAGCGTTCCTCGAGTTCTACGATGAGGCCGAGACCTCATGAACGGTGTGCTCTTGCGGCATACCTGGCGTTTGCAACGGACCAAGCTCGCGATCGTCTCGATCGCGCTGGCCGTCTGGGGCTTCCTGCTCCCCGTCATCTATGCGCGCTTCGGCTCTCAGTTCACGGCTCTGATGGAGAGCGGGCTGTTGCCGGAGCAGTTCGCCCGCTTCGGCGGCGGAGATGTGTTCAGCCTCTCTGGTTCGATCGCCCTCGGCTTCATCCATCCGATCGCGATCATCCTGACGTCGGTGTTCGCGGTGGGTTTTTCGGCCTCGGCCGTCGCCGGCGAGCGGCAGCGGGGCACGCTCGAAGTCGCCCTGGCACGGCCGATCTCCAGGCGAGTGTTCTATCTGAGTCTGCTCGCGGCCTCGTTCGGATTCATCGCCGTCTCCATCGCCGCACTGCTCGCTGGCAGCGTCAGCGGGGCGACTTTTGCGGGTGTTGCCAAGGAACTGGCGTTCAGGAATCTGCCGCTCCTTTGGCTAAACAGCGTCCTTCTGTTCGGAGCCTTTGCCGCAATCGCGCTCGCCGCATCGGTCTCGTTCGACCGGCTCACACCGGCGCTCGGCGTGACGCTGGGGGTTGTGATCGCCATGTACGTGCTGGAAGTGCTCGGTTCGCTCTGGCCCGCGGCGGAAGTGCTGCAGCCGTACTCGCTGTTCCACTACCTCAAAGCGAAAGCCATCCTGACCGGATTCGTTGCGCCCTTTGACATGGTCGTCCTCTCGTCGGTCATTCTGATCGCGATGGTATGGGCACTGGTCGTCTTTCCGCGACGTGACCTCGCGGCGCCCAGCTGATGTCTGCTGGCAACGCGGCGGGCCGCTCGGACGGCTGCCAGTCGTAGCGTGCCTGGACGTTTCGGCGGAAAAAGGTGGCGCGGCGCAACGCGTGTCATGCTACGCGTCGATGAAGCGCGTCCTCGTTACCGGCGCGACCGGCCAGATCGGCAGCGAGGTAGTCTCGCAATTGCGCGGTGCCGGTTGCCGGATTCGCGCCATGACCCGTAATCCGCGATCCGCAAACCTTCCGCCGGACGTCGAAATTGTTGCCGGTGATCTCTCCGCGCCTGACACACTCGACGCGTGCCTGGACGGCATCGATAGCGTGTTCCTCTTGTGGATCGCGCCGCTCGCGGCGGCCGCGCCGGCGCTCGAGCGGATCGCCACCTGCCATCGGCAGATCGTGCTGCTCACGTCGCCGCACCGGACGCCTCACCCGTTCTTCCAGCAGCCGAACGCGCTGCGGGTCATTCACGCCGGCGTCGAGCGGCTGATCGAATCGTCTGGGCTGCGCTGGACGTTCTTGCGGCCTGGACCGTTTGCGATCAATTGCCGCAACTGGTGGGCTCCGCAGCTCCGGAACGGCGACGTTGTGCGTTGGTTTTACGCCGACGCCGCGACCGCGCCTGTGCACGAGGGTGACATCGCGGCAGTGGCGGTTCGCGCATTGTGCGACAAGGGTCACGACGGCTGCGAGCACGTGCTTACAGGACCAGCGTCGCTGACCCAACGTGAGCAGGTGCAGATCATCGGCGACGCGGTCGGCCGGCCGCTGCGCTTTGAGGAGCTCTCGCGTGAATCCGCACGGGAACAGATGCTCGCGATGACGTTTCCCCCGCCCGTCGCCGACATGCTGTTGAATGCGTACGCGGCCGCAGTCGGTCAGCCGGCGCTGGTGACGCCCACCGTGTTGGAGGTCACTGGTGCGCCGGCGCGTTCGTTCAACGACTGGGCCATGGACCACGCCGGCGATTTCGCGACACTGTCGTAATCCATGACGCGAGACGCCAGCCATCGTGTGACGGAAGCGGCTGCGCAGTATGATGTGCCGGCCCTGCTGAAAAGAAGTAACGCGCGCGAAGCGCGACTTTCAAATCACCTGTCGATCGCTCCTTTCAGCCTGGCCCCCGACGGAGCCGGCGTTCGACCAGTCTTGTCGGCTTGGACGCTCTCTCGCACCAGGCCGATATGCATCTTCAAGTTGTAGAGCGAGGGCGCAAACCTGAGTGGCACCCGCATCCGATCCGCGCGGTACTCCAGTGAGCGGAGCCGCTCATCGAACGCGTGCGGCGGACCGCCGCTTGCCGCGTCGAACTCCATCTCGAGCACCTTCAGCTCGCCGTAAAGCCGGTAGATACGGTATTGCATGCCCCAGCCGTAGGCCGCCGGCAGCAACCGGAACAGTGGATAGAGCAGCCCGACGACCGGAATCAGCAGGAGGAACATGCGAGACGCCAACGCCGCCATCCAGAATGGCAGGTAGCGCTGCAGGAACGGCCGGCCACCGTTGTAATACTCGCGCGCGGACTCGCTCAGAGGCAGGTCGATGGGTTCAGCCGCCGGAAACTCACCGGCCCTGTTGAACACGCCGGGACCGCCGTGAACAAGAGACGCGGTTTCGAGCAGCAGGTACTGAAGCGCGGGATGCAGGTCGCCGCGCACGACGAGGCTGGCCTTGCCTGCGAGTAACGTGACATCCTCGGGTGGCCGATCGCTGGCGAGATCGGCGACTCCGCGTGGTAACACGAGCTTGCTGAGATACGGACGCAACGCCACGTGAGCGTCGGCTCGGGGCGAGTCGCGAAGCTGCACAGAGTGGTCCAGCAGGAGTCTGCGGACGATCGGCGCATCCCACGCCGCGACGATGCTGATCAGATCCAGATCGCCCTTCAGAAGCCGCTCACCGGCGTCGACTGGACCGAGTTCGAGCACATCGGTCCGGTCGAGGTCCACGCCCATGGCCGATGCCAGTTCGTGTGTGATCTTGTTGGTCCCGCTGCCGGCAGGACCGAACGAGACCCGCATGCCCGCCCTCGTCCTACCCCCCGGCAGATTCTGCGGCGGCACACGCGAGAAAACCCAGAACGGCTCGTAGAACAGCGTGCCCAACGACACCAGTTCCGGCGCCTCGGCCGCGCTCGTGGTGCCGCCCTGGACGAACGCCACGCTGACGCCGTCCTGCGAGTGACGCAGCCGCTCGATGTTTTCGACAGACCCGTTGGTGGCCCGCAACTCCAGTCGGAGGTTCTGCCGGCTCAGGATCTCCTTGTACTTCTCTCCCAACGCGGCGTAGGCGCCACCCTCCGGACCAGTCGCCATCACCACGGTGCGCGGCGGCATCGGGGGGACGAACAGAAAGATCAACGCCGTGACGAGCAGCATCACACCGGCGGCAGTCCACAACCACCGCGTCAGGCGCAAATACGGCAACCTTCTTTGCGTCCGCACCTCGGGCTGATTCTACGCGAGAGGCACCGTCGCGACGGATTGATGTTCAAGAGGTCGACGTACTAGGGGGCCCCTGCGCTCGCCGCAGCGAACTCTTCTCATCAAATCCTCATCTTCAGGTCATTCAAGCGCTCGTCGCTCATGACAGATTCCGCGCAGCCCCGGTTCGAAACCTCCGGAGGCGATGCGAAGGAGAGGGATCATGAGGCTCGCAACACAGCGTGTTGTCATTGCATGTTTCTGTGCCTTGGCGCCGGCAGCCGTCGGGTGCGCCGACGGATCCGTGAATCCCGTCAGTCCCAGCGCCAGTCCTGCCGTCTCCAGTCTGGCAGCGACGTCCTTCCCGCGAAGCGGAGCTCTCCATGTGACCAAGGAGTGCAGGGATTACCACGGCCAGGCCGGTGAAATCTGCACGATCACGTCCTCGAACATCGATGCGATCGAGGTCGGCTCGAGAGTCGTCTATGCCCAGGCCGCTGATTTCGGGACTTTCACGCTGGACAGCGA
>DATLLQ010000126.1:0-10461 GCA_035537775.1 Vicinamibacterales bacterium | reverse complement strand
GGTCGTGGGTCATGAGCCTTACGTCAATAATGTGGCATCCACAGGTCGAAAGACAGAACCGCGATGATCGCGATAGCGAGCGCTACAGCCAGCGCCGTGACGAAATCGGGTTTCTTAAGTTGGTCGCTCAGGCGGTCCCTTCGTCCGCATGCGAATGCCGTTCGAGCCAGCCGTGCAGCTGCAGGTAGAACGTCGGGAGCACCAGAAGCGTAAAGAGCGTTGACGTCACGAGTCCACCGATGATCACAACAGCTAGTGGACGCTCGATCTCGGTTCCGTGCAGTTGCAACACGAGCAGAGGCAGAAGTCCTAGTGTCGCGGTGCCAGCAGTCATCAGCTTGGGTCGCACGCGGCCGATGCTGGCGTACTGTCCGAGAACTGCGCCCACCCGTTCTCCCCAACCTTGCTACGCGGCCGCACGGTAGTAGAAGTTCAACATGCCGCCCATGCGCTGCCGTCGGCGAACGACACCCAGGCCATAGGTTCGCGCCGCCGGTTGAATGAGCTCGTTCCCGATGCCCTGATGATTCCGCTCCGCGTGATAGTGCACCACGAACTCCGCAATGGTGCGTCGCAGGTGGCGCTCGCCGAGGAGCAGCACGCGGTTCAGGCACTCCTCCTTGATTGAGCGCACGAACCGCTCCGCGTAGGCGTTACAATTCGGCGCGCGGACCGGCGTCCGGATGATCCGGACACCCTCGCGTTCAAGGAACCCGACCACCGCGCTGCTCCACTTCGGATCGCGATCGCAGATCAGCACACAGCCGGGTCGCAGCACTCCTCAATGCCATCCGTGAGATGCCGCATGGCTTGGACAACGAACGCCTCGTTCGGATGACGCGTGCAGCCGACGACCTGGACCCGCCGCGACTGCAGTTCGATCACGAACACCGTGTAGAACGTCACGAGCCCGCGAACCGTCCAGACTTCTGTCGTGAAGAAGTCGGCCCCCACGAGGGCGGGCCAATGCGCAGCGAGAAACGTGCGCCAGGTCGTCGGCCGCTCACCGCTCGGCGGAATGCCCTCGGCCTTGAGGATGCCCGCAATCGTCGACCGGGCTACACGATGCCCGACATTTTTCAACGCCCCCTGGATTCGCGTGTAGCCCCAGCTCGGATTGTCGGTCACCATGCGGATCGCCAGACGCCGGATCTCGCCTCGTACGCCAGGTCGGCCGGGGCTCTGCCGGGCGTACGTCCACTTGCGGGCGACCAACTCTCGGTGCCATCGGAGAATCGTGTCGGGCGTGACGAGCGTGGCGAACTCGTGCAGCGTGCCGCGACGGAGCCGGTGTCCCAGCACCGCCAGACGCCGGCGCTGTCGATCGTCCAGTCGCAGCCGACGGCTGCCCAGTTGCACCTGCAGCGTGCGGTTCTCTTCGCGAAGGTAGGCGATCACATCGCGCTGCTCACGATCGAGCCACCCAAGCAGCGCCGCCAGTAACATCTGCAGCGGTATCACGCGTCAACTCTAACGCCTGCTCGAGCTCGTCTCAGTTTTCAGACAGTACGCGCTCACGCTCGGCCCTGACGAAGAAGCTGCCCTCAGTCACCACGAGGTCGCCTGGCTGAACGCCTGACACGACATCGACCCGTTTTCCTGAAGCCTGCCCGAGGCGCGTCACCGGGCCTTGAACGACGATTGCGCCGCGGAGTCTTCGGCACCTGCCGGAGAAATTCCCCAAGTCGTTTTGTCCCTCTCCCGCCGAGCCCTCGAAAACGCGAGGATCACGTGCCGTTGCGTCTCGTCCAGAGTGGCGCAGCTCTTGCCCTTAAGACTGCCGAGCATCACGTGTTTCGAGCAGTCCTCTTTTCGATCGTGCTGACGCTGGCAGTTGGGCAGGACGCCAGCCTGCTGTGCAGGGTCTGGTGTCCGGACGCCACATTAACGGGTTGCCCGCATAAGGACTCGACGCCGTCGCCGAGAGTGCTTGCCGACGACACCTGCAACGAGGTCGAGGTCGAAGCCGTCGCGTCTGTCCGCGAAGACGGTCGGCGCACCGCTCCTGGCCCGGACTCCCACAACACTCTCGTTGTTCCTAGGTTCCGTTTCGTCGCCCCACCCATTGACCTGCGCCCCGGCTATGGGTCGCGGTGGCGAGTGCTGCTCGAAGAACGACCTCTCGTTATCGCCCTCCGAATCTAAGTCCCTTCGCCGCAGCCGGCTACGAGGCCGGGCTCTCGCGGCGCGGTTCCAGATCACACAAAGGGATGTCCAGCGCGTGCGAATCGCGCAGGCAAGGCACTCACAGATTCGGTGTGACTTCGGTCACCAGAGAGGTAGGTCCGTCATGAGAACCGTCCATTTCCGTTCGCTGTCGTTGGCTGCGGTTGCAGCTCTCACGTTCGCTGCAAGTGGCGCAGCACAGGACAAAGCGCCAGGACTGCTGAACAACCTGGAGGTACGTCAACTCGTCGCACGAGCCGAGCCCGGCGACCAGGCGCAACTCAGCGCTCACTTCACCGCGCTCGCCGATCGATACGCGGCCGAGGCGAAGCGACACATCGCGATGGCCCAGAGTTTCAGCGGCAATCCGAGCCGCAGTTTGGGCACTGGCATGAGCGCGCACTGCAAGCAACTTGCGAATCTCAACACGCAGTCGGAAACGACCGTGCGCGAACTCGCGGCGTATCACGCCAAGCTGGCCAGCGGTACTCCGGCAACGCCGCCGAAAGACGGAGCGCGGTTCCAGGGCGGCGCCGGAGCACCGGAGCCGACTGAGAAGGAGCTGAATGCGCTCGCCGCGAAAGCCAGCACGCCTGCGGAACACCGAGGGCTCGAGGAGTACTTCCTGACCCTGGCGAAGCGATACACTGCCGAGGCCAACGAGCATGTCGCGTTGGCGCAGGCGTACCGGGGCACGCGGATCGCGCAAGCGGCGGTGCATCACGACCGTCTTGCGACTCTGTCGCGAGATGCGGAGAAAGAAGCGACTGCCGGCGCCGAGATGCATAAGCAGCTTGCCGCTGTCGCCCGGTAACCGTCGGGTATGCGTCCGGGCCGGCGCTCGTTGCCGGCCCGGCGGACATCGCATCACGCACGCGGTGACGTCATGAATAGTCTCACGGGTCTTCCCCGCGATCTCGAAGTACGCGGTGAGCACGAAGATGCAACGCTGATAGTCACCCCTCGAGCAACGCGCTGACGAAGTCTCGAGTCCCTGCAGGTCCGGTCAGCTCGAGGAACACCGGTCCGCCATCGGGCTCCACAGTCATGCCGAATCGAAGGAACCGGCAGCAGTGACGTTCGGCCTCGACTGCTCGCGCGATCAGGGCGATTGTTTCTGCAGTTGGCACAAACTCGAGACGCAGTCCGTCCGAGAGATCCTCTCGGCGTTCCGCGCGCCGCACCAGATCGGTTAGCAGCGCCTCGCGACGGGTCTGCAACGCCTCAGGTGACAAAGTGCAAGCGACGGGCAGTTCAGCCATGGCGTCTTTCGTAAATTGCACCGCAGATCACTCTGTCATCTTGGATCGCGAGCCGCCTACTCAACAATCGCGGTTCCGTGAAGCATGACTCAATCACAACGGCTCATTCAGCGGGAGCGCTCGTTTGATGTTCAAAGACGGAAATACGACTTCTGCGCCGCACGTCTTGTCGGTTATACGCACGAACGTGATGCTGAAGGTATGCCAGCGTATGGTCACTGTCGCAGGCTCATAGCCCCTGCTCGTTCATGACTACCTTTCAGTCTGGGCGGCCTCGCTGCTGCGTCGTCGCTCGATGATGCTGGTGTGGCGCCTCAATTCGCCGTACTTCCCGCCGGCCTGAGACCAAGACGCTCACGCTCGGCCCTGACGAAGAAGCTGCCCTCAGTCACCACGACGTCGCCTGGCTGAACCCCTGACACGACGTCGACCTGTTCTCCTGAGGTCTGACCGAGGCGGACCTCTCGTTCAATAAACTTCCCGGGTTCCTTCAGATTCGCCAGATAGACGACCGTACGGTCACCAACGTTCTGCACGGCGCTACGCTGGAGTCGAGGAGCTGACGTCCCCCCTGCTTCGGCAATCACGACATCCGCGTACATTCCGAGCCGCAGCTCGCCACCGGGGTTTGGCACCTCGATCCGTAACTTCGCCGTTCGAGTGTCGGCGCTGACCTGCGGATCGATGTAGCTGACGCGGCCGCGCAGTGTTACGCCTGGGCGGGCTGACGTTGTGATCGCGGCCTCACTGCCGACGCGCACTCGGGAGGAGTCCTTTTCGTACAGATCCGCCACGACCCAGACCGTTGAGAGATCGACCACCGTGAAGAGCTTCGTTGCCGGATCCACGTTGAGACCGACATTCGCTCCGCGCTCCGTCACGACACCGTCAATCGGGGCAGGGACGTTGGTCGTGGCGCTCACACCGCGGCCAGAAACCATGTTGTCGAGCGCCGAGCCCGAGACGCCTAGCAGTTCGAGCTGCGAGCGCGCACTCTGGACAGCCGCTGTCTGCGCCGCGTGCTCGGCGTGAATCTTCTCCAGCTCCTGTCGGCTCGCGGCCCCGATCTCGACGAGCTTCTGGGTCCGCTGCAACTCGCGGTCATGCGCATCGAGCATCGCTTGTGCTGACACGTAGCGAGTCTGTGCTTCGGCGAGCGCCGGACTGTAGATCTCGGCAAGGGTTTGGCCTTGACGCACGCGATCGCCGAGCGCCGGCCCAACCTTCGTCACGCGCCCGGCGACGAGCGGGGTCACCACGACCTGACGATAGGCGTTCGGCTCGACGACACCGGGTAAGCGAATCTCCGACGCCGACGGTCCACTCGCGACCGGCGCCACGACGATCCCCGCACGTTCCACCGCATCCTGACTGAGTGAAACGACGACATCAGATAGCGGCGCGTCACTCGCGCCAGCGGACGCGGCTGGAGGCGGCTGCGCACCTGTTGGTGACGGCATGTCTGCAGCGTGTCCGCCGGTCACGGCGTCCCCTCGCATCAATAGGTAGGTGGCTCCGGCTCCGGCTGCGAGCAGAGCGATGGCGACCAGCGCTGCGGCGCCCCTGTGCATCGTCATGCGGGTGTCGCTCGTCATCGATTCTCTCCAAGCGCTCGCTTGAGCGCCGTGCGTGCTTCGTACGCCGCACGCAAGGCCTCGGTATAGGCGCGTTCCACATCCAAGTATCGCCGTCGTTCCGCCAGGACCTCGAAGACGGTCACTCGCCCGAGCTCGTAACTCTGACCGACCACGTTCAGGTTCTGGCGCGCGAGCGACTGCGCCCCGGCGCCATAGATCTCGACGGCCTCTCTCGCACGCTCGTCCCGGGCGCGGGCGGACGCGAGTTCGGCCTCCGCGGCGAGCCGGGCGGCGTCGTAGACGGCAGCCGCGCCTGTCCGCTCCGCGCGCGCCACAGCCGCGTCTCCCTGATTCCGGTTCAGGATGGGAATCGTCAGCATCGCGCCGGCAGACCAGTAGTTGAATTGCCCACGCACGCGCTCCAGTCTGCCGTCCGGGTCGAACCCGCGCTGCGGGAAGCCGGCGTCCATGCGCATGTAGTTTCCGAAGAGGCTGACGTCGACGCGGCCTTCTGACTCCGCGCGGTCGATCTTCGCCACGGCCGTTTCGATACGAGCCGCCGCTTCTCGAACGTCAGCCCGCTGTTCGACTGTCGTCGACATGTCGCTGACCTGTGGCGCCACGGCCGACTCGCGTTGGACGAGAGCTTCGAATGTGTCACGCACGGTGAGCGCGGCATCCGCCTTCATGCCGAGCACGCGCTTCAACTCGAACACGGCGGCCTCAGTCCGGCCCGCCTGGAGCAAGCGGTCGGCCCGCACGCGCCGGAGCTCGACATCCAACAGGTCGCGCTCGAGCGGCGGCGAGGCTCCCTGTTCGACGCGAGACCGAAGCACGTCGAACTGGTTTTGTATCGCTGCCACGAGTTCGTCGAAGAGCGCGAGATCTCGAATCGTCGCCAGGACCTCGCCGTATCGCGTGCGAACGTCGGCTGCCAGCAGGCGCTCGCGATCTGACGCAGACAGCTGCGCAACCGTGACTTCGCGGTCGGCGACTCCAAGACGCTCGCTCCTCCGGAAGAGATCGAGCGGCCATTCCACGCCGATCGTGGCCAAGTGGTCTGTGCCGCCGGGTTCGTCACGCCATTCGAACGAGACGGATGGGTTGGGCCTGAGAGACGCTTGGCTCTTCGTGCCTTGCGCCACCTCCACCTGAATGCGCGCCGCCCGGAGTGAGGGTTCCTGCTCGATGGCCCGCGCAATGGCCTGTTCAAGGGAGAGCCCGTTCGCAGGATCCACGAATCGGCCGGCAAGCGGCGCCTGGCCGCCGGGTGATTGAGCCGAGGTGGACACACTCGTCAGCAGCGTCGCAATGAGGACGCTCAACACGATTCGCGCGGTCATTGCACGCCTCCCTGGAAATTCACAGACCCTTGGCCCGCCGGCCCGTTCCACTCGATCGCCATCGGCCAGTTGCCGGCCATGCCGAACTCCGCGGTCGCGGCGTACCGGCCGGGAACCCTGGTCGGCGCTACCTGAAGACCTGCTGACGTGACCATGCCGGGCATCGTCATGTTGGCGCTCGCGCGCACGCTGCCGACGTCGACCAACGTGGTTGTGCCCGTGCGCCTGAACTCGAACGTGAAACTGTTCCGTCCTTGCCGCAGGGTGCCTGTCGGCGACAGCAGTGCGATGTCAAGGTCGCCTGCGCGGACCGTTTGCACGACCGCCCCAGCACTCTGAGCCGTTCGCTCGTTGCCGCCGGTACGGGTCCGCCACACTACGAACGAGATCACCGCAATGAGGGCAACGACGCCCGCCGCCACTAACAGACGCCGGGGGCTGCCCCGTACATGCTCGTCTCGCGCCAGTGGCTCGTGCTGGAGTCCCAGTCGGCGCTCACGAATCCAGAAAAAGATCACCGGCGTGACGATCAGCACGTGGAGCAGCGACGACACCATGCCGCCGAGTACGGGTGTCGCGAGCGGCTTCATCACCTCGGCGCCGGCGCGCGTGCTCCACATAATCGGGAGGAGTCCGGCGATGACGGTGGAGACCGTCATCACCTTCGGCCGCAGACGCAGCAATGCGCCCTCCATCACGGCATCCCGGAGCCCGGCCCGCGTCAGTATCCCGCCGAGCTCATGTCGCTTCCGCTCGACGGCTTCCTCGAGATAGATCACCATGACGACACCGGTCTGCACCGCGGTGCCGAACAGCGCGATGAAGCCGACCCACACCGCGACGGAGAAGTTGTAGCCCAGCATCCACAGCAGGTAGACGCCGCCCGTCAGCGCGAAGGGCACGGCCAGGAGTACGTGGGCAGCCTCGAGCGCCGAGTGATACGTGAAGTACAGGAGCACGAAGATCACGAGCAACACGATCGGTAAGACAATCTGCAGCCTGGCTCGCGCACGTTCTTGGTTCTCCCACCGCCCGCTCCAGCCGATGTAGTACCCCGCTGGCAATGCAACATCGCGTGCGACGGTCGCGCGGGCTTCCGCAACGAAGCCCCCGACGTCACGGCCCTGCACGTTCAGGAGCACGGTCGCGAGCAGCAGGCCGTTCTCCGAGGAAATCATTGCGGGACCTCTTGCGTGCTCGATCCGGGCGACTTGGCTGAGCGGAATCTGCGCGCCATTGGACGAGGCCACGAGGACATGACCGAGCGCCTGAGGATCCGCGCGGTACTCAGGGGCATACCGGACCCGGACTGGAAAACGCTGACGGCCCTCGATGGTCGTCGTCAGGGTGGTTTCCCCAACGGCGGTCTCGATTACTTGCTGGATGTCTCCGACCCCGATGCCGTAGCGCGCGGCGGCGCTGCGGTCGACCTCGATGTTGAGGTACTGACCACTGGAGACTTGTTCGGCGTACACGTTGCTCGCGCCCGGCACCCGTCGCACGGCGTCGGCGACCCTCCGCCCCAATTCCTCGAGCACGGTCAGGTCGGTGCCGAAGATCTTCACGCCAACTTCTGAGCGGATCCCCGTCGTCAGCATGTCGATGCGATTGATGATGGGCATCGTCCAGATATTGGAGACGCCCGGCAACTGCACCGCTTGCCCCATCTCCGCGCGCAGTCCATCGAGCGTCATTCCCGACCGCCACTCGCCCTTCGGCTTCAGGTGGACGATGGTCTCGGTCATGTTGAGCGGTGCCGGATCGGTTGACGTGTCGGCCCGTGCGACCTTGGCGACGACGGAGGCGACTTCCGGAAACTTCATCAGGGCGGCGTTCTGTCGGGCCGCAATCTTGGTGTTCTCCTCGAGTGAGATGCTGGGGTCGGCGATGGGCATGAACATCAGGTCGCCCTCGTTGAGCGGCGGCATGAACTCGCTCCCGATCCCGCGCGCCAGGACCAGCGCTCCGACGAAGAGGATTGCTGCAGCCGTGATGGTGAGCGCGCGATGTGCAAGCGCTCCCTGCAGCACAGGTCGGTAGACGGCGCGAAGCACACGCATGACGGGGTTGGCCTCTTCGGCATGAAACGTCCCCCCGAGCAGCAACGTGCAGAGCACCGGAACGAGCGTGACGGCGATGACCGTCGCCGCGAGTACGGCAAACGTTTTGGTGAACGCTAGCGGATGAAACAGCTTGCCTTCCTGGCCGGTCAACGCGAACACCGGAATGAAGGCGAGCAGGATGATCGCCATCGAAAAGAACACAGGCCGTCCGACCAATCGCGTCGAGTCCCGAACGGTCTCCCAGACTCGGTGGCGGTCAGTTGGGTCCACACCGCGCTGCTCGACGAATCGGAACGCGTTCTCCGTCACCACGATGCCCGCGTCCACGAGCACGCCAATCGCGATAGCGATGCCGGCGAGGCTCATGATGTTGGAGGAAATGCCGGCGTAGTACATGCCCAGAAACGACATCAGGACGGCGAGCGGCAACGGAAGGGTGACGATCAAAATCGACCGGAAGTGCATCAGGAAAATGACGTGTGCTAGCGTGACGAGGGCGATCTCCTCGATCAGCGCCATGCGCAGCGTACCGACCGCCTGCTCGATCAGTTCCGAGCGGTCGTAGAACGGCACGATCGTGACGCCCGGCGGGAGGCCTGGCGCAATCTGGGCGATGCGCGCTTTCACCGCGTCGATGACGGCCTTCGTGTTGACGCCGGTTCGCGCGACGACGACACCGCCGACGGCTTCCTGGGTCCCCTTCACGAGCGACGCAACCCGGAAGGCATTGCCGATCTGGACGTTCGCGACCTGCTCGACGTAGATCGGAACTCCGTTCGAGCCGCCCACGACGATCCGCTTGACATCGTCGACGGACGCGATCAGCCCGACGCCTCGCACGATCAGCCAGGCGCCGTTCGACTCGAGCACGTTGCCGCCGACATTGACGTTGCTGTCGCGGACGGCCGCCACGACCGCGCTCAGTGGCAGGTTGTAGTTCCTCAGGCGGTTCGGATCGACGTCAACCTGATATTGCTGCACATGGCCACCTACTGAGGCCACCTCCGCGACGCCCGGCACGGCATTGAGCTGATAGCGGATGAACCAGTCCTGCAGCGTGCGAAGCTCACGGAGAGAATGCGTCGGACTTTCGACCGTGTACCAGAACACGTGACCGACTCCGGTGGCGTCCGGTCCGAGCGTCGGCGTCACGCCCGAGGGGAGGCTCTTCGTGACGAGACTCATGCGTTCAAGAACGCGAGTCCGGGCGAAGTAGAGCTCGACGTTGTCCTCGAAGACGACGTAGACCATCGAGAATCCGAACGCGGATTGCGACCGGACCACCCGTACACCGGCAAGCCCCTGGAGGTTCGTGGTGAGGGGGTACGTGACCTGGTCCTCGACTTCCTGCGGGCTGTGGCCTGGCCAGTCGGTGAAGACGATGACCTGGTTATCTGACAGATCGGGAATCGCGTCGATCGGCGTGGCGGACACCGCCCACCAGCCCCACAGGCCAAGGCCGATGTAGGCCGCAACCACCAGAAACCGGTTCCTGAGCGACAGTTCGAGAAGTTTGTTGATCATGAGCCACAAAACTCGTCATGGCGCCCGCGTACGAGCGCGCGTCGTCAACACCCAGACCAAAGGCCCGAGCAGACACACGACGACCGTCGATGGCTACACGAGAAAGACGGAGAGAAGAACGTGCTTCCGGACTGGCGCGAGCGGGATCGGAGCAGCCGTCCGCCATGCATCACTCAGCACCAGCGCCGGAACCGTCGCCGGGACAACGATGCCGGGGCCAAGGACCGCGCTGGAAATGGCGACGACGAACGTCGGGCTTGATTGATTGGAATGGTGACTCTCAGAGGAGGCGCAACAGCTGTCGGCCTGTGCCTGCGTAACGAGGCTCGTTCCCCCCGAATGAGGTGCGCCCTCCTTGTGCATCGGACAGTCGCTGCTCTCGGTGCAACAGGACATCCGAGCCTCGGCCGTTGGCGCCCATCCTGCGCAGACAGCGCCGTTACCGGCCGCCAGTGCCAGAATCAGCCCAATCGCGCGGAGCCGGCGACCGAGGGTCAACACAGGCTCAAGAATGGCTGACCGGCCG
>DATLLQ010000125.1:0-13060 GCA_035537775.1 Vicinamibacterales bacterium | reverse complement strand
CCTTGACGGTGATCGACTACTCGCGGCCGTCCACCGAGAAGCGGCTGTGGACCTTCGACATGCCGGCCCGAACGCTCCTGTTCAAAGAACTCGTGGCGCATGGCCGCGGCAGCGGCACCAGCAACTACGCCACGGCCTTCTCGAATCAGCTGGACAGCAACAAGTCCAGCCTGGGTCTCTTCCTGACCGACGAGGCGTATTACGGCAACAACGGGTACTCGTTGCGGCTGCGTGGCCTCGACGACGGCTTCAACGACCTGGCGTACGACCGCGCGATCGTGATGCACGGCGCTCCCTATGTCAGCGAGGATGTCGTGCAGAGATTTGGACGCCTCGGGCGCAGCCTGGGCTGTCCCGCCCTTCGCGATGGCATCGCCCGGGAGGTGATCGACACTGTGAAGGGCGGTCACGGCCTCGTATTCGTGTACTACCCGGATCCCGCCTGGCTGAAGACCTCCAAGTATCTCGGCGAGTGCGCGGCGGCCGGCGCGTCGTCATCCGGCTCGCTCTAACCTCCGTCCGGAGCCTGGCGGATCGCGTGGCCACGCTCCTAATGAGGTGCCATGATGCGAATCCCTCTTTCGCTCCTTTCGCTCCTTCTGTTCGCGCCGCGAGACTCATCCGCCGAGGCAATCCTGGTCACGCAGTCCGATGAGTCCAGAATCAGCTACGGCACTTCCATGGCCGTGCACGACGGGTTGCCCTTCTTCGGCGATTTCGACATCGACGTAGATGGCATTCGGCAACCTCCTCTTGATTGGCAGAACGTCGACACCCGCTTCCAGACTGTCAGCGGCCCGTTGCTTCAACAGACGCTCGAAACCAACGCGGCCGGAGAAGTTACCGGGAGCCTCTACCTCTATGAGGGGAGCACGTTCGTCATGCAGTTCGACCTGTACAACAGCGTGACGGGTGAGACCAGGAACGGATTCTTCGTTGCACCCATCATCGGCCCGATACGAGTCACCGCTACTGAGGATTCAGACCTCCCCTCCTATCCCAGCTACGATTCAGTGGAGACGTTCTATCTACTCGGCCCTGGGCTCTTCGACGACTCGATCGCGAGCGCGCTCGGCATCCGACGGCGTACTGCTGGCGGAAACGTGTTTGATCCATACCTGACATTCGGGACTGGCGATCCCACGACGCCCGAACGCACCGCTGGGGAGGGGGCGCCGACAGTGACCATCAGAGTTCCAGAGCCAGCCGCGCTCATCCTTCTCGGCACCGCTTCTTTCGGTCTGGTCGCGCGGCGCCGGCGAACGCGGCGGCACTCGTAGTCTTCACCGTCGGTACAGACGCCGTGGACGCGTTCTCAGAGGTGTTGAACGGCGTTCGGTTGAAGGGGGCGATGTTCTTCAGGGCCGAGTTCTCGGCCCCCTGGCGGCTCTCGACGCCCCACTGTCGTGCATTGGCGCCAACGCTGGCGCCCGGCGCACCGCACATGTTGATCTATCACTTCGTCGTGGAGGGCTCGGCTCGAGTCAGCCTGGACGGCGAGACTGATGTCGAGCTGTTGCCAGGCGACATCGTGCTCTTTCCACACGGGGATCCGCACCGCATGAGCAGCGGCTCTGGATCGAACCTGATCGATGGTGCTTCGCTCTTGCAGAAGGTCGCCACGCGCGACCTTTCGCCACTGCGCGCCGGTGGCGGTGGGGCAACGACCGCGTTTATATGTGGGTACCTGACGTGCGACCCGCTTCTCTGCGGTCCGATTCTCGACAGCCTGCCGCCCATGCTCAAGGTGAACATCAGGAGCGACCGCTCCGGGCAGTGGCTGGAGCGTTCGATCCTGCATCTCGTCGAGGAGGCCGCCTCTGACCGCGCCGGGAGCGACGTGATGCTTGCCAAGATGTCGGAAGTCCTGTTCGTGGAGATGATGAGGCGATACGTCGCGGACCTCCCCGAGCAGACGACGGGGTGGCTCGCGGGCGCACGAGACCCTCTCGTGGGCAAGAGCCTCGCGCTGCTTCACAGCCGTCCGAGTCACCCGTGGACCATTGCCGAGCTCGCCATGGGCGTCGGCGTATCTCGCTCCGTGCTCGTGGAGCGTTTCACGCGCTATCTCTCGGTTCCTCCGATCGCGTATTTGACCGGCTGGCGGCTGCGCCTCGCGGCCCAGGCGTTGACGTCGACCCCGAAGGGAGTGGCGGATATCGCGGCCGATGTGGGCTACGAGTCCGAAGCGGCGTTCAATCGAGCCTTCCGGCGCGCTTTCGAAGTGCCGCCGGCCCGTTACCGGCGCGAGACGAGGAGTCCGGCGAGCTCGCCTCGATCGCCGAGATCTGAAGCCTGAGCCACCGGTTCGCTACGCTCGTGGCGCTTCGCCATGTAGTAGAGAACCGGCACGGCCATGCGCGAGAGCAGAAGCGACGCCACCTCGCCGGCCATCAGCGAGATCGCCAGCCCCTGGAAAATCGGGTCGAACAGGATGACCGCGGCGCCGACGATCATGGCGGCGGCGGTGAGGGCCATGGGGCGGAACCGTACCGCGCCGGCGTCGACGACGGCCTGCTCGAGAGGGAGACCCTCGAGCAACCGCAGCTCGATGAAGTCCACGAGGATGATCGAATTGCGCACCACGATGCCCGCACCGGCGATGAAGCCGATCATCGACGTGGCCGTGAAGAACGCGTTGCGCGGATCGGTGATGACCGATGACACTCAAAGTCCAGAATGTCTCACCGGCCCGCCGAAACGCACGGCGCGAAGGCGGGTAGAATCCCCGTCGTGACGTGCACGCGCTGCGCTACGCCGGTTCCCGACGGCGCCCGCTTCTGTCCCGCGTGTGGCGCCGCATTGGAGGATGAGGCGCTGACCCTTGGCGTCAGCGTGCAACCAACGAGGCTGCCTCCGGGCGGCCCGATTGGCGTCGTCAGCCGCCGCACCCCGACGCCGGCCGCGGCTGCGCCGAAATCCGACAGCGGTTGGCTGTCCTCGTCTGACTCGATCAGCCACGGCCGATTCGCGCCAGGCACGTTGCTCGACGGCCGATATCGGATTATCGGATTGCTCGGCAAAGGTGGCATGGGTGAGGTCTATCGCGCTGACGATCTCAGACTCGGGCAGCCAGTCGCGCTCAAGTTTCTTCCCGACGGACTGCGTGACGAGCCGGTCCGGCTCGCGCAGTTTCACAACGAGGTCCGGACGGCGCGGCAGGTCTCGCACCCGAACGTCTGCCGCGTGTACGACATCGGTGAAGTCGAGGGCGTTCCGTACATCTCGATGGAGTACGTGGACGGTGAGAACCTCGCGACATCGCTGCGGCGGATCGGCCGCTTTCCCGAGGACAAGGCCGCCGAGATTGCGCGACAACTCTGCGCCGGACTCGCGGCCGCGCACCAGCGCGGGGTGATCCACCGCGATCTGAAGCCCGCCAACGTGATGCTCGACGGAGCAGGCCGCGTACGCATTATGGACTTCGGGCTCGCGGCCGTGGGACGCATCGAGGACGTCAGAGCCGGCACTCCCGCGTACATGGCGCCGGAGCAATTGCTCGGGCGCGAGGTGACGCAACGCAGCGACATTTTCGCGCTGGGGCTGGTTATCTACGAGCTCTTCACCGGGCGACGCGCGTACACCGCAACGAGCATCGGCGACCTCGTCAACCAGCACGAGTCGCGCTCGCTCGTTCCTCCGTCGGAGGTCGTAAGCACCATCGATGCCGCGATCGACCACATCCTTCTGCGATGCCTCGATCCCGATCCCGACAGACGGCCCGCTTCAGCGCTCGCCGTTGCGGCTGCGCTGCCCGGTGGTGATCCCCTCGCCGCGATGTTGGCTGCCGGCGAGACGCCGTCACCGGAACTGGTGGCCGCGGCTGGCGAAGGGGCAGGTTTCAGCCGTCTCGCTGCGTGGTCGATGCTCGGAGCGATTGCTGCAGGTTTGTGTGCGGTGTTGGCGCTCGGGCTGCATGACAGCCCGTTCGATCGCATTCGGCCTGAATACTCCCGTGATGTGCTCACCCAGAAAGCCCGCGATGTGATCGCTCGACTCGGGTACGAGTAGCGGGCGCGCGATGCCGCGGTCGGCTTCGAATGGAACGATCTGCTGCTCCAGTCCATTGCCAAGACGGAGGGACCATCGACGAAGTGGGACACGGTCTTGAAGCAGCGGCCCTCCCCGCTGGCTTTCTGGTATCGGCAGAGCGCCGAGCCGCTCGTGGCGACGACGTTTCATAACGACTTGCTCACACCGGGCATCGTCGATCGAGCCGATCCGCCGCCGATCTCGTCCGACATGATCCAGGTCAACGTCGATCACGAGGGTCGGCTGACGTTCTTCGAAGCGATTCCGCCGCAGCGGCAGTCGTCACCGGTGCACGCCACCGCGGTGGACTGGACGCCGCTCTTTCAGCTGGCCGGCCTCGATCAAGCGGCGCTGCAACCTGTCGATCCGGTGTGGACGTTCCTGGCCGCATCCGATACTCGCGCCGCGTGGACGGGTAAGTGGCCCGAGAGCGGCCGGCCGCTTCGCATCGAGGCGGCGGCGTTCGGGGGCCGTCCTGTGGCGTTCATGTTGATCGGCGACTGGCAGAAGCCGTGGAGGATGGCGGAAGAAGCGAGCGGTACCAACACGGCATATGTGGTGCTCTTGCTCGGCGTCGCGGTCGCGATCCTGATCGGTGCGGCGATCCTGGCCCGTCGGAATATTCGGGAAGGCCGAGGCGACCGTCGTGGCGCGATGCGGTTGGCCGCGTGCATGAGTGCCGTGCTGATGGTCTTGTGGGTGTGCCAGGTACATGTCGCCGATACGCTCGCGCTGTTTGCGCTGTTCTTCCTCGCCGTCTGCACGTCGGTGTTCTACGGCGTGTTGTTGTGGACCGTGTATCTCGCCCTCGAGCCCTTTGTCAGACGCCACTGGCCGCGAGTCCTCGTGTCGTGGACCAACGTACTGACCGGCCGTGCGTCTGATGCGGTGGTGGGTCGCGACGCCTTGATTGGCGTGGCGCTTGGCATCTGGTTCGCGTTGATCTTCAGAGCGATTGCTGCATTCGAGCTGGACGGGCCCATCAACTTCCCGGGCGAAGTCGAGCTCCTGCTCGGCCTGCGCAGCACGATCGGCGTCGTCCTGCAGGAGGGGCTGTATGCGATCAGGAACGTCCTGCTGTACTTCTTCATCCTGTTTGTCCTGCGCATGATGCTGCGCAGGCAATGGGCGGCGATGTTCGCGTTCACCGCGTTCTTCACGTTGCTCAACGCGCTCGGCAACGATCGCTTCTGGCTCGGAGGAATGCTCGGCTTGCTCTATTTCGGAACCGCAGCGTTCGTGATTGTCCGGTTCGGTGGCCTGTTGGCCTTCGTCGTCGGTTCGTTCGTCAGTTCGCTGTTGTTCGATGTGGTGCTCACGCTCGATTCATCCGCGTGGTACTTCGGAAACACGGTCTTCGTGCTCGCGGTGATTGCGGCACTGGCGGCCTGGGCGCTCTACACGGCGACAGGCCGGCGCCCGTGGGCTATCGGAACAGCATGAGGAACTGCTTGCCGTCAGTCGTGATGTCCTACATTGCGAGGCCGAGATCGCGGAACACCGCGATCGTGTCTGCCACGCCAACGCTGTCGACCGAGCTCTTCAGTTCGGCTGGAACCGCAAACCGCCTGTAGTCACTGGTCCGAGAACGACACGCAAGTCGGCGGTCAAAGACACGCGTCGCTGACCATGCGTGAGCGGAGGCGAAATGAAGTAAGTTTTCACGCGTGCCGTACAGCAGTCCTCCGCCGGGGACCCCGCCAAAGATCTTCATCTGCTACAGCCACAAGGATGAAGACTGGAAGACTGAAGTCGTCTCGCATCTGCGCGTCGGCCACGTGCAGGATGACGTTTATGTGTGGAGCGATTCTCAGATTCGACCGGGAGATACGTGGCAGCTCGAGATTCGCCAGGCCATCGAGGCGGCGACGATCGCGATTCTGCTGGTGTCGAAGGACGCGCTGAATTCGGATTTTATCAACCTGAAGGAAATACCCGCGATCATGCAGCGCCGCAAGAGCGAAGGCATGCGGCTGATCCCTCTCATCGTCGGGCAATGCGATTGGGAAGGTGTCGACTGGCTGAGCAAGCTGCAGGTGCTTCCGGCCAACAAGAAGGCGCTCGAAGGCAAGACCGTTCCGCAACGAAACGAAGACCTCACCGCGCTGGCTCAATTCATACGGACATCTCTCACGAATACGTTCGAGCAGGGCGGGTCCCGTGATGGCTGGTTCACAGACCCGTTGAAGGTGCGCGTCGACAAGAAGGGCACAATCGACCGGCAAGACGAGCGGCCGAAAGCAGAGTTGGATGGTGTTTATGCGTTCGAAATTGACCACGCGGCTCAGGCCCAGATACCGACCGCCGATCGGACCAAAACCGTCCGCGACGCCCTCGACGAATTGCGTGACGCTGACCGTGATCTCGCCGAGGCCGTCAGTCTGTGCGCGATCCCGCCGCGTCTGTTCGACGCGGCAATTCTTGGAGTGCTCCGAGGCAAGCCGACCGACCTCGACGGAAATACGCGGCTCCTGAAGACGATGCGCGAGTACAGCTTCGTGCTACCAAGGCGCGGAGGCAGCTACGAGTACGAGCATGATGTTCGCGAGCTGCTTCTGGAGGACTGGCGGAAGGACGACACCGAGCAGGCCAGATTCAATACCTTGAACCGTGACCTCGCGACGTTCTACTGGACGAGGTATGAGGAGCGGCGCCGCACCGACGAGGAGACCGATCAGACCGCGGCGAGCGATCGCGCCGTGGTCTCGGCCAGCCGGCCATCGCTTCGTGAACCTGGCGCCGCCCAACTGTCGGAGGCGATCACTTGCCTCAGACGTGTCTCGCTCACGGCGGCATATGAATTCTTCGAAGACCATTTCGACACCGCGCTCGACGAGGATCGACATCCGACCTGTGAGGCTCTGCTCGAGGCGACGCGCGCCATCCTGAACCGCGACGAAGACGAGGGCCTGCAGGATGTCCTCGCGAGGGTGCAGCTCCGTGAGGCGCGTCTCTGGCGCCGTACTCAGCGCTCGAGGCGAGCAAACGAGAAGCTGGACGAGCTTCGGGCAGCCGACGGGCGGGCGACGTCGGCGACCACCCGTCAGGAAGTGCTACGCGAGCTCGGCGATCTGCTCGCCGACGGCGACAGTGTCGGTGAGGCGCTGCGTGTGTTCGACGAGGTGATCAAGCTCGCCTCCCGCCCGGACGCCGGCAAATCCGACCTCGCGCTGGCGCATCTGAACATCGCCTATCCCTACTGGACGCTGGGCCGTTTCGACCGCGCGCTCGATGAGTTCCGTGAGGCCATGCAACTCGCTGGCAACTCGGCGCTCGGGGCCTTCGCGCGGTCAGGGCTGAGTGCCGTCCTCGCCGATCAGGGCCGATGGCAAGAATCGTGGGACGTGGCGCTCGACGCCCTGGATCTCGCCAGAACCGAACACCGGGCAAACGCCACGATCGCCTCCGTCGTCTCGAGACAGCTCATGTCTCTGGTAGGCGCCCGGAGTCCCGCGCTCGTCGACACACTGTTCGCTGAAGCCATGGCATTACGCGCGCCGCAAACGCCTCGTGTCACGCTGGATTTGCAGAAGGACCATGCCGTCGCCCTTCAGGAAGGCGGACAACTGGCGCGCGCCGGGGAGCAGCTCCGTCAGCTCGGTCGCGACGCCCGTCGTCATCCGGATCCGCGCTTCGCCACGTCGTTGCTGCTGCAGAGCAGTCTGGTGCGAATCGACGAACGCCGGCTCGAACAAGCGGCCGACATCTGCTCGGAAGTGCTGGGCCGCCTGCGGGAATCCGAGGGCGCGTCAGGCGATCAGGCGCTTGCCCGCGTCAACCGGGCGATCGCCGTCGTAGAACGCATCCGTGCCGGAACGGTGACCAGGGATGCGGTTGCGCAGCACTGGAAGTACGTCGAAGAGGATGCGACGGCGGCTGCTGAACTCTTCCAGAAGCGCGGGCATCGCCGTCTGGCGGCGCTGGCGCGAGGTTATCTGGAGCGGACGCGTGCCATCGACGCTCCCGAGACCGATTCGGACGCCTGGGACGAGATTCGCGGCGAGCTTCTCGACGCGCCGAAGTTCCTGGCGCACTACCACATGATGCGTGGCGATGTGGAAGCCCAGGAGCGGCGCTGGTCGTCCGCGCGCGAACACTACCGGCGCGCATCGGAGCTCCACGACAGCGTGGACCGCCCTGGAGAAGCGGCGCAAAGCCTGCAACTCTGCGCGGCGATGGCGGAGCGCGAGAAGGACTATGCGGCGGCGACTCGTATCCGTGCGGAGCTCGGAAAGCGGCGATGGCAGCTCGCCGAAGTCGATCGTTATCAGCCATCGGCCGCGGCGATGGCGGCCGACGAGCACAATGCCTCCGCCATCCTTCTCATGTCCGGCACGGCCTCGGAGGCCGGCGACGTGCGGCGCGCGCGCGAGGGCTTCGCGGCTGCGTGCGCGTTACCCACGACGGTGCGCTGGTATTACTCGCTGAATCTTGCGTATGCGAATGCCGCACAGAACGACTGGGACGCGGCGGCGGACGCGTTGCGCACATCGCTGTCCGAGGGGCCGGACTGGTGGCGCGTGCCTCGCCTGGAGAAGCGGCTGCGCGAGTTCGAAGAGAAGCGCGTCGACGCCGTCACCGCGCAGGGCACGCGCGAGTTTCACGACGGGCGCATTCAACAAGCCGCCGACGCGTTCGAACGCGCGCTCCAACTGCTGGCGCACCTGGGGCGCGACGTCGATCGAGAAGCAGAGATCCGGGCCCGCATCGCGCTCGTACATCTCGAGCGAAACACTCTGCCGGCAGCTCTCGCCGAGGTCGACCGCGCGCTCCTCAGCGGTCGCCGAGCGGAAGGGGACGGCACGGAGCGCTCGCTTCCACAGGCCTGTCGCTCGATGATCGCCGACGTCGCGCGGTACCGGCGCCTGATGGCGCAGCTCACCGCCGGCAGCGTCAGCAGCGAGATCGCGGCGCCACTGAGGAAACGGCTCGTGGAGCTTCGAGACGGGCTGGTTGCTGCTCTCGATCAGCTCTACGAGCTTACGCCTCGCGTCTCCGCCGAGACAGTACCGTTCGTGGTTCCGATTGTGCTGGAACTGGGTGCTGATCTCGTCCCGGAGGACAGGAGTACCGAACGATGGTCGCTGTTTACCGTGGACATTCCGCAGCTTCACCAGCGGATACAACGGGACCTCGGGCTCGATGCCCCGGGCATTCGCGTTCGCACCAATCCAGGCCTGGCGGGCGGGCAATACAACATCCTGATCGATGAAGTGCGCGTGGTCACCGGCGAGGCGCAGGCGCGCTTGCGGTATGTGACGATGCCGGAGGATCCGCTGAGCATCGCCTCGGTCCTCGGGGCGATTGCCTCCGTTCACCCCGCCACTGGCGCGGCAGGCTTCTGGCTGCCGGCGGCACAGGCCGAGATCGTCGAGAGAGAGGGTGTCGCGTCCATCGAAGCGATTCCGTTCATCGTCCAGCATCTCGAGGCGGTGATCCGCGCGCACCTTTCCGAGCTCATCGGCCTCCCTGAGATCGACACTCTCGTGAAGGGCTGGATCATGCGGACTCCTTCGTTCGCCGCGGACGTCGCGGAGCTGGGAGCACGGCTGCGTCTGATGCAGACGATTCAGCTGCTGCTCGACGAGCAGGTGCCGCTGACACGGCCGGACGACATCCTGAGTGCGTTTCACGCGGCGCCGCACAGCGATGCGGCGTCGCTCACCGCGGTCATTAGGCGCCAGCTGAAACCGCTGCTGCCCGGTAACGAATCGGGGCGTCGGCGGGAGCTGCTTTCGGAAGCTTCCGAGCGCAGCCTCATGGCTGGTCTTGTCCGCGAGGCCGGGAACGAGGGTGCGACCGATTTCGGACCAGAAGACGGCCACCAGACACTCGGCGAGATTCGGCAACTGCTGCACCCTGGCCGCCCCTTCCCGGCGCTGGTCGTGCGCAACGCTGCGCTGCGGCCCCGGCTGCGGCGGCTGATTCAGTCGGAGTGTCCTCAGCTCCCGGTGCTGGCTCAGGAAGAATTGCAGGACGAGGTGCGCGTGTCGTCCGACGACAGTCGGGAACCCACCGTGACCGGGGGGCACGCCAGTGAGTGAGTTGCCGCCGCCTGCGCCGCTACTGAAGCTGTCCCTCGAGTTGCCGTCGTCCGTGCTCGGGACGGAACGCGAGCTTCCGCTGCAGATGTGCGAGTCTGCGATCCGCTCGCGGGTCAACGCGCTGATGGAAACGCTCGGCATTCCGGGGTCGGCTGCCGTTTCGATCACCGTGGATACCGCCACGCCCGCCGCCGATCGTGCCCTGCGACTGAGCGTTAATGGTGAACCGTGCCGATATTCCGACGAACTCCTCCACTGGACGGCGAGCTATGTCCTCGGCGCTCCCGCTGTCGCCGGCGCATCCGTTGCGAGCGTATGGAGATGGATCGCAGCGGCGGCGCGTGCGAGGGCGGACCGTTCGGGCCGTCCCGTCATCGATTTCGTGACTGAGACCTCGGTCGAGATCCTCAAATGCAACCGGCGTTTGCTCCTCGGCGACGACCAGGTCGAGGCGTATGCCGCGGGGCTCGAACCGCCACTCCGTCTGGCTGCCGCACGCGATGTCTGGCCGCCTTCACCTTCATGGCTGGGGCCGGTCTTGCGCGACGTGCTCGAATTGCGTGCCGGCATTGGGGATCGGCGCGCGGTCGCGACCGTGCTTGCCGACGCCGAGAACATCAGTCATCCACGAGCGGTCGTCGAGGAGCTGGTCGCGGCTATCGGACCGAGCGCCTTCGAGATCCAGCTCGCTGCGGACGTCGCCGATCGGCTGACGGCCGGGGAGACCGCCTCTGTGCGAGAGACGTTTGCGTTCATCCGCGACGGGATGTTCGTAGAGACGGGCATGAGCTATCCCGAGTTTCACCTCGTCATCGCCGACGATCTCAAACCGGGGACATTCGCGTTCGCGATCGGACCGATTCGGACGCCACCGCTGCGCGCGCTGGGACCTGACGAGCACCTGGTCAACGACACGCGGAACAGGCTGAAGAAAGACAAGATCAAATCGCGTCGGGCGTCGAATCCGGCCACGGCGCAGCCGGCGGCCATCGTGTCAACGAGCCAGCGGGATGTGATGGGGAAGGGACTGGACGGCCGTACGACCTGGGATTTCCGCGGCCACCTGATCCTGAGCATGGCGGCGGTGCTGCGTCAGCAGGGATACTGCTTCGTGAATCGCAACTTCACGAGAGACAGGCTTGATCTGATCGGACGGGTCTTTCCTGCCATCGGGACGCACCTTGCCGCGAAAGGGTACACCGACGTGCACGTCACGGGTGTCTTTCGCGCGCTCGTGGCCGAAGAGATTTCCATCCGCAATACCCGGCGCATTCTGGACTTGTTGATCCAGTGCCCGTTCTCGCAAAGTGATGACCGGCTTCTCCTCGAATGGGTCCGCAAAGGCATGAGCCGCGCGTTGAGAGAAAAATATGCGCGGGGCACTGACGTGCTGGTCGTGTATCTTCTCGAGCCCCGCATTGAAGCGATGATCTCGCGCCCGAAGCGGCAACCGACCGAAGCGGAGTGGGACGCCATCCTCTCGGCGGTACGGACCGAGACCGCATTCCTGCCATTGACCGCGCAGCGTCCCGCGGTGCTGACCACGGCGCTGGCGCGGCCCGCCTTACGCAAGGCGCTCGAATCCGAGTTCCCCCGAATCCCGGTGATCTGCTTTGAGGAGCTTCCCCCAAGTACGACCGTCCAGCCGGTCGCGCGGATTGCGCTGGCGGCGGCTGCCACCGGTGCCGGCTAGTCGGCCGCTCTGACCGCTGGATCTCTTCGGTCGCCTTGCATCACCGCTTCGATACGCCACAGCGTGTCGAGCTTGTAGACGCGACTCCCGCAGGTGTCACAGGCGCCCTGAGGGACATCCGTCATCTCGAAGCTGCGGCCCGGCGTCGTGCTGCGAACCTTTACCGCTTGCTCTCGATACGGGCCGCCGCCGCAGGGACATTTGCCGAATTCGATCGCCATACGTGAATCGCCGGTGAAGCGATACGGGAAGCGTGCAGCGTAGCACGGTCGCGTGCGCCATGCACCCTTCCGAGCCGGGCCTCGTCTCCGCCTGGAAGGCGTTCGTACGTGCCGATAAGACTTACTGGACAACAAGAACGGGATTATTGGGAGGGCACGGGTCATGCCGCGACATCCATCGGCGCTGCAGTGGGCACCGGTTCGGTGCGCTCGCGGCGCTTCGCCATGTAATAGAGGACGGGCACGGCCATGCGCGAGAGCAGGAGCGACGCCACCTCGCCTGCCATCAGCGAGATCGCCAGCCCCTGGAAAATCGGGTCGAACAGGATGACCGCGGCGCCGACGATCATGGCGGCGGCGGTGAGCGCCATGGGGCGGAACCGCACCGCGCCGGCGTCGACGACGGCCTGCTCGAGGGGATGACCCTCTCGCAACCGCAGCTCGATGAAGTCCACCAGGATAATCGAATTGCGCACCACGATGCCGGCACCGGCGATGAAGCCGATCATCGACGTGGCCGTGAAGAACGCGCCCATCGCCGCGTGCGCCGGCAGGATGCCGACCAGCGAGAACGGGATGGCGGCCATGATCAGCAGGGGCGTCTTGAACGACTGGAACCAGCCGACCACCAGCACGTAGATGAGCACGAGCACGGCCGCGAACGCGAGGCCGAGGTCGCGAAACACCTCGATCGTGAGGTGCCACTCGCCGTCCCATTTCATCGCGTAGCGCGAGGTGTCGAACGGCTGGACCGCGTTGAACACCTCGAGCCCATAACCCTCGGGCAATGACAGCCGCCCGATCGGCGTGTTCATCTGGAGGATGGCGTAGGCCGGGCTCCCGTTCTCTCCTGCCAGGTCGCCCGTGACGTACGTCACGGCCTGCAGATTCTTGTGATACACGCTTGGCTCTTCCTCCGTGGTCACGGCGTTCGTGAGCTCGCCCACGGCCACCGGCCTGGTGCCGCGAAGCCGGATCGACTGGATTTGCGCGGCCAAAGCCGTCCGCCGCGCCGGATCCGGCCCATAGACTTCCGCGACGAGGGTTTGCAGCACCGGCGGTCCCGGTGG
>DATLLQ010000124.1:0-3764 GCA_035537775.1 Vicinamibacterales bacterium | reverse complement strand
GGATCTGATCGACGTGCTGCCGGCGTCGATCGTCGATCAGGCGGAAGTGGTGGCCGGCCCGATCATGGGCGGCGCGCTCCTCGCGCACACGATGGCGGGTCTGCTGGACAGCCGCCAGCATCTGTCGCGGCCGCGGACGATGTTTGCGCCCTTCAACGTGGACCTGAACTGCGGCCAGACGCTCAGCCGCTTCTATCAGCACCAGATCGAGGGGCGGAAAGTCCTCATCGTCGACGACGTGCTGAACACGGGGCAGACATTGGCGCGATGCGTCGAACTGGTGCGCGGCGCCGGCGGCACCGTGATCGCGACCGCCGAGATCTACGACAGGATGGAAGCCGTGGTGCGGCTCGATGTGCCGAATTTCCCGCTTGCCGAATACAAGGCGCCGGAGAACTATGCGGCGGGCGAGTGCCCCTTGTGCACGTCAGGAGTTCCCATAAGCTCGTTCTAGACTTCCGTGTTGCTGCCGCTCCTCGCGTCCCTGCTCGTCGTCTTCGGCGCGCCGTACGTCGGGGAGATCCGCAGCGCCCTGCAGACCTCCTTTCCCGATGAATACCGGCTCATCGTCGGAGCGATTGTCACGATCACGGCGGCGGCTGCGGTCGCCTGGGCCGTCGCTGGCGTCCGCCGGCCGCAGCGTGCGACGAGCGGGCCCGGCGCCGTATCGCTTCGTACGCGGTACACCCTCGTCATCGCGGCGGTGGCAATCAGCGCTGCGTATGCGGGCTGGCTGTTCCTTCGGGATCCAGATGTGGCTCTCGTCGAGTCGTTTCACTTCGTCGAGTACGGCGCCGTGGCGTGGCTGTTCTACAGGGCGTGGCGCGGCCGTCCGGATGTGTCCGGAGTCGCTTACGCGGCATGCGCCGGTGTGGCTGTCGGCGTCGCGGACGAATCGGTGCAGTGGTTCGTGCCTGGACGCGTGGGGGAGATGCACGACATCGTGTTGAACGCCGTAGCCGTGGGTTGCGGACTACTCGCGGCCGCGGCGGTTCATCCACCGGCCTCTCTCGTGATGCCGGAGCGCCGGAGGTCACGCCTCGTGCTGGGTGCGGCAATCGCCGTCCTGCTCGTTGCGGTCGCCGCCTTCGTTGACCGCGTGCACGTCGGCTACGAGATCGTCGACGTCCAGGCGGGAACGTTTCGATCGCGATACGACGCGCCGGACCTGCTGGCGGCCGCCGCGGACCGGGAGGCGCGATGGAAGGTGTCGCCGCCGCCGGATCGCGGCTTCAGCCGCGAAGATCACTACCTGAGCGAAGGCCGGTGGCACGCGCAGGAACGCAACGCCGCAGCTGCGACTCATGACTGGCCGGTCGCCTGGGGAGAGAACCTCATTCTTGAACGCTTCTATGAACCGGTCCTGGACTACGGAAACCGCTGGCCGCCGGAGCAGCGAGCGGAGATCGAGCAGCACGTCACGTCGGCCAACACGAATTCGTACGTAAGCGACGCTGCGCCCTATCCGATCTACAGAATTCCCAGGATGACGTTCTGGCTGGTGACCGCGCTCGGTGTCATGGCGGTTGTCTTCTGTTTTGGGCGCCGTGGCGCGGTGGCGGAGGCGAGCCTCGTCTGATGGCCGCTCCTCACCGCATGCGGCTCACGGATGCGCGTCCGCGCCTGGACGAGCTCTATCGCACCTTCGATCACGTCAACTCCGCCACCGATCCGATCCATATCGTCAGGAGATATTCCAGCCGCGAGGATCGTGAAGTCGTCGGGTTCTGCGCCGCGGCGCTAGCGTTCGGCCGCGTCGCCAGCGTGCTCCAGTCGATCGAAGCGCTGCTACGGACCATGGGCCCACGGCCTGCCGAGTTCGTGCGGGAGTTCTCGGCTCCCCGCGATCGGGGTCCGCTCGAGCCGCTCGTGCATCGCTGGATCCGCGGCCGCGATCTCGTGGCGCTCCTGCTGATCCTGCAGCGCATGCTGCGCGAAGCAGGTTCAGTGGAAGCATTTTTTGCCGCCGGCGACGACCCGGTGCATCCGGACGTCGGAGCCGCGCTCAATTCGTTTTCCGAGCGGGCGCTCGAGACGGATCTCAGACCGGCATATGGAAAGCGGCCGCCCCAGCGGCTTGGTGTCTGCTACTTCTTTCCGCGGCCGGCTGCCGGCAGCGCGTGCAAGCGCCTCAATCTCTTTCTCCGATGGATGGTTCGCCGCGACGAGATCGATCTCGGCGTCTGGACGCGCGTGAGCCCGGCGCGTCTCGTCGTGCCGCTGGACACTCACGTCATCAGGCTGGGCCATTGTCTCGGGCTGACGCGCTACGCCTCACCCGGCTGGAAGATGGCCGCGGACATTACGGCGTCGCTCAGAAAGATCGATCCGCTGGATCCGATTCGCTACGACTTCTCTCTCTGTCACGTCGGGATGATGAACGCGTGCGGCTACGGCCGCCGGACCGGCGACGCCCAGTGTCCTCTACGAGGGCTCTGTAAGCCGGGGAAGGGGCGGACTACGTCGCGCTCGTGACTCCGGCGTCACGAGCCCTGAGCGATTTCGTCGTCCGCTCGTAGGCGGCAGCGGTTTCCGCGACCATCCGTTCGACGGTGAAGCGCTGGCGCGCTCGTGCAAGTCCGGCGCGGCCCATACGCGCCCGAAGGTTCTCATCCTTGAGCAGTTGGACGATGCGCGCGGCGAGCGCTTCGGAGTCGCGTGCCTGCACGAGGAATCCTGTCTCGCCATCGGCCAGGACTTCAGGCACGCCGCCAACGGCAGTGGCGACGGCAGCCTTCCCGGCCGCCATCGCGTCCACCAGCGACGTGCACATGCCTTCATGCGTCGAGCTCAGGGCAAAGACGTCGATGTCCTTCAGCAGCTCGAGCACGTCGGGACGAAAGCCGGCGAGAAACACGTGGCGCTCGAGGTGCAAGTGCTTGATCTGCTTTTCGAGCTGGGGACGAAGTTCGCCTTCACCCAGGATGACGAACCGCACGTCCGACACCTGTTTCACGGCAATCGCCGCGGCGTCGACGAGGGTGTGATGCGCCTTTTGCGCGACCAGCGCGCCGATCGCGCCGACGATGGGCGAGTGTGTCGGGAGAAACAGGGCCGCGTGAAGATTGCCGTGAGGCAATGCCGCGATCCGTTCGACATCCACCCCTTCGTGGACGACAGTGATCTTCGCCGCGGGAATCCGATCGGCGACAAGCCGATCGCGAACAGCCTGGCTGATGGCGAGGAAGCAGTCCACCTGCGAGTACTTCCACGCCGAGAACGAATTGCGTGCCACCGGGAACTCGATACGGCGTGAGGCGACGAGGGCTGGCCTCGGACGCGGAGCCGTAATCGAGAGCGCGGTCGCCGCCATGGCCACGCCACCCGGGTCGTGCGCATGAATCACATCGGGCCGCAGCTGCTTGAGCACGCGAGAGAGGCGCCATGCGGCCGCCAGATCGATTTCGTTGCGAGTGGCGAGCGGAATCAGATCGAGGCCTTCGGACATCCGCTGAAACAGCTCGCCGGCCGGGTCGGCCACGAGCGCCGCTCGATGACCGAGAGCGCGAAGCCCCAGCACGGTGTAGCGAACCTGGCTCTGTCCGCCTCGCCACGTCCGCGCCGTGTCTATGTGGAGCGAGAACATGGGTCAACGCGGGAGTTGGGAGTTGGGCGTTCCCTGCTGAAGCTCCCAGAGCTTGGCGAACTTCAGGAAGACCGAGTACGCATTGACGAGTGACAGCGCAAGTCCTGCGGTGCCATCGGAAAAGCCACCCCGAAGCACGTAGTTGCGCAGGAACGCTGCGGGCGGATGCAGCAGGAGA
>DATLLQ010000123.1:0-2967 GCA_035537775.1 Vicinamibacterales bacterium | reverse complement strand
ACTTCGGACCGGATCGACATTCGCGCGGGTCATGCTGGGCGGAAGCGGCACGGTGGTGATGCTCTTCCTCATCAACGCCGTGTTCCGTGGCGCGGGCGATGCCGCGATCGCGATGCGGGTGCTGTGGTTCGCGAACGCGATCAACATCATCCTCGGGCCGTGCCTGATCTTCGGCATCGGCCCGTTTCCGGAACTCGGCGTGGCCGGCGCCGCTGTCGGGACGACAATCGGCCGTGGTAGCGGCGTGGTGTATCAACTGATACATCTATCGCGCGGCAACGGCCGTCTGCGGATTCGACGGTCGCACCTGAAGTTCGATCTCGACGTGATGCGCAGCATCGTGCGCCTCTCAGGGACGGCCACGTTCCAGAATTTCATCGGGACGGCGTCGTGGATGGGGCTCGTGCGCATCCTCACCGGATTCGGGAGCGCTGCAGTTGCCGGCAACACAATCGGCATCCGGATCATCCTGTTCGCGCTGTTGCCGTCGTTTGGTGTGAGCAACGCCGCCGCGACGCTCGTCGGCCAGAACCTGGGTGCGAAGAAACCGGACCGGGCAGAAGCCGCCGCATGGAAAGCCGGGATGTACAACACGATCTGCCTCGGCACCGTTGGAGTGATCTTCCTGCTGTTTGCGCCGCAGATCGTTTCCCTCTTCACCATGGATCCTGAGGTCGCGCTCTACGGTGTCCGGTGTCTTCGCATCGTGTCCGCAGGATTTCTGTTCTACGGCTACGCGATGGTGCTGACCGCGTCGTTCAACGGCGCAGGCGACACGCGCACGCCCACGCTGATCAACCTCGTCTGCCTGTGGCTGTGGGAAATCCCGCTCGCGTGGGCACTCGCTCACCCATTCGGCTTCGGACCAACGGGCGTGTTCATCGCCGTCAGCGTGGCGTTCTCGACGATGGCCTTTGTCAGTGGCTGGTTGTTTTCGAAAGGATTGTGGAAAACCAAGCGGGTGTAGACTGCGCGCATGTCGCCGAAGGTGACACGTCGCGAGTTTATCGAGTCTGCGGTCGCCACCACCGCGATCGCCACGACGGTCACGCCGGCTTACGACGCCACCCGCCCGAACGTACTCTTCATCCTCGCCGACGATCTGGGCTACGGCGACTTGAGCTGCTACGGGCGCCCGGACTACCAGACACCGGTTCTCGATAATCTCGCGCGGCAGGGTATCCGATTCACGAGTAGCTACGCAGCCGCACCGGTCTGCACACCGACGCGCTGCGCGTACATCACGGGCCGTTATCCGCAACGCCTACCAGTGGGACTGGCAGAGCCGCTGCAGGCGAGCTCGCCACCTGACGTCGGGCTTCCACCGGACCATCCGACGATCGCATCGCTGCTGAAAGCCAGCGGCTACGAGACATCGCTCGTCGGCAAGTGGCACCTCGGCTGGCGGCCGGAGTTCGGACCGAACCGGCATGGGTTCGACGAATTCTTCGGCGTGCTGAGCGGTGCCGTGGATTACTTCACCCATCGCGCGGCTGATGCGAGCGGTGGCAGTCCCGGGGAGGGCGGTGGACGCGATCTCTGGCAGGACCTCACTCCTATCGAGCGCGTCGGCTACCTGACGGATCTGCTGAGCGACAAGGCGATCGAGATCATCGCGCGCCGGCACACGAAGCCGTTCTTCATCAGCCTGCAGTACACGGCGCCGCATGCGCCGTGGGAAGGACCCGAAGACGAAGCGATCGGACACATGGCGCACGGGCCTGGCCCGATGACCGCTGGCGGATCGCTCAAGATCTACGCCGCGATGATGAAGCGCATGGACGCCGGTATTGGCCGCGTGCTCAAAGCACTCGAGCGGGCGAAGCTCGATCGCGACACGCTCGTCATCTTCACGAGCGACAATGGCGGAGAGCGCTACTCCTACAACTGGCCGTTCTCGTTTCAGAAGATGTACCTGAACGAGGGTGGCACACGTGTGCCGGCAATCGCGCGATGGCCTGGCGTCATTCCAGCCGGCCGTGTGACCGATCAAGCCGCAATCACCATGGACTGGACCGCAACAATTCTCGGTGTCGCAGGCGCCGCGGCCGATCCGTCGTTTCCTCTCGATGGCGAGAACCTTATGCCGGTGTGTAGCGGCCAGCGCGCTCCGTACGACCGCACGCTGTTCTGGCGAATCAGAGGCTTCGATGCCGCACGGGTTGGATCGTGGAAGTACCTGCGAGATCGATCCGGCGAGCATCTGTTTGATCTGGCCAACGACCCGGGTGAGAAGGCGGACATGCGAACCACGCACGCCGATCGCTTTGAATCGCTGAAGCGGCAATATCAGACCTGGGCTTCTCAGATGCTGCCGTTGTCCACGTTGTACGGACCCGACGTCACCCCCCCAACGTCGAGCCGGTAGATACGTCCGGCCATTGCTGTCGTATTAGCATAGGAATCCCGGCCGGCCCTGCCCTTTGCCGCAGCCGTCGGTTTGTCGAAGACCCGAACCCATCCAAGGAGAGTTTGAGAGTGAAGAGCGCACTTTCCGCATTCATCGGCGCGATCACCATCATCGTGGCCTGTTCAGCCTCGATCACCGCGCAGTGGCCAAAGTATCCAGAAGCGGGAATCCCGCGTGACGACAAGGGCAATGCGCTCATGGACGCGCCAACGCCGCGCACCGCGGACGGCAAGCCTGACTTCTCGGGCACGTGGATGCGTGCCAACAGCGGTCCGCCGAGAGGCCAGGGCCGCGGCGGGCGCCAGGGTGAGGGTGGTGGGGCCCAGGGCCGTGGCGCGGGCGGTGCCGCAGCGGCGCCAGCCGAAGGCAGGCAGGGCGCAGCCGGCGGCGGAGGAGATACGAACTCCGCATTTGGCGGCGGACGAGGCGGCGTGCAGCTAGAGCCACCGACCGACGCCTTCCCGTTCGATCCGAAAGGTCCTCCGGTCGCGACGTTCTTCGAGGCCGGCGGCAACATCGAGGGCGGTCTTCCCTACACCGACTGGTCGCGCGAGATT
>DATLLQ010000122.1:0-29824 GCA_035537775.1 Vicinamibacterales bacterium | reverse complement strand
TGTAAATCAGTGTGTTACCGTGATTTATGGGTGCTATATTCCGCCCGTGAAGATGAAATGGCCCTCGGCTCCCAAGGTGCTGACGGCGCTCCTTGTCGTGCTGCTGCCTGTGCTGGCGTTCATGCAGTATCGCTGGGTTGGTCAAGTCAGCGAGGGCGAGCGCGGGAGAATGCAGCGGAATGTCGAGACCGCCGCAGTCCAGTTCCGCAATGCCTTCGACGGGGAACTTAGACAGGCGCAGCGCGATCTGCAGGTCTCGACGACCGTGGCAAGGGACGGTTCGAGCGCAAACTACTCGAACAGGTACACGGGATGGTTCAACACCGCCGAGCACCCGCAAATCGTCGCCGACATCTACGTCGTGGACGCGGTCGGCGACAACCTGCGTCTGCGTCGTTTCAACGCCACGACTCACACGTTCGATCCGACCTTCTGGCCCAAACCGCTGGACCTGATGCGTCCTGTGTTCGAAGACGCCTACAGCGGTGCCCGGGCCGGGATTGCGCCGGAGCCGAACCGGTTCGCGGGCGCGGACGAATCGCTCATCATCAACGGGCTGCAGAATTTCGAGGTATTCCAGCGGCGCGGAGCGCCTGATGTTCCGGTGCTGAGCGCCCCAGTCTTTGGCTTCAGTGTCATCCAGCTCGACGAGTCGTACATGCGTGGGCAGCTGATCCCGGCTCTCGTGGAGAAGCACTTCATCGATCCCTCGGCAGATACCTACCGGGTCGCCGTGATCTCCGACGACAAGGCGCGGCGCGTGCTCTACCGCTCAACCCCGGATGCCACTCTGGACGCGAGTCGGGCGGACGTTAGCGAGGCGCTATTCGCGCCGCCCAGGTTTCGCCCGCGCGGCCGCGGCGCGGACCGGCGGCCGGAGGAAGAGCCCACGGGTCGCTGGCGCCTGATCGTCCAGCACGAAGCCGGATCGCTTGAAGCGGCCGTCGGCGCAATTCGTCGCCGCAACCTTGCCATCAGCTCGGGCACGTTACTGCTCTTGACGTTTGCGGTTGTGATGCTGACGGCCACCACTCGCCGTTCCGAGCGGCTCGCGCAGCAGCAGATGGAGTTCGTCGCCGGCGTGTCGCACGAACTGCGGACGCCTGTCGCTGTCGTCCGTTCGGCAGCGGAGAATCTCTCTTCCGGGGTGGTGAGCGGGGATCGGGTCAAACGCTACGGCCAGATGATCGAGGCGGAAGCACGCCGCCTTGGCGACATGGTCGAGCGGGTCCTCCAGTACGCGGGCATCGAGTCAGGCTTCAACACCGCCGCGCGGGTTCCGCTCTCTCCGACCGAGATCATCGAATCGGCCGTTGACAGCGCCCTGCCGCTGGTGGGCCCCGGCGAGGTCACGGTCCACCGCGAGATCGCACCTGATCTGCCGGCGGTGATCGGCGACGCCACCGCGCTGCGTTCAGCGGTGCAGAATCTTGTTGCCAACGCGGTGAAATACGGCGGGCGCGATCGCTGGGTCGGCATCCGCGCGCAGCACGTGCGTGAGCGTCGTCAGGCTGAAGTGCGCATCACCGTAAGCGACCATGGCGCGGGCATTCCGGCCGCCGACCTGCCGCACATCTTCGAGCCGTTCTATCGCGGCGAGGACGCCATTCAGAAGCAGATTCAGGGTCATGGTCTCGGCCTGTCGCTCGTCCGGCGGATCGTGGAGGCGCACGGCGGCAAGGTCGCGGTGTCCACGCGGCCCGGCGCTGGCACCTCGTTCACCATCACGCTGCCGGCGGCGGCAGCCACAAGCGAAAGCCCGGTCGCTACCGGGGTGCGCGCTGGAGCTCATTCATAGAAATTCGGGGTCCTGGCTCCCAACTCCCAAACGACTTGCACGCGTCTAACGTCTAAGGCCGAATGAAGATCTCGAATCCAACACGAACATGGAACATCATCAACACGCCACTGACGGTCGGGAATCGGGAATTGGGAGTTCGCGTATGAGCCGTCTCCTGCTGGTTGAGGACGAGCCTGGCCTCGTCATGACGTTGACCGACCGGCTGATGGCGGAAGGCTACGACGTCGAGAGCGCGACGGATGCCCCGAGCGGCCTGGAAATGGCCACATCCGGGGCGTTCGACGCGATTCTGCTCGACGTGATGCTCCCGGGCGGTAACGGCATGGACGTGTGCCGGACGCTCCGGCAACGGGGGCTGCAGACGCCGATCCTCATGCTGACCGCCAAGGGTCAGGTGGTGGACAAGGTCGTTGGATTGAAGCTCGGCGCTGACGACTACCTCGTCAAGCCGTTCGAAATGGCTGAGCTGCTGGCCCGCGTCGAGGCGCTGATCCGCCGCTCCGCGTCGGCGTCAGGTGCTGCGGCCACCGCGATTACCGCCGAGTCGTACCGGTTCGGTGATATCTCAGTGGACTTCCGCAAGGCAGAGGTCAACAAGAACAGCCAGCCGCTCGACCTCTCAGCGCGTGAGTTCAAGCTGCTGAAATACTTCGTCGAGCATCGCGGCGCCGCACTCACGCGCGACGAGCTGCTGAACGAGGTGTGGGGCTACAACGCGATGCCGTCCACGCGGACGGTGGACGTGCATGTCGCCTGGCTGCGCCAGAAGCTCGAAGAAAACCCGCGCCACCCGCAGTTCATCCTCACGGTCCACGGGCTCGGATACAAGTTCGTCGGATAAGCGTTCGAATCGTTCGAATCGTTCGCGACGTTCGAATCGTTCTTAGTCGTTCGAGACGTTCGAGTCGTTCCTAGCGCTCGACGGTGACGGTAACGGGGTCGTGAACCCGGACGGTGACTGGCGTCCCTGACGGCAGCGTCGCCGCGTTCCGGCCTCCAGCGACAACCGCACCCGTTCCAGCGCCGGCACCGACGATGCTCCCGATCGCAGCGCCCTTCCCGCCGCCGAGAATGCCGCCGATGATCGCGCCGCCGATCGCGCCGCCGCCGATCTTCGCCGCGCTCTCGTTGGTCGGTGAATCACCCTCGCGATAGATCGCTTCAGTCTGAATCGGCACCCGCGTCCCGTCAGCAAGCACGATCGACGTGAAACGAACGCCGAGACGGGCCTTTTCCTTCACCTTCCCGCCGCGCTCGACAACAGTGACCTCGCCGTGTGCGCGCGATCCCGCGGGAATCGCCACGCGATTGCCAACCTTCACGTCGCGCGTGACACGCGCCACCACGGGATCCTCCACGCGGGCGCGCTCGCTGGTGAGCGATGTCTCGAGCTCGAGTCCAATCACCGAATCGGACGCGATCACGAGCTCGTCATAAATCGGCCCCGGAGGTTCGACGGACCGCGACGCCTGGTTGTCGACAATGCGCGGGGGCTCCACAACTTCGATCGGCGCCGGTACTGAAGCCGGCCTCGGCGACTCCGCGACACTCGGAGATTCCGCGGGCCTGCTCGGCGTCGCCCGGGCGACCTCGTTGCGCGGACGATCGGCTGGGCGGCTCACAGGCCTGGCGCTGACACGCGCCGGTGCTGGTACGGGTACAGGTGCCGGCGCTGCCTCCTCCACCGGAGGGACCGCCTGGAAATCGTTGACGATCGTCTCGGACTGCTCCACCGGGGCGGCTGACGCCAAGTCCGACTGCTCTACGGCAGCCGCCGCCGTATCAGACCTCGTCGCGACATAGGCGCCTCCAGCGCCCGCCACCATTCCGGCAACGAGAAACCCGAGTGCGGCTTTGCTGATGTTCATTGCGAGCAACTCCTCAAGCAGGGCCAGAGCAAGGGCTGTGCCTCTAAACGACGTAGATTACCGCCTATTTTGACGCATTTACTCCCGCTCAGCGGCCGCTTTGGAGGACGCGTCACGTCCTGAGAACGCCCGAACGAGGACGAAGCCTCGCGGTGAAACGGAGATGTTGTTTCCATCTCTGCTCTTCCGGACACGTAAATCACTGATTTAAAAGGTTTTGGCTCAGCTTGAAGACCATCCGTGGGTATATCGATTGCTAGTTATGACAGGTGTGCCGGTCCGCGTGGGAACCGGCGTGAGGAGGAAGGTTGATGCTGAAGAAATACCTGGTGCTCTCGGCACTGGTGATCACACTGGCGCCGGGAGCGGCAAGCGCCGACTGGCTGTTCACCCCAAACATCGGAACAGTTTTCGGGGGCGACGCAAGCGGACGCGAGCACCTGTCCTATGGCGCGTCGATCGGGTGGATGGGCGCCGGCGTCCTCGGATGGGAAGCTGATTTTGCGTACACGCCTGAGTTCTTTCAGGGCGATGACGACGACGTCGAATTGTTCTCGGACAGCAACGTCACGACGTTCATGGTGAACGCCATACTCGGAATCCCTGTGGGCGGCCAGTCCGGTGGTGGATTCCGGCCGTATTTTTCGGGTGGTGTCGGTCTCATGCAGTCGAGCGTGACGGACGCGGTGTCATTCCTGAAGGTTGACAACAGCGAGTTCGGCATCAATCTCGGCGCCGGTGCCATCGGCTTCGTGAGTGATCACGTGGGCATCCGGGGCGATGTCCGCTACTTCAGGCAGCTGACGGACCCCGACGAGGACAACGAGTTCGACATCGATCTCGGCGACTTCGACTACTGGCGGGCGACGGCGGGCCTTACCTTCCGCTGGTAGAACCGTTCGGATCGTTCGGACCGTTCGAATCGTTCGGACCGTTCGAATCGTTCGAACCGTTCGGGTTGTTCGAGGCCACGGAGGGGCAGAATCGCGGTTTTTCTTCGCGATCTTCGCCCCCTTCGTGGCCTTCGTGTTTCTGGATGTTCTGAGCTACAATTCCACGTTTCAGGGGTGCGGCGATTTCCCCGACTTGATGGGCCGCCCTGTCTGACTTCTATCTAAGTCGCGAACCCGGGCCCGCGACCGAAATCGTGCGGGCCTTTTTTGTTCCTGAGGAGCATCATGTCGCGTTTTACGTTCACGTCCGAATCCGTGTCCGAAGGTCACCCCGACAAGGTCTGCGATTACATCTCTGATTCCATCCTCGATGCCTGTCTGTCGCAGGACACGAAGAGCCGGGTGGCATGCGAAACGCTCGTCAAGAGCGACACGGTGGTGCTCGCAGGCGAGATCACCACGAACGCTACTCTCGATTACGACAAGATCGTGCGGCAGGCGGTCAAGGAAATCGGCTACACGGATACGACGGAGCCGTTCTGCGACACCACGCTGAAGCTGATCTCACTCATCACCCGTCAGTCGAACGAGATTTCGCAGGGTGTCACCGAGGCCACCAGCCAGAGCGGCGACCAGGGCGCGGGCGACCAGGGCATCATGTTCGGCTACGCGACCGACGAGTCGCCCGAGATGATGCCGCTGCCGATTCTGCTCGCGCACAAGCTGACCAAGGGCATGGCCGACGATCGCAAGTCCGGCAAGGTCGACTTCCTGCGTCCCGACAGCAAGTCCCAGGTCTCGCTCCTGTATGACGGCAACGATCCGAAGGATGTCACCGCCGTCGTCATCTCAACCCAGCACAGCCCCGCCGCCGACCAGAAGAAGATCACGGCCTATGTCCGCGAGGACCTCGGCCCGCGCACGCTCGGCGACTGGTGGAACAACAAGCTGACGCTCTATGTGAACCCGACCGGCAGCTTCATCCACGGCGGACCCTCGGCTGACGCCGGCGTCACCGGCCGCAAGATCATCGTCGACAGCTACGGCGGCTGGGGCCGTCACGGCGGCGGCGCGTTCAGCGGCAAGGACCCGTCGAAGGTCGATCGCAGCTCGGCGTACTTCTGCCGCTACGTGGCGAAGCAGGTCGTCGCCTCGGGCCTCGCGAAGAAGGCTGAGATCCAGGTCGGCTACGCGATCGGCATGGCGAAGCCGGTGTCGGTGAAGGTTGACACGTTCAACACCGGCGACGAGCGGGCCGCCGCGGAGTTCGTGATGAACGCGTTCGACTTCCGTCCGCGCGCGATCATCGACAAGCTCGATCTGCTCCGCCCGATCTACCGCCAGTCGACCAACTACGGGCACTTCGGCCGCCTCGGCCTGCCGTGGGAAGCGGTCGAGAAGGCTGCTGCGGTCGCTAAGTAAAGGCCTAAGGCCGAAGGGCTAAGGCCTAAGGGCTAAGGCCCAAGCGGGCCGAAGGCAAATCAGAAGGCAAAGAGGGCACCTCGAGAGGGGTGCCCTTTTTGTTTCAGGGAAGCACGTCGACAGGCGGGCCGGCGGCAACCACTCGCCCTTCCTCCAGGACGATCGCGTAGTCAGCCACCGCCCGGGCCTCGTCCGGAGAGTGCGTGACGTAGATCAGCGGCACGCCGAGATCGTCGCGGATGGTGACAAGCGTTTCCAGGATGAGACGCCGGCGCGCCAGATCGACCGCCGCGAGCGGTTCGTCGAGCAGGAGCACATCTGGCCCCGAGTGCAGGGCGCGTGCGAGCGCCACGCGCTGACGTTCTCCGCCGGAAAGTCCCGAGACCTTCCTGTCCATCAACGGTGTGAGCCCCAGCAGGTGCGTGAGGTTTGGCACGTCGAGATCCGAGCGCCTGGGTGGGGCGTAGGTGATGTTCTGCCGGACGTCGAGGTGCGGGAAGAGCAGCAGATCCTGCGGCACGTAGCCGAGATGGCGCTCGCGCACCGCCACGTTGGTGTGCGTCTCGGAATCGAAGAGCACACGCTCGCGTACGGCGATGCGGCCCTCCTGCGGCGTACGCAATCCGGCCACGGCCTCGAGAATCGACGTCTTGCCGGAGCCTGACGGACCGAACAGCGCGACGGCGCGTGCGCTGATATCCAGGTCCGGCGCAACGGTAAAGGTCCCCTGCGTCAAAGAGAAACGCAGCTCGAATCGTGGGCTCTCGCGTGTGTCGCGAACCGGCTCCCGCATTAGTCGACGTGCGCGAGGCGGTTGGCGACGAGCGCCGCTCCAAACGCGAGGGCGACGGAGATGACGAGCAGCACGGCCGCGCGCGCGTCCTGTCCCGTTTCCGTGTAGGTGTAGATGCCGACGGCCAGCGTCCGCGTCCGGCCAGGAATGCTGCCGGCGACGACGATGGTTGCGCCGAACTCGCCGAGCGCGCGGGTGAAGCCGAGCAGCGCGCCGGCCAGGATGTTGCGCGACGCCAGCGGCAGCGTGATCGTCGTGAACACACGCCAAGGCCGCGCGCCGAGGGTTTCGGCCATCTGCTCGTATCGCCTCGTCACCTGCTCGAAACCTGCACGTGCAGTCCGGACGAGAAGCGGCAGACCCATGATCGCCATCGCCAGGACCACCGCGACGGGCGTGAAGACGATCTCGAGACCGAACGGCTCCAGCATCCGGCCAACCGGACCGCGGCGTCCAACGAGCCAGAGCAGAAGGAGTCCTGTTGCCACCGGTGGCATCACGAGCGGCAGCGAGGCGAGCGTCTCGACCACCGCCTTGCCGCGGAACCGATGACGCGCCAGTACCCACGCCAGGGCGATTCCGGGTGGCAGCATCACAATCGTCGCCGCCAGCGCGGCGATCGTCGTGAAGATTGCGATGTCGAGGATCTCCCGCTCCATCACTTCCTGCCGAGGGGAATGAATCCGGCCGCCTGGAAGAGCGCCGAAGCTTCCGCGTCGCGCAGCCAGGAGAGGAAGCGCATGGCGGCATCGCGATGCCTTCCGCCACGGAGAATCGCGGCCGGATAGACGATGCGCGGTCCCTCTGAAACTGGAATGGCCAGCGCCAGTGTGGCGCGCCGCGCGGAAGCAAGGTCCGTCTTGTAGACGATCGCCACGTCCGCCGCGCCGTTCTCGACGGCCGCCAGCGCGACACGGACGCTGGCGGACGGAACCACTCTGGCGGAGATCTGACTCCAGATCCCCAGCTTCTCCAGGTACGCCTTCGCGTAAACGCCCGCCGGCACCGCTGCCGGATCGCCCATCGCGATCCGCTTGATCGCCGGGTCGGTCAGGTCCCGGGCGGTGCGCATCGTGCGGGGGCGGTCCGCCGCGACGGCGATCGCCAGCTGGTTGGACAGGAGGTCGACTCGCGTCCCCGGAACGATTTCTCCGCGGACGCTGTCCATCTGCGTTTCGTCCGCGCTGATGAAGACGTCGACGCTGGCGCCCGCGATGATCTGACGCGCGAGCGTGTTCGACGCCCCGGTATTCACGGTCACGCGGACGCCGGACCGCGATTCATACGCGCGAGCGACCTGCGTCATCACGTCCGCCAGGCTGGCAGCGGCCGAGACCAGCACCTCCTGCCGCTGGGCCGAGGCACAGGCTCCAGCTGCAGCCACGAACACGAGAACGGCGGCCCAGTGACGAGTCATGAATCGTAGTGTCCGCCTACAGGCGGACCAGCATCCAAATAATTTAGTATGATTCAGGTCGGAATGACTAACGATTCAAGGCGCTTGATGACGCCACGCGCGGCGGCCGACCGGCTCGGCGTGAGCTATTCGACCTTCAAGCAGTGGATCTACAAGGGATCGGTCCGCACCGTCCGGACAGACGGGGGACATCACCGGATCGCCGAAACCGAGGTGGAACGGCTCCTGGCATCCACGGGCCGCGTGCCCAAGTCAAAGCACGCGACGAAGCCCGTGTCGGGCATCCTCGTGTCGCTCAGCGGCCGCAATCAGTTGAGGGGAATCGTCGAGGAAGTCCGGGTGGAGGGCCTGCTCGCCCAGGTCCGCCTGCGCATCGGGGAGCAGCGGCTCACCGCCGTCATCACGAGGGACGCCATCGAGGCGCTGAAGCTGAAACGCGGCCAGCAGGCGCTCGCCGTCATCAAGTCGACCGAGGTCATGATCGGCCTCGAATCCGCATAATCTTTGACGCGGCGTCCCGGGATCAGATACCCTGATCGTCTCGTGAGCTCAGTTCTCCACCACGCGCATCACCATCACCACGGTCATCATGACCGGCCGGCCGGACTGCGCGCGTAGAGGACACCAGCTTCACCACGACCTGAACTCTCGACGAACTGCAGCCCCGCCGGAACGATTGGCGGGGTTTTGTTTTGTACGGAGAAACGGGCCGGCTACGGCCGGCCACCACGACCGATATGGACTTCTCAAAACTTGACGGGTTGATTCCTGCCGTCGTGCAGGACAGCGCGACCGGCGACGTGCTGATGGTCGGCTTCATGAACCAGGAGGCGTGGGACGTCACACGCCGGACTGGCTACGTGACGTTCTTCAGCCGCACGCGCAACAAGCTCTGGACCAAGGGCGAGACCTCCGGCAACAGGCTCGCCGTGCGGGACATCTTCATCGACTGCGATGAGGATACGGTGCTCGTGAAAGCGGACTGCCTCGGCGACGGCGTGGTCTGCCACACGGGCGAGCGCACCTGCTTCTTTCAGCGCGCGGAGGGCGTGACGATTCCATGAAGCTCAAACTCGGCATCCCGAAAGGCTCGCTGCAGGACGCCACGATCCAGCTGTTCCAGCGCGCGGGCTTCACCATCTACGTCAACACGCGCTCGTATTTCCCGTCGATCGACGATCCCGAGATCGAGTGCATGCTGATCCGGGCGCAGGAGATGGCACGCTACGTCTGTGACGGCGTGCTCGACGCCGGTCTCACCGGCTCCGACTGGATCGCCGAACACAAGCTCGGCGGCGAGTCGAAGCATGCGCTCAGCAGCATCACCGACCTGATCTACGCCAAGCAGAGCTTCGGCAAGGTGCGATGGGTCCTGGCCGCGCCCGAGGACTCGCGCTTCAAGACGGCGCAGGACTTCGCCGGCGCGACGATTGCCACCGAGCTGGTGCGCGTCACCAAGGCCTACTTCGAACAGCAGAAGGTGCCGGTGCATGTCGAGTTTTCCTGGGGCGCAACCGAGGTCAAGCCTCCGGTACTGGCCGATGGCATCGTCGAAGTCACCGAGACCGGATCGAGCCTGCGCGCCAATCGGCTGCGCATCCTCGACACGGTGATGGAGTCGAACACGCAGCTGATTGCCAACGACGCGGCGCTCGCCGACCCATGGAAGCGGACAAAAATCGAGAACATCGCGCTGCTGCTGCGCGCGGCGATCGAGGCACAGGGACGTGTCGGCCTGATGCTCAACGTCCGGCGTGCGGATCTGCCGAAGATTCTCGCGCTGCTGCCCGCGCTGCAGCGCCCGACGATCTCCTCGCTCAGCGACGAGGAGTGGGTGGCGGTGAACACCATCATCGAGGAAAAGACCGTGCGGGACCTGATCCCGAAGGTCAAGGCGGCGGGCGGCCAGGGAATCGTCGAGTATCCGTTGAACAAGATCGTCGTTTAGTCGGTAGTCGCTAGTTCGTAGTGTCCGGCTTTAGCTGGACCTGATGAGCATGATCAAAATCGTTGATTCAAAGAACCGGCGCGCGGTCGATGCGCTGCTCTCGCCCGAGCGGATTCGGGACGAGGCGACCGAGCGGCGCGTGGCACAGATCGTCGCCGACGTTCGCCGCAACGGCGACAAGGCGCTGACGCGCTACGCGCGCGAGTTGGACGGTCTCAGCGGATCGATCGAGGTATCGATTGACGAGATGCGTCGCGCCTCGCGAGACGTCCCGGCGCCTGTGCGGGCGGCGATCCGCACCGCCGCCCGAAACATCCGGACGGTCGCCCGCCGCCAGGTGCCGCGCGGCTGGCGGGCTCGCGTCGCGCCAGGCGTGACGGTCGAGCAGCGCGTGGTGCCGCTCGATCGGGTCGGATGCTACGTTCCGGCGGGACGCTATCCGCTTCCCTCTTCCCTGCTGATGACAGCAATCCCTGCCGACGCAGCGGGCGTGATCGAGATCGTTGCCGTCTGCCCTCGGCCCGCGCCTGTCGTGATGGCCGCGGCGCTCGAGGCCGGTGTCTCACGCATGTTTCGCGTCGGTGGCGCGCACGCCGTCGCCGCACTGGCCTACGGCACCAGGACCGTTCCCCGCGTGGACAAGATCGTCGGCCCCGGTAATCGCTACGTCGCCGCGGCGAAGGCGCTCGTGGCCGCCGACTGTGGCATCGACTTCTACGCCGGCCCGACGGAGATCGTCATCGTCGCGGCCCGCGGATCAGCAGAGTGGATCGCTGCGGACCTCATCGCACAGGCAGAGCACGATCCAGATGCCCGGGCGGTGCTGATCACGCCAAGTCGGACACTCGCGGACCGCGTCGCCGCACAGGTCGCATCGCAAATGCCCTCCATTGGTCCCGCTCGCTCGGCGATGAAGTCGCACGGCGGCATCATCGTCACGAAGAGCGTGGACGAGGCGGTGAGTCTGGCAAACGCCGCCGCGCCCGAGCACCTCGTCGTAGACGATGACCGCATGGCGAGGCGAGTGCGGTGCGCCGGCTCACTGTTCGTCGGCCCGTGGTCCGCCCAGGTGGCCGGGGACTATGCGATCGGCTCGAACCACGTGCTGCCCACCGCCGGCACCGCGCGTGTCCGCGGCGGCTTGTCGGCCGCCGACTTCGTCCGGCAGATCACCGTGCAGCGGTTGACCGCCTCCGGCCTCAATCGCATCGGCCGCGCGGTCGTCGATCTGGCCAACGCCGAAGGCCTCGCGGCCCACGCCGCCTCGGTCGCGATACGCATGAAGGAGCGGCAGCGATGACCTCCTCCTCTTCACGGCTCCAGGGTTATCCGGATCCCGGTCCGGGCCTGCGGCTGCACCTGAACGAGAACACCGGGGGCTGCTCGCCGAAAGTGCTCGAGGCGATTCGCCGGGTCGATCCGCGTGACGTGTCGACATACCCGTCGTACCCCGATCTCATTCGTGCGTGCGCCCGGCACTTCAAGGTGGACCCCGAGTGGATCCTGCTGACGAACGGCCTGGACGAAGGGATCCTGATGGCAGCCGTCGGCCACATCGCACGTGCTCGCGCACACGACGCGGAAACGATCGTTCCGCTGCCGGCCTTCGACCCGTATCCGAACGCCACCGCCGCCGTCGGAGCGACGACGGTGCGGATCCCGCCGGAGCCGGGCTACGTGTTTCAGACAGAGGCCGTGTTGCGCGCGATCACGCCGCGCACGCGAATGATCTTCCTCAACACGCCGAACAATCCGACGGGACAGCTCATTCCTCTTCAGGACCTGCGGCGGATCGCCGAAGCGGCGCCGCGCGCCACCGTGCTGGTGGACGAGGCCTACATCGAGTTCGGCGGCGAGACGTTCCTGCCCGAACTGGCAAATCATCCAAATGTCCTGATCGGCCGGACCTTCTCGAAGGCCTACGGCCTCGCCGGCATGCGTGTCGGCATCGTCATCGGCCAGCCGCAGGCGCTCGATCCTGTGCGCATGGTGACGCTGCCGTTCAACATCAACGGCGTGGCGATTGCCGCGACGCTTGCGGCTCTCGACGATCACGACTTCCTGCCGGCGTACGCCGAGCAGGTGGCGCAGTCCCGGCGGCGCATCTACGACGCCTGCAACCGGCTCGGATTGACCTACTGGCGCAGCGCCGCCAACTTCGTCCTCGTGCGTGTCGGCGATGCCGTTGCGCCGTTCGTTCGCGCGATGGCCGAGCGGAACGTGCATGTCCGCGATCGCTCGAAGGACCCGGCGACTCCCGGCTGCATCCGGATCACCGCCGGAGTACTCGAGCACACGAACCGGGCAATCGAAGCGCTTGAAGCGGCTGTGGAGAGTGTTCGATGAGTACCACGAAGGGAGCGAAGAGAGCACGCGTAGTGTCCGGATTTAGCCGGACCCGTAGCCGGACCCGCCGCGCGGCCTTCGATCGCCAGACGACCGAAACGCAGATTCGCGGCGAGCTGGTGGTGGATGGCACCGGACGCTACGACGTCCGCACGGGCATTCGCTTTTTCGACCACATGCTCGAACTGTTCACGCGGCACGGCGGATTCGACCTGACGCTGAACGCCACAGGCGATCTCGACGTCGACCAGCACCACACGGTCGAAGACGTCGGTATCGTCCTGGGCGAGGCGGTGCTGAAGGCGCTCGGCGATCGCAAGGGAATCAACCGCGCGGGCTACTTCGTGATGCCTATGGACGAAACGCTGGCGGTGGTGGCGATCGATTTGAGCGGCCGTCCGCACTCGGTTGTCGACCTCAAGGTTCGGGTCCGGATGGTCGGCGATCTGCAAACGGAGCTGGTCCACGACTTCTTCGACGGCTTCGCCGCCGGAGCGCGGGCGAACGTCCACGCCAAAGTGCTGTACGGCCGGTCGAGCCATCACCACATCGAGGCCGTGTTCAAGGCGTTTGCGCGGGCTTTGCGCGTGGCGTGCGCACGTGACGCCCGCCTGGCTGCGATGCTGCCCAGCACGAAGGGACTCCTGTGATTGCGCTGATCGACTACGGCGCCGGCAACCTCACCTCGGTACGCAAGGCGCTCACAGCGCTGGGCGCCGACTACATCGTTCCATCGTCAGTGCGGGAGTGCGAGGGGGCCGCCGGGATCATCGTGCCGGGTGTCGGCCACTTCGCGGCGACGACCAGGCTCGAAGGCGAGTGGCGTGAGGCCATTCATTCCGCAACTGCCTCGGGCGTGCCGCTGTTCGGGATCTGTGTGGGCATGCAGTGGCTGTTCGATGGCAGCGAGGAGGCACCGGAAGTGAAGGGGCTCGGAGTGATTCCCGGCCGCATCGCACGGCTGGACAACGACCCGGCCCGACGGCTGAAAGTGCCGCACGTCGGATGGAACGCGCTGGATTTCCGTTCCCAGACGGCGCAGGGCTCAGGAAGCGGGGCGCGATTGCTCGAAGGGCTGTCGTCCGGCGCGCAGGTCTATTTCACCCATTCGTACGCGGCGCCCATCACCACCGAGTGTGTCGCGTCCACCGAGCACGCCAACGCGTTCTCGTCCGTGGTCGAGCGCGACAACGTGTTCGGCGTCCAGTTCCACCCCGAGAAGTCCGGGGACGCCGGGCTGCAGATACTTCGCAACTTCCTGCAGGTCTGCGCCTCGCCTTCGCCAACGGCCACGGCGGGGCGACGCTGATGCTGACCAAGCGGATCATCGCGTGTCTCGACGTTCGGGACGGCCAGGTCGTGAAGGGCGTGCAGTTCCAGCAGTTGCGGCACGCAGGCGACCCCGCGGAGCTGGCACGGCGCTATAACGTCGAGGGCATCGACGAAGTCGTCGTGCTCGACATCACGGCAACGCTGGAGAGCCGGCAGGCTCTGGCGAAGACGATCAACGCGGTCGCGCACGAGATCTTCCTGCCCCTCACCGTCGGCGGCGGCATTCGCACCGAAGACGATGCAGCGGCGGCGATTGACGCGGGGGCCGACAAGGTCAGCCTCAACACCGCGGCGCTGCGCAATCCCGAGCTGATCACCACCCTCGCCCGCCGGTACGGGAGCCAGGCCGTGCTCGTGGCGATCGATGCCAAGAGACAGGGCGACGGTTTCGGCGTCTTCGTCCGCAGCGGCACGACCGACGCCGCGCGCGACGCGGTCGAGTGGGCTCGCCAGGCGGAGTCGAGGGGCGCGGGCGAGATCCTGCTGACGTCGATGGATCGTGACGGCACAAAGGCTGGCTTCGATTGCGACCTGACGGCTGCGGTGTCGGACGCCGTCGACATTCCGGTCATCGCCTCGGGCGGCGCCGGCACCTTCGAACATTTCAACGATGTATTCACCCGTGGCCGCGCCGACGCTGCGCTTGCGGCGTCGATCTTTCACTACGCCGAGTCGAGCGTGTCGGACCTCAAGCAGTACCTGCGCGCGCACGGCGTACCCGTTCGGCTCTGAACGATGCTGATTCCCTCAATTGATCTTCAGAACGGCCACGTCGTGCAGCTGGTCCAAGGCGAGCGCCTGGCCATCGAAGCGCCGGACCCCGAGCCCTGGATCGAACGCTTTTCCCGTTTTCCACGCGTCCAGCTGATCGACCTCGACGCCGCGCGAGGACGAGGCGACAACAGCGAGATGGTCTCCGTGATCTGCCGTCGCCTTCCCTGCCGTGTCGGCGGCGGCATCCGCAGCATCGAGCGGGCGCAGGCGGTCCTCACCGGAGGGGCCCACGCGGTGATCGCCAGCTCCGCCCTCTTCCGCGACGGTCAGGTCGACGTCGCGTTCGCGCGCTCGCTGGCCGACGCGATTGGCGCGGAGCGCGTCATCGCCGCCGTGGACAGCCGCGGCGGGTTCGTGGCCATCCACGGCTGGAAAACGATCCTGCCGGTCACCGCGGTCGAAGCCGTCCGCGCGTTGGAGCCGTACTGCTCGGAGTTCCTGTACACCCACGTCGACAAGGAAGGGATGATGCAGGGCACCGACATGGACGCGATCATGGCGGTGCGCGCCGCGACGACGCGCCGGCTGACCGCGGCCGGCGGCATCACGACCTGGGAGGAAATCGACACGCTCGACGCCAGCGGCATCGACGCCGTCGTCGGCATGGCGGTCTACACGGGGCAATTGCCGCTGGAACGCTAAGAACCTGTTCGGGGTTCTGTGTTACGTTAGTCACCGTAATGGCTACGGTCATCAACGTAACGCCATGAACAACCCGTTCGTCTACGGCGAAGTCGTGCCGACCGGCGCGTTTGCCGATCGCGAGGTCGAGCTGGATCGCCTGGTCGGCGACCTGGCCGCCGGCCAGAAGGTCTTCCTCATCTCGCCCAGGCGTTATGGCAAGTCCTCGCTCGTCCGGCAGGCGCTGACGGCGCTGTCCCGACGAGGCCTGCTGACGGTCGAGGTGACGGTCAGCGCCTACAGTTCGTACGTCGCCTTTCTCGAGGGATACGCGAGGGCGCTGACAGCGTCCGAATCGCGCTGGCAGCGTGCGCGCGACTGGCTGACGGCGGCCATCACTTCCACCCGCCCGGAATTCCGGCTCGAACCCGAAGCAACAGGCCCTGGACGATTCACGGTGGCGTTTCCGATGGTGCGAACCGAGCGGGACGTCACGCGGCTCGCCAACGAGCTGTTCGCGCTGCCCGGCCGCATCGCTGCGGAACGGAAGCGATCCGTGGTGATCGCGCTCGATGAGTTCCAGGCGATCGACGCGTTCAACGGCGGCAGCGTCGAGCACGCGCTGCGCGCCGCGGCCCAGCATCAGCGAACGGTTGGTTACGTCTTCGCCGGATCCGAACCGAGCCTGATGGAAAAAATGATCGGGCCCCGGCGGCCCTTCTATAAAGCGGGGCCGGTGATGCGGCTGGATCGGATTGCCCCGGACGTTTTTGCCGATTTCATCGACGGGCGGTTTTCCTCGAGTGGCGTTCGTCCCGAACCGGGCCTCGGCGCGGCCATTGTCGAGCTCGCCGGCAACCTCCCGTACGACGTGCAGCGGTTGGCACACGAGACGTGGGACGAGGTGAGGGCGGCTGGCGCAAAGCGCGCGACGCTGGACGATCTACACCGGACACTCGCTCGTCTGCTCGCGGAGCAGGACACGATGTTCGAAGCGGTGTGGCAGCGCCTGACGCTTGCCCAGCGCTCGGTCCTTCGCGCAGCGGTGCTGCAGGGCGGCCGCGAAATGCTGTCCGCGGAAACGCGGACACGCTTCCGGCTTGGAGGAGCGTCGAGTATCCAGGCGTGCCTTGCCGCGCTCATGAAGCAGGACGTGGTCGCGCGCGAAGGCAACCGGTATCTCGTGATGGATTCGCTCCTGCGCGAGTGGGTTGCGCGCAAGACGTTCTGACGTGCAGAAGATCCTTTCGCGCCTCGGTCTGGACCGTCCGCAGCTGCGGGCCTGGGCGATGTACGACTGGGCCAACTCCGCATTCCAGTCGACGATCATCACCGCGGTCTTCCCACCCTTCTTCGTCAGTTATGCGGCCGCCGGCCTGGACGAAAACCTCGCCCGGGAGAATTTCGCGTGGGCGACGGCCATTGCCATCGCGATTATCGCGGTCATGGGTCCGGTGCTCGGCGCGCTGGCGGATTACCGCGCGTGGAAGAAGCGCCTGCTGGCCGTGTTCGTCATCATCGGAGTGGCGGCAACGTTTCTGTTCGTGACGATCGAGAAAGGCGCGTGGATGTACGCGGCCGCGCTGTTCATGATCGCGAACATCGGCGTGGCCGGCAGTCTCGTCTTTTACGATTCGCTGCTGCCTCATATCGCGGCGCCGGAGGAGATCGATCGCGTCTCCACGGCAGGCTATGCGATCGGGTACATCGGGGGCGGCCTCCTCCTCCTTCTCAACCTGGCCTGGATACAGAGCCCGACGACGTTCGGCCTTCCCGACCAGGCCGCCGCGATCAAGCTGACGTTCGTCAGCGTCGCTGTCTGGTGGGCGGTCTTTTCAATTCCGCTGTTCAGGCGCGTACCGGAGCCGAAAGCGGTTCTCGAGGCCGATGAGCTGCCGCGTGACAGCGGCATCCGGGTAGCCTTCACGCGCGTGGGAGAAACGTTTCACGAAATGCGCGGCTACCGGAATGCCTTCATGATGCTCGTGGCATTCCTCCTCTACAACGACGGCATTGCCACAATCATCAGGATGGCCACGCTCGTCGGCGACGAGATCGGCATCGATACCAACGCCCAGATTGCCGCCATCGTCATGGTGCAGTTCGTCGGCATCCCGTGCGCGTTCATGTTCGGCGCGCTGGCAGATCGGGTGGGCCCCAAGCGTGCGCTGTTCGGCGCGTTGATCGTCTACACGGGCATCAGTATCCTCGGCTACTTCATGACCGAGGTCTGGCACTTCTTCGTCCTGGCGTTTCTGGTCGCGATCGTCCAGGGCGGCAGCCAGGCCTTGAGCCGCTCCCTGTTCGCCCGGATGATTCCCAGTCACAAGTCGTCGGAGTTCTTCGGCTTCTTTTCCGTGTTCGAGAAGTTCGCCGGAGTCTTCGGACCAGTCCTCTTCGGCCTGGCCATCAGGTTTTTTGGCAGCAGTCGAGTCGCGATCCTCTCCGTCATCGTGTTCTTCGCCGCCGGCGCCCTATTTCTCACTCGCGTCAACGTCGCCGAAGGCGAGGCAGAAGCCGCGGCGGCTACTCCGGCAACCGGATGAGAATCGTCGTCGCCGGCGGCAGCGGCTTTCTCGGCAGCGCGCTGGTCGGTGCCTGCCGCGCCGACGGCCACGAAGTCAACGTGCTCTCGCGACGCGCGAGCCGTCCGGGCGAGGTGCAGTGGCTCAGCCCCTCTTCCGGCAGCAACTGGACGGGAGTCCTCGAACGTGCCGACGCGGTGGTGAACCTCGCCGGCGAGGGAATCGCTGACAGCCGGTGGACCGAAACGCGCAAGCGGGCCCTCATCGAGAGTCGTGTCGCCGCAACCCGCGCGTTGGCCGACGCTATCCGCGCGTGCGCGCACCCGCCCCCGGCGTTTATCAGCGGTTCTGCAGTCGGGTTCTACGGCACGCATGGCGATGAGGTTCTGACCGAGGAGGCATCCTCCGGCTCCGATTTCCTGGCGGCTATCTGCCGCGGCTGGGAACAGGAAGCTCAGCGAGCGGTGGGCGTAACCAGAGTGGTGCTGCTGCGAACTGGCCTCGTATTGGCGCGTGACGGCGGCGTGTTGCCGCGGATGGCGCTGCCGTTTCGTTTCTTTGTCGGCGGGAGAGTGGGATCCGGGCGCCAGTACATGTCGTGGATTCATCTCTCCGACTGGGTGGGCATGGTGCGATGGGCACTGACGAACGCGGTCGTCTCAGGTCCGCTCAACGTGACCGCGCCCACACCGGTGACCAACGCGGCGTTCACACGCGAGCTGGCAGGCGCGATGCGCCGGCCGGCGATCTTTCCGGTACCGCCGTTCGCCCTGCGAATCGCCCTGGGCCGCGAGCTCGCTGACACGGCCCTGCTCAATGGGCAACGCGCCATACCGGCAAAGGCACAGCAACTCGGGTATCAGTTTTCGTTTCCCACGGTTGGACCGGCGCTCCGCGACATCTACTCGTAACCTATCAGCTGAGACGAACATGGCGGCAAAACGCAAACGCGCATCGCGATCATCAAAACCACGCAAACGTTCGAGGACGGCGGACACCCGCAGGCGGCATACCGGGGCGGTACCCCGACTTCGCCGCCGCGCCGGATCGGAGCGCCCGCCCCTGCAACGGTCGGATGCCACAAGCGGACTCGCTCCCGGAATGCAGGCGATCAGTCCGTACCTCGCCGTCGCGAACGTCGCCGCGACGATGCAGTTCATGGAGCGGGCGTTCGGATTCGTGCCCGGCGTCGTGTTGAAGGATGGCGACGGGCAGTTCCGCTACGCCGAGATGCGCCATGGCGAGTCCGTCGTGATGCTGGTGCGAAAGGGCGACGCGACAACTGCCACGGCGGGCGCAGCGGCACTCTACGCGTACGTGCAGGACGTGGACGGCGCGTTGATGCAGGCACGCGAGGCGGGCGCAGGTGTAAGCGAGGCGGAGGATCGGCCCTGGGGTGATCGGGCCGCCGTCGTCACCGACCCTGACGGCTATCGCTGGGTGCTCGCGACGTTCCGGAAACTTGCGCCGTTCACGGCTGGCACCCCGTAAAGGGGTGCCCTACGTAGAGCGACCCTTTAGGGGCGCTAAATGACGGCCCGATAACAAGCCTCGTACATCGGCACCACACGCTCGACACAGAATTCCTCGCGCACGCGGCGGCAGGCGGCTGTGCCGATCCGCGCGTGCAGCTCGTCGTCCTGCAGGATCGACAGGGCGCTGGCCGCCATCGCGTCGAGCGCGTCGGGTGGATGCAGGAACCCGTTGACGCCGTCCTGGATCACCTCTGGCAGGCCGCCGACGTGTGACGCGACGACCGGTACCTCGCATGCCATCGCCTCGAGCGCCGCGAGGCCGAAGCTCTCCTGAGACGAAGGCAGAAGGAACACGTCCGACACCGAGAGCAGCGGCACCACTTCCTCCTGCGCGCCGACTCCGTGCACGAGCTCGTTGATGCCAAGCTCGCGTGCCTTTCGATAGGCGAGCGACAGGTCGGGGCCGTCGCCGACGAGCAGCAGCCGGGCCGGAACCTTCTGACGGATGCGATCGAAGATGTCGATCACTGCATCCACGCGCTTCACCGGCCGGAAGTTCGAGACATGCGCGACGATCTTCACCGCATCGTCACCTCCGGTGAGGCGCTTGCGCAGATCGATGCGCGGCCGGCGGCGATGCACGCTGCAATCGAGGAAGTTCGGGATGACCTGGATCTCTCTCGAAATCCCCAGCGTCTCGTAGGTCGCGTCGCGGAGGCTGGCGGACACCGCGGTCACGCTGTCGGACTGCTGGATCGAGAAAGCGACGATCTGCGAATAAGACGAGTCGTTACCAACCAGCGTGATATCGGTGCCGTGCAGCGTGGTCACGACCTTCGGCGCCTTGCCTCCATCTGTCTGGGCGAGCACCTGGCGGGACAGGAATGCGGCCGTCGCATGCGGGACGGCGTAATGCGCGTGGATGATGTCGAGATCGAACTCGCGGGCAACCTGCACGATCCGGTTGGCGAGCGACAACAGGTACTGCGGCTCGCGGAACAGCGGATAGGTCGGTGTCAGCACCTGGTGGAACGACAGCCCCTCCTGGAACTCACCCAGGCGGAACGGCGTCTCGGTGCTGATGAAATGCACCTGGTGGCCGCGCAGCGCGAGCGCCTTGCCCAGCTCCGTTGCGACGATGCCGCTTCCGCCGACCGACGCGTAGCAGACGATGCCGATGTTCAGCGGTCGGTCCACGAGGCCATCAGATGGGGCCGGACGACCGGCTGTTTCACGACGAATCCCTCCGCAAAGGGCACGCCGGCGAGAGCGCCGAACTGTGCGTCGCGGCTCTCGATGAGTTGCTGGAAATTCGAGCTGGTCAGGCGTGTCTCGACCGCCTGTCCGCCCGACGGTTTGAACTGCGTCACGTGGCAGGCCAAGGCTCGCCGCTTCGTCTCGTACTGCTCGCTGACGTCAACGATGAACGACGGCGCAGCCGAGTCGTTGATGAAGTAGTAGCAGATCCACTCCGGCTTCCACGCCTCGCCGTCGGCCGCGTACTTCCGCAGGCCGGCGTTGAACACCGCATCCGACACCAGGCGGCTCGCGGCCACATGGTCCGGATGACGATCGCTCCAGTACGGCGCGGCCACGGCGCGCGGCCGGCACTGCCTCACCAGACCGGCGATCGCACGCGCGTGGTCATCGTGGGAGCCCAGGGCGCGATCCGGCAGCCGGAGATTCACTCGCCAGGCGGCGCCGAGCACCGCGCGCGCAGATTCCGCCTCCGCCAGCCGCTCGTCCACGGTGCCGTTGCTGCCCATTTCCCCGGCCGTCAGGTCACAGAGGCCGACGCGATATCCGAGCGCTGCGTGCCTGGCAACAGTGCCGCCAATGCCAATCTCGATGTCATCCGGGTGCGGGCCGATGGCCAGCAGATCGACAGGTCCGGTCATCGCGTCCAGCCGAAGACTTCGTCCGCCTTGTCGGACTTGCCGCGCGCCGCGCGAGCGAGAATCCGTGCTGCTGCGAACGCTCCAGACACGGAATCGCCGCCGCTGCCGAGTGCGAACAGGTGATGCGGATAGTTACGATGCGGCCCGATATACATCAGCCCGTCGGCGGTCTCTCCGTACGGCAGGTGCCATCCGTACTGCGGCTGAAGGCCCGAGATGACGGGATACATCATCAGCAGCTCGTACATCAGCTGGCCCGTACGCTGCACGAGCACCGAATCGCGCGTGCGGGCAGGAATCTCGTCCTGATCCGCTCCAGACACCAGCAGCCGATGATCCGCCGTCCACCGGACCCGGTGATGCGGCGTCCGCAGGTCACGCATCGTCACATCGTGAGGAAGAATCTGCTTCCGCACGGCAGCTGGAACCGCCGCCGTCATGACCATATAGGATTCGCGCCGCTTGAAGTGACGACGGAGCTGCTTGAACTCGGCCGTGGCGATTCCGGTGGTGATGATGACCGTCGAGGCCTGGACAACGGCGTCGGCGGTGCGGACTTCAACCGACTTCCTTCCGAAGTCGACCTTCCGCACAGGCGATTTTTCGAAGAAAGCCGCACCTCGGCGCGCGGCCGCGCCGGCGATCGCCACGCACGTTCGATATGGATCGACGGCAAATCCGTAAGGCACGCGGATGGCCGAAAGCGCGTCGACGTTGGTCGCGGTCTTTGCCTGCCGCTGGATGAGCCAGCGCGACGGGATGCCCGCTCCGTCACGCGCCGCGTGCTCACGCGCAAGCGCCTTCTCGTCGCCGCGAAACGCCACGATCACGTCGCTCGCCGGCGTCACACCGCCGGGTACCTTCAATCGCTTGATCAGCGCCGCGCCGTCTGACGCTCCGCGCGCCCATGCCTCGAACGCCCATCGGGCTGCACGGAGTCCATGCGCCTGAGCGACATCGCGAAAGTCCGGGCCCGGGTCCGCGAGCAGCAGCCCACCGCTGCGGCCCGAACCTGCCTGCCCAACGCGCTCCGCCTCGATGAGGATCGGCTTGAGACCCGCCATCGCACACGCATACGCCGTGGCGCAGCCGGTCAGACCCCCGCCGATGATGACAACCGGGAAGGCATGCTCGCCGCGGAGGCGTGGGAAATCTGGACGACGCGCTTTCGGGAACTCAGAGATCCACGGCGACTCGCCGTACCGAGTGGGCATCAGAGGAATGCTACCCCGAAGTAATCTTCCTACGGTGCGGCGGCGTCTTCTCCTGTCCGTAGCGGCGATTCTGGTGGTGCTGGCCGCGGCCGGTGCGCTCTGGGCGCGTCACGAGCTTCGCGGAAGCCTGCCGATCATCGATGGCAGTCAATCACTTGCCGGCCTGTCGGCGCCGGTAACCGCCACACGTGACGCACTCGGTATTCCCACGGTCCAGGGAAGGACCCGGGAAGACGTCGCCCGCGCCACGGGCTTCCTTCACGCGCAGGATCGCTTCTTCCAGATGGACTTGAGCCGCCGCCGGGCGGCCGGCGAGCTCTCGGCACTCGTCGGACGACGGGCGCTGCGCATCGATCGGGAGATCCGGCGCCACAGGTTTCGCGCAGAGGCGTCGACAGCGCTCTCGCAGTTGACCCCGCGCAACCGGGCGATCCTCGATGCGTATACGGCGGGGGTCAACGACGGCCTCGCAGCGCTGTCGGCGCCGCCATTCGAATACCTCCTCCTCCGCCAGACTCCAGAGCCCTGGCGCCCCGAAGACAGCCTCCTCGTCGTCCTCGCCATGTTCATTACGTTGCAGGACACCGACGGCACCTATGAATCGGTGCTGGGAACGATGCACGACATCCTGCCGCCGCAGATGTTCGACTTCATGGCGTCTCCCGGGACCGAATGGGACGCGCCCGTCGTTGGCGAGCGCTTCGCCGTGCCACCCGTCCCAGGGCCCGACTTCTATAACCTGCGCGCCAGGCGAGCTGCGAAACGCAGCATCACGCTGGCCGGGTCCGCCCGACACGACCAGCGGAACCAGGCCTACTGGTCCCAGAGAGACCTTGTAGGGCGGGGTCTGGCGAAGCCGGACCCGCCGATTGGAAGTTGGGGGTTGGGAGTTGGGAATTCCGACAGCGAAGCGGTCGGGAGCAACAACTGGGTGGTATCCGGACGGCTGACCCCAGACGGCGCTCCGCTGGTCGCCAATGACATGCACCTCGATGTGCGCGTGCCGAACATCTGGTATCGGGCGCAGTTCGAGTGGCTCGCCCTGAGCGAGCAAGGGCGAGTCGAAGGGCCCGACAGCGCCGCTCCAAGCCGGATGAGCCGGCTCGTTGGCGTCACGCTCCCGGGGTCGCCAGCGATGGTCGTCGGCAGCAATACCTTCATCGCCTGGGGATTCACGAACACGTACGCCGACTGGAGCGACCACGTCCTGCTCGAAGTCGATCCGAAGGACCCGGCGCGCTACATGACGCCATCGGGCTGGCAGCCGTTTCTGACACTCGACGAAGTCATCCGGGTCGCCGGCGAGCCGGATCATCACGAGAAGGTGACCTGGACGATCTGGGGGCCAGTACTCGAGGCGGACCACAAGGACCGGCTCCGTGCGTACCGGTGGGTCGCGCATTCGAGCTCGCAACTGGCCGCGGCGGTGATTCCTCTCGAGACCGCGAGGACCGTCCAGGAAGCATTCGACGAGGCCAACGGCCTCGGGACGCCCGGGCAGAACATGGTGGTTGCCGATCGTGACGGGCACATCGGCTGGACGGTCTACGGATCCATTCCGCGCCGTGAAGGTACCGATGGGCGCCTGCCCGCATCGTGGGCCGACGGCACACGCGGCTGGAACGGTTGGCTCAATGACGCGGAATACCCTCGCCTGCTCGATCCGCCGGGCGGCCGTATCTGGACCGCCAACGCGCGCGTCGTCGACGGCCCGATGCTGGCGCGGCTTGGTGACGGCGGCTACGAGGTCGGGTCCCGGGCGACCGTCATACGCGACCGCCTGGCCGTGGAAAAGCGATTCACTCCGGCCGACATGCTCGCGATCCAGCTGGACAATCGCGCCGTCTTTCTCAACCGCTGGCGCGATCTGGTTCTACAGACGCTGACTCCCGGCGTCATCGACGGACACGAGAGCCGGCGACAGATTCGCGATCTCGTCGAACGCAGCTGGGACGGCCGCGCGTCACCCGACTCCGTCGGCTATCGCTTCACGCGGATGTTCCGGGAACGCGTCTCGGAGGCAGTCCTGATGTTCGTGCTGAGTGAGTGCTACACAGCCGACCCGCTGTTCGACCACACCGCTCTCCGCCGCCGCGAAGGGCCGGTCTGGAAGCTGGTTACTGAAAAGCCGATGCACCTGCTCGATCCACTGTATTCATCGTGGGACGAGCTTTTGGTTCAGGCAGCAGACGATGTGATTGCACGATTGAAGGAGAGCGGCGACGAGCTGGCGCAACGCACGTGGGGTGAATACAACGTGACGGAGTACCGCCACCCGCTGTCGGCGTCGGTGCCGTTCTTCGGCCGCTTTCTCAACATGCCGTACGCGCCACTGCCTGGCGATCTGTTCACGGTACGCATGCACTGGGGCGCGGAGACGGCGTCGGAGCGGCTCGTGGTGTCGCCCGGGCGCGAGGCGGAAGGCATCCTGCACATGCCGACCGGACAGAGCGGACATCCGCTGTCGCCGTTCTATTCCAACTCGCACGACGCCTGGGTGAGGGGCGCTGCAACCCCGCTGCTCCCGGGCAGAGAGGAGCATCGGCTGACGCTGACCCCTCGGTAGAGGCGGACCTTCCGGTCGGCCCTACACGAACGGTCAGGTCGCGCGCGCTCGAAGACGCGACAATGCCGCCGCCCACGTATCCGCATTCGCCGGCACGTTCAGCAGCGGCTCGACGGGCAGCAGCCAGCCGGCATTGCCCGGCGGCGCTTCGGTGAGCGCGGCGTCAATAGTCTGGGCCGCGAATGCGGTCTGTCCCATCAGGTCGAGCACGATGGACGCTCCGAACCTCTCATCGAACGTTCCTTTGGCGACCGAGAAGCCCGCCGGTACCCCAGCACCGTACGTCGATTGGAGACCTGCCATCGACTGCGCCACCAGGACGCCTTGAACGAGGCGGTGATTCGGCACGCGCTCGAGCACCTGCGCAAATGCCTGCTGCGCCTCGACCGCCCTTTTCTGGCGCATTCGCAACGCTCCGATCGCGTACCACGTGTTGGCGCAGCACTCGCGCGCGTACAGCTGGCCCGACCCTTCGGCCGCCAGCTCTCGATCGAACTCGGCCAGCGCCCCATTCTCATCGCCCTTTGCCAGCAGAACGAGACCCAGCAGCCAGTGCAGGGCCACCGCATTGAACCGCGCGTGCGGCGCCTGCGAGTCCTGTCCGACAAGGCCTGTCCGAAGTTCACGCTCCGCCTCGTCCAGTACGTTGCGGGCGACGTGGACGGTGGCGGCCAGCCAATGCGCGAGCGGAAATCCGGGAAGCATGGACAGCGTCTTGCGGGCCGCCCGCAGTCGCTCCTCTCCCCAGCCGGCGTAGGCAAGGCGGAAGTGATGGCGCCAGTTGTCCGGCTCCGTCGTGATGGCGCGACGCAGCGCCGCGAGCGCTGCAACTGGATCGCTGGCACAGTGGTGCACGAAGCCGAGCGTCGCCCACGCTTCCGCCAGGTTCGGATCGAGACGGCACGCCTCGCGCGCGTGCTCTGCGGCCTTTTCCAGCGAGGTGACGTCACGCTGGGCGTCCGCGCGCGTCATCTCGTACCGCATCGCATACGCATTGGCGAGGCCGATGTGGGCCGTTGCGTGATCGGGAAATGCCTCGAGCACCTGCTCGAAATCACGGCGTGCCCGCGAGATCCGTTCTCCCTCGAGCGACTCGAGTGCCGCGCGGCCCTCGATCCAGGCGCGATGCGGCGCCATCATCGCTTCCAGGTCCGCATCGCTCGCCTTCGCAATCCGCCGCTCGACGGACCCGTTGAACCGATACCCGCGACGCGGAACCGTCTCGATGTAATGGCTGCCATCGGCGCGGGGACCGAGCGCACGGCGCAGCGCCGATATCGCCTGCTCGAGGCTGTTGTCGGTGACCGCGACATCGCCCCACCCGGCGTTGACCAGTGCATCCTTCGTGACCAGCTCACCCGAGCTGCCAATCAGGCGATACAGCACGTCAAAGTGCCGATCGGCAATCGGCACCGGCTGCCCCTCGCGAGTCAGCCTCCGCGTAAAGGTGTTGAGCTCGAAGCTCTCGAAGGCAAAGCTCGGGAACGACGGCACGCGCGCATTGTAGTGCGCTCGTGGTGTCCGGCTTCTGGCCCGAGCAAGGTCGAGGGCAGCCGGACCACGGCGTCAGGGATTCCCGCAGCAGCGCGGTTCTGCAATGGGGCCGGCGGGATCAGACGGCTGAATTCATGGCGATTGGCGGCCGATAAGACGGACGTCTTCCTCCCATGACAGATTCAGCCTCCTCAGCCACCGCGGGCAGTTCAACGCTCTCAACCGCCGACATCGTCAAGGCAATGCTCGCTGCAGGGCCCGGTGTCAGCGACCTCATCATGTCGCCCGGGCGACAGGCCCAGGTCGAGAAGCATGGCGAGCTCGTTCCGGTGCCGCTGCCGGACATGCCGTTTCTGCGTCCCGACGATACCGCGCGCATCGCGGAGGACCTGATCGGGCCCAACGAGCAGGCGAAGCGAAACCTCAAGGAGCAGGGGTCGTGCGACCTCTCGTACTCCCAGCCCGACTGCGGGCGCTTCCGCGTCAACATCTTCAAGCAGCGCGGCTCGCACGCCATCGTCATGCGCGTCATCGCGTCGCGGATTCCTTCGCTGGCGGAGCTGAATCTGCCAAAGGTGCTCGAGGATGTCGGGAAGCTGAAGAACGGCATCGTGCTCGTGACCGGACCAACCGGATCTGGAAAGTCGTCAACCCTGGCGGCGATCATCGACCTGATCAACGAAACGCGCGCCGAGCACATCCTCACCATCGAGGATCCGATTGAGTTCCTGCACAAACACAAGAAGGGCACCGTCCACCAGCGCGAGCTGCACAGCGACACGCCCACGTTTTCCGCCGCCCTTCGCGCCGCGCTCCGGCAGGCGCCGAAAGTGATCCTCGTCGGCGAGATGCGCGATCGCGAGACGATCGAGATTGCAATGACGGCAGCGGAGACCGGCCACCTGGTCTTCTCGACCCTTCACACCATCGACGCCTCGAAAACGGTGGAGCGCATCGTCGGGACGTTCGACGCCGCCGATCAGCAGGCGATCCGCGGGCGGCTCGCCGGTTCGTTCCGCTACTTCATCTCACAGCGCCTGATCCCGAAGAAGGGCGGCGGACGACGGGCGATCCTCGAGATACTGAAGTCCACGCTCCGGACGCGCGAGTATCTGGAGCGCGGCGAAAGCGAAGGCCGATCGATGCTCGATGCAATGAAGGACGGCGGGATCGATGGGATGCAGCACTTCGACGGCGAGCTCGAGAAGCTGGTCCGTGCCGGCGAGATCTCGAAGGAAACCGCGATGTCCTACGCGACCAACGCCGGCAACCTGCAGGTCCAGATGGTGGACATCCCCGACGAAGTCGAAGACAGCGAGCTCGTCATCACGCGATAACAACGCCCCAGTTCTGGCTCCTGGTTCTCGTGGCATACGAGTTCAGGATTCGGTGTCCAGTTTCCGGTGGCGGCGATTCTGCGCCGCCGGTAGCGTAAGCTCATGATCGCTTCCATGAGCACCACCGAACGGCATCCCGCTGACCAGACATCCCTGTTCGCGCCGGCGCTCCCGGCCCGGGCGGAAATGGAACGCGCGTTCTTCGGCAGCGACGCGAGCTACGACGGCATCTTCGTCACGGGCGTGCGGACAACCGGGATCTTCTGCCGACCGTCCTGCAAGGCGCGGAAGCCCAAGATCGAGAACATCGAGTTCTTCGGCACGGTGCGCGAGGCGCTGTTCGCCGGCTATCGGCCGTGCCTGCGCTGCCGGCCGCTCGAGGGCGACACGACGCCGGACTGGCTGGCACCGCTGCTCCAGGCTGTCGACGAGGATCCGAACCGACGGTTCAAGGACGCGGACCTTCGCGCGTTCGAGGTCGATCCGGCCCGCGTGCGGCGATTCTTTCTCGACCGCTACGGCATGACCTTCCATGCCTATTGCCGCGGCCGCCGGCTTGCCGGCGCGATCAAACAGCTGCGCGACGGCGACTCGCTGGACGATGTGGCACTGGGGACCGGGTGGGATTCGCACAGCGGCTTCCGCGATGCGTTCACGAAGACATTCGGCCTGCCGCCCGGGCGGGCGGGCGACACGTCCTGCATCCTGACCACCGCCATCGACACACCGCTCGGCCCGATGATCGCCGGTGCAACCGACGAAGGCCTGTGCCTCCTCGAATTCACGGATCGGCGGATGCTGTCGGCTCAGGTGCAGCGGCTGTCACGACTGCTCGGCCAGGCGATGCTGCCCGGCGAACATCGCTATCTCGCTCAGGTCCGTGAGGAGCTCGCCGAATACCTGGCGGGAACCCGAACGGCTTTCGAGACACCGCTGGTCTTCCGCGGCACGCCGTTCGAGGAGCGGGTCTGGCGGGAGCTGACTCGTATTCCCTACGGGGAGACCATCTCCTACGCGCAGCTTGCCGATCGTGTCAGCTCGCCAGGTGCGCAGCGCGCGGTCGGACGCGCCAACGGCATGAATCGCATCGCAATCGTGATCCCCTGCCATCGCGTGGTGAACGCCGACGGCAAGCTCGGAGGGTACGGGGGCGGGCTGTGGCGGAAGAACTGGCTGCTTCGACTGGAGCGGCGCGCGGGCTAGTCGCCTCCGCCACCTCTGCGCTGCGACGGACCGTTCAGGACGGTTCCCTCAGATCAGCAGGGCATCGCGGGCCCCGATCGCCCGATCCTGCGCCTCACGGACCGAGCGCCCGGTTGCGGTGAGGTGACCCATCTTCCGGCCCGGCCTCGGTTCTTCCTTGCCGTAGAGGTGGAGCTTCACATCGGGAAACCGGCAGGCGGCCGCCCAGTTCGGCGTGCCGTCCACCCACAGGTCTCCGAGCAGGTTGGCCATCGCCGCGGGCCGATACAGCTCTGTCGAACCGAGGGGCAGGCCGCAAATGGCACGTACCTGCTGCTCGAACTGGCTGGTCACCGCTGCATCGAACGTCAGGTGCCCTGAGTTGTGCGGCCGCGGCGCGAGCTCGTTCACGAGGAGCTCGTTCTCGGTGCTGAGGAAGAACTCCACGCACAGTACGCCGACGTACTGCAGCTGCACCATGATCGCCCGCGTGATTTCGACCGCGCGCGCCGCAATGGCCGGCGGAACCGACGCCGGCGTGGTCGTCAGATCGAGGATGTGGTTGCGGTGGCGATTCTCGAAGGCTGGATATTCGGCAATCGAACCGTCGAGCGCACGGGCCGCAATGATTGAAATCTCCGCCTGCAGCGGGATGAACTTCTCGACGATCGCTTCCTGGTGGCCAATCGCGTCCCAGATATGCGAAACATCCGCGGGCGTCGTCACCTTGTGCTGGCCCTTGCCGTCGTAGCCGAAGGTCGCGGTCTTGATGACGGCCGGCGTTCCGACGCGCGCAACGGCATCCCACAGCTCGTCCAACGTCATCGCGCGCGCGAACGGCGCCGTTGGAAAGCCGTTGTCCGCGAGGAACATCTTCTCGCGCGCCCGCTGCTGCGCGGTGTGCAGCGCCAGCGCGGA
>DATLLQ010000121.1:0-8320 GCA_035537775.1 Vicinamibacterales bacterium | reverse complement strand
GCCGACCTGGGTGTGCGCATGGCCACTATCGGCAACACGCTCCGGCTGATGGTGGCCGGCGACGACGAGATCACGACGTATCGCGAAGCCGGCGAGCAGTACCCGGTCACGGTTCGCGTGCTGGAGAGCCAGCGCCGCGACATCGATAAGGTCGGCAAGCTCACGGTCACTTCGACGACGGGCCAGCCGGTCCGGATCGACAACATCGCGCGCCTGGAGCGAGGATTCGGGCCCACTCGCATCACCCGCTCGAACCGGCAGTATTCGATCAACCTGAACGCCGACAGTGCCCCCGGCCACGCGCTCGATGAATCGTCCAACGATCTCCGTCGCATCATCAACGAAGTCAAGTTGCCGCCGGGCTACGGCTTCCAGATGCGGGGGCAGACGCAGAACCTCGACGAGACCACCGACAATCTGATATTGGCGATGGCGCTGGCGAGCATCTTCGTCTACATGGTGCTCGCCGCCCAGTTCGAGAGCTTCGTGCAGCCGCTCATCATCATGACCGTGCTGCCGCTGTCGATTCCGTTCGCGCTGTTCACGATCTGGGCGACCGGCCGGACGCTGAACCTGTGGAGCGCGCTCGGGATTCTGCTCCTGTTCGGGATCGTGAAGAAGAACTCGATTCTCCAGGTGGACTACACCAACGTCCTGCGGGCGCAGGGCGTACCGCGTGAGCAGGCGATCGTGGACGCGTGTCGGACGCGACTGCGCCCGATTCTGATGACCACGCTGGCGATCATCTTCGGGCTGATTCCCACGGCACTCGGCGTCGGCATCGGCGGCGCCCAGCGCTCGGCGATCGCGGTCACGATCATCGGCGCGCAGTCACTCTGCCTGTTTCTGACGCTGCTGCTGGTGCCCGCCGCTTACGTCAAGCTTGACGCGCTGGAGCAGTCGCTCGCGAACCGGCGTCTCAACGCGTGGTTGTCGAAGGTGCGCACGCTGGGACTTGGTCGCCGCGCACGCACGGAGGGGGTGGCGAACTAGTCCCGGAAACCAGTTGCATTGATGCTGAATACGAACACACAGAGGCACTGAGACACCGAGAAATCTCAGGGTCGCGTTCTGGGATGGGTGAGGGGTTCAATTGACGATCGCGACACACGGGATGGTGTGCGGCCGCTGCGGCAAATACCCATCATGTCTCGTCTTCGTCCGATCGGCCTGGCGGCTCCGGGCGCGGCGCGGCTCTCTCGGCGAGGAGGGCCCGCCACAGTGGTCGGATGTCGGGGCGAACCTCGTCGACATGCGACTCCACTTCGACGATTGTGTGTTCGGCATCCCCGAGGGCGAGCAGCGCCCCCGCATCATGCAGGTCCGAGTGTCCACCGGCGGCGAGCTTCAGCAGGATCAGGTCGCTCGTTCGTGGCACAGGGATGGTCGAGCCCGCAACGTCCAGGGGCTCGGCCCGCGCGATGATCGCGGCCTCCCACTTCCATCTGGCCACCACCAGATCCACGTCGGTGCCGTCGGGCAGCAGCACGTGCACGACGCCGGCGAGCGGATCATCGGCATCCCCGCGACGGACGTCCACGCGCGCCCCGGCCGCCACCAGGGTGTGCCACCGCTCAGGCTCCAGCACCCGCGTGTCCGGTGTGAGCAGGTCGATGTCGATCGTGAAGCGAGGATAGCCACGGGCAGCCATGGCGTGCGCGCCGATGAGCGCAAAGGGGGCGCCCATCTGACGCAGCGGACCGAGCACGGGCTCAACGTTCATCGGCTTCGGCCGACGCCGAGGGCCGGCGGCCGAGGCGTCGCGCGGCCTTGATCCGGGCGACGGCGGCACGCCGGTCGAGGCGGTGCAGCGTCATGTACGATGCGAGACCTTCCTCGCCGAGCCGAGCGGCCAGCGCCACGCGTTCTGCGGGTGTCATGGCCGCCAGCCTTTGAGCACGGGTCCGATCGACGGCATCGGCACTGCGGCTCCTCATGGACTGAGTATATCGAGGCCGGCCGTGGCAGTTGCGACGAGAGCCTCAGGCTTGAGGCCGAACCCCTTTCTCATCGTCGTTTCTTGCGCCCCTCGGCCCGCTGTCGATCCCGTTCGCGCTGTTCACGATCTGGGCGACCGGGCGGACGCTGAACCTGTGGAGCGCGCTCGGGATTCTCCTCCTGTTCGGGATCGTGAAGAAGAACTCGATTCTCCGGGTGGACTACATCAACGTCCTGCGGGCGCAGGGCGTGCCGCGTCAGCAGGCGATCATGGACGCGTGCCGTACGCGTCTCCACCCGATTCTGATGACGACGCTCGCGATCATCTTCGGGCTGCTTCCCACGGCGCTCGGGGTCGGCATCGGCGGCGCCCAGCGTTGGGCGATCGCGGTCACGGTTATCGGCGCGCAGTCACTCTGCCTGTTCCTGACGCTGCTGCTCGTGCCCGCCGCGTACGTCAAGCTCGATGCGCTGGAGCAGTCGCTCGCGAACCGGCGCCTCAGCGCGTGGCTCTCGAAGGTGCGTGTATTCGGACCCTGGTCGCCGCGCGGGCACAGAGGGCGTGGCGAATTGAGGCATCCGGCAGTCGCCGCCCGAACGACAGATCGTCGTGTCGAGCAGCAACGCCTGGTCGACCTTCGCGACGCGGCTTTCCACCCGGGCGTGAATCGACTCGAGCACGTTCCTCTTGTTCGCGGTGGCGTGGTTGGACCGCATCAACGTTGGCTTCGCCCCGGTTTCCGCGGGCGCGCGCCGTCAGAGCGCTGTGGTCGAAATGCGGACATTGCTACCAAAGGACAGCGTACACCGCCACGTATAATCTCAGCCTGCGAACATGGAGGCCGACGAGCACGTCAACGTTCTGGCGGCTCGATCGGTCGCGACGGTCGACGGCACGAGTGTGTCATTCGACGATTTGTGGAACAACCGGCGTTCGTCGCTGCTGGCGCCGGACGTCGCCATCACGCTTCCGGACCTTGCTGGGCTTATCCAGACGAAACAGATCAACACGAGGCCCAAGGATCTGGAAGACATCCGGCTCCTCGAAGTCTTGCGGCAGGAGGAAGGGTCATGACACCAGTTCCTTCAGATCGTACGGCCGCACGCCTCCGTCAGCTATCCGAGCGCGTCCTGAGCGCTGATGAAGTTCGGGCGTATCTGGAGGCGCCGATTGCCGTCGGTGAACGCGAGGACATTCTGTCGCTGATCCGCTGGTTCCGCCGGCGATATCCCAGTCCGGCCGATCGCCTGGCGTACGTCCGTCGCGCGTACGCGCGCTGGCGACCGTGAATCCAGGACGCGGGCGTCCAGGTCCGTGCGCGCAACACCGCGCTGTTCACGATCTGGGCGACGGGCCGGACGCGGAACCTGTGGAGCGCGCTCGGGATTCTGCTCCTGTTCGGGATCGTGAAGACGAACTCGATTCTCCTGGTGGACTACACCAACGTGCTGCGGGCGCAGGGCGTGCCGCGTGAGCAGGCGATCGTGGACGCGTGTCGCACGCGACTGCGCCCGATTCTGATGACCACCCTGGCGATCATCTTCGGGCTGCGGGCATCGGCGCTCGGTGGTAGACTGCGCCCTGGCGCGAAGTGACTGGTGGGCTACCAAGCGCCCTCGACTCCGGTCGTTTGAAGGAGACTCACGGAACGTCCTTGATAGGCCGAATCGACTACCTAACCTGTTGGCCAAACCGATCGGGCCACTCCGGGGCCGAGCAATGAAGCATCTTTTAACGTTCACGCTCTCCGCTGTGATGTTCGTAGTGCTGCCCGTTCCGTCGTTGGAGGCCAGCCCGTTCGTCGTCGATCAGTCACACACCTCGTTCAGTGGCTTTTTCAACCTTAGGTTCAGCGGAGTAACCGGGCAGGAATTCACACCAACTCTGGACTCATTAGACGTCGTGGAGCTCTTGTTTGACGGCCCCGACGGGAGCTTCCCGCCCGCTATCGAAGGCCAGTTCAGTGTGGGGATCCGTCAGGGCAGCATTACGGGCGCCGTAGTGGGCACGAGTTCACCTGTGACCCTCCTCACGGGCATTTTCCGAGAGGTTGTCCGCTTTGATTTTCCAACCCGAGTTCCTCTCGTGCCCGACGATCTTTACGTAATCGAGATCAACCGACTCTCCGATCCTGATTTGCCGTTCTTCGTAGGACATTTCGGGGGATTTGGAACACCTCCATCTAACTATTCGAGAGGGCGGGGCATTCTCGAAGGGGAGCCACTTGAAGATTTCGACCTGTTCTTCCGCGAAGGTCAGACCAATGTCGAAGTCGTGAGCGAGCCGGGTACGCTTGCTCTCGCGGTATTAGGGACGCTTGCAGTGTTCGGTTGCGGTCGAATGCGACCACAAGGAACGAAAGGCAGTCGTTGCGTCGAGCGTTCGAGTAAAGGGGCTCACAGCTGATGGCGTAAGACAGGCGTGCGTAACGCCTGCGTTCCAACCGTATCCGTGGCAGCGGTCGTGCTGCTATTCGTCTCATCCCTCGGTGCACAGCAAGGCCGCGCCCCAGCCGCCGATTCATGGGCCCACTGGCGTGGTCCATCTCAGACCGGTGTCGCGGCCGGGGCCGCGCCCGTACGCTGGAGCGACACCAGCAACGTCGCGTGGAAAGTCGAGATTCCCGGCCGGGGACACTCGAGCCCGGTGCTCTGGGGCGATCGAATCATCGTCACAACTGCCATACCGACGGGCGGGAAGACGGAACCATCCGGTGCCGCCGCAGGCCAAGGCGGACGTCGCGGCGACGGCGGCGCAGGCGCACACCAAGAGCATCGCTTTGATGTCCTGGCTCTCGATCGTGCGACGGGCAAGATCGTCTGGCGTCAGACCGCTGCGACCGCGGTGCCGCACGAGGGCTATCACGCGACCTACGGCAGCTTCGCGTCGAACTCGCCGACGACGGACGGGCAACGGGTGTACGTGTCGTTCGGCTCGCGCGGGCTGTACGCCTACGACATGAGCGGCACGCTGGTCTGGCAGCGCGACTTCAAGATTCAGATGCGTATGTTCCAGGAGTTCGGCGAGGGCGTTGGGCCGGTCCTCGACGAGGGCCGGCTGATCGTGCTGACCGATCACGAAGGCGACGGCTTCCTCGCGATGCTCGATGCCGCCACCGGTCGCGAGATCTGGCGCACGCCGCGCACCGACGGTACCAACTGGGCGGCGCCGCTCGTCGTCCGTCACGACGGGCGCAAGCAGATCGTCGTCAACAGCCCGCGCAAGGTCCGTGGGTACGACTACGAGAGCGGGAAACAGATCTGGGAGACGGCCGGCCTCGGACTGAACACGATTCCACGCGCGGTGCAGCATGGCGATTCGGTGCTGGTCATGAGCGGCTTCATCAATCCGCGGCTGATGGCGATCAGACTGGGGCGCGAAGGTGATCTGGCTGGAACCGACGCCATCAAGTGGAACGCGACTCGCGGGTTGGCATATACGACGTCGCCCGTGCTGCATGAGGGGAAGCTCTACTTCCTGACCGACAACGGCATGGTGTCGGCGATCGACGCCGATACCGGAACGCCTCTCTATCAGCAGGTTCGTTTGCCAAAACCGTACGCCATCAAGGCGTCACCGGTTGCCGCAGGCGGGATGCTGTACTTCCCGACCGAAGACGGCGACGTCGTGGTGGCGCGGATCGGATCTTCGCTCGACGTCGTTGCCACCAACACGCTGACGGACCAGTCGTTCGTGGCGTCGCCCGCCGTGGCCGGCGGCGACATCTTCCTCAGGAGCCGCACGCACCTGTTTCGCATCCGCGAATGATCGCCAGCTGAATAAAAGGTCTCGATGAATCCTGAGCGCTGGAAACGAGCCCAGCATATGCCGGTGATAGACTTCACTCGCCAGCCTGCTTAAGTCGAGCGGAGCCGTTCCGCATGTTCACACGTCTGACTAGATGGCGACGCCAGTTCGCGTCTGCCGCGATCGCCTTCGCGATCGCGGGCACTCCCATACGAACCGCTTCACAGGACCAGCCGCGACCAACGTTTCGCACCGAGGCGAACTACGTGCGCGTCGACGCGTACGCGACGACGAAGGACGGCGTTCCGATCGACGATCTGCGTCGCGACGAGTTCGAGTTGCTCGAAGACCGCGTGCCGCAGACGATCGATCAGTTCGCCACTGTGCGCATTCAAGGGGGCGGACCGCCGACGGCCCGGTCCGATCCGCGCACTCCGGAAGAAAGCCGTCAGGCCGCGACCGATTCCCGCGCCCGCGTCTTCATTCTCTTCCTCGACGTCATGAACATCGATCGCACGGCGTCGATCCGGATCGCGAAGCCGCTGACCGAAGCACTCAGGAACCTCCTGGGCCCGGACGATCTTCTTGCCGTTGTGATGCCAGGCATCTCCGTGCGAGCGCTCACCTTCACGCGGCAAGTCGCGACCATCGAGAATGCGCTCAACAACCCCTGGGGCGCCCGCGACAGCGTCGCACTGGATCCGGTCGAGCGTCGCTATGCCGAGTGTTATCCGGGCGTTCCCGACAAGCCGGGCGAGATCGCCCCCGATCGCGGGATCGCGCAGGAGATGATCCTCCGGCGCCGCGAGGCGCAGACGCTCGACTCGTTCGAATCGCTCGTCACTTATCTGCGCGACGCACGCGAAGAGCGGAAGGCGGTCATCACCATCACGAACGGCTGGCGGTTGTACCGCCCCAACGACAACCTTGGCCGCTCGATTCGCGGCACGGTGCCGACAGTCCCGCAGGTCACGATCGGTCCGCAGACCGGCCGCCTGACGACCGAACCAACCAGTGAAACGCCGCGGGCGAGCACGTGCGATACCGATCGCCTCAGGCTCGCCTCGCTCGATCACGGTGCACGATTCCGGCAGATCCTCGATCAGGCCAATCGCGCGAACGTCTCGTTCTATCCCATCGATCCGCGCGGCATCGTGCCGTTCGACGATGACATCGTCCCGTTGCTGGTGTCGGACAGAACCCGATGCTGAGCCTGGAGGAGGAACGAGCGCGCCTCGCCGAACGCAGCACGTCGCTTCACGTGATGGCCGAACAGACTGATGGCGTTGCGGTCACGGCCACCAGCGATTTCGCCCTCGGTCTGCGGCGCATGACGACCGACCTGAGCGCCTACTATCTCCTCGGTTACTACTCGACCGGCAAGCTCGATGGCCGCTTTCATGCGATCACTGTGCGTTCGACACGTCCAGGCGTACAGATTCGCGCGCGCCGCGGCTATCTCGCGGCCTCGAGCGCGGCGCCTCCCGCACCGCTCGAGTCGTCGGGCGCTGCCGCGGCCGCTGCGGAGGGGCAGGCAGTTTCGAGTGCGCTGGCATCGCTCGGTGTTCTCACGCGGGATGCACCGCTCCGCCTGCACGCGGCGGTAGGTCCTGCGTCGGCCAACACACGCACGATCACCGCGATCATCGAGATCGGGCGCACTATCGATGCCGACTGGGGCAAGGGCGCCGAGGCCGATGCCGCGCTCATCGATGCATCCGGTGCGACGGTGGCATCATCTGATTGAGCTGATTGCGAGTCAGAGCACAGGCCCGGCCCGCACATTGATCGCGTTCCGAGTCGTGCCCTGATCGCGAGCGGTGAGTAAGTGACCCGTCGCGGAGCACGAGGTTTCGCCCGCAGAGTGACTGCGCACCGAATGATCGTGACCGCGGTCGCCGAGCGCTGGATGCCGTACTCGGAGCGCGCTGATCGTCAGTTCGCGGGCGGGTTCTTTTTCTGCTCGGCAATCAGCGTGTTGTAGTTCTTTTCCATGTCGTCGACCCACATTTTGTACCCCGCGGGATCGATGTATGGGTTCGTCGCACTCCCGAGCCTCCTGTACTTGCCGGCCAGATCGAAGAACCAGCTGTGAGCACCGAGAAACACGTCGGCCGGGAGCGCCTTGAGTGTCTTGATGCTTCGCGCGAAGTCTTCAGCAATCTGCGGATAGTTCTTGTTGTTCACCAGTCGTGCGCCCTCCTGAAGACCGCCGCACGCAATCAGCACGTCGTACGTCCGCCCGCCGTCCGGGATTCTCATTGTCCACGTGGTGCAGCCCTGCGTGTGGCCGGGAGTCAGGTGTGCCGTGAGCGTGCTGCCTCCCAGCGAAACCTGTTCACCATCTTTGAGCACACGGTCGATCGGATGCGGCTTTCCGCTCGGCGCCTTCATGGCCTTGAGCGCGGGCACATCCTGTTCCATTGCCATGACCGACGCACCACCAGTCAATTCCTTGAGGACGGCGTCGGCCTGCTGGTGATCGGGATGGGCGTGGCTGCCAAGAATGATCTTGATGTCAGTCAGCGTGAACCCGAGTTTCTCGACTGACGCTCGTAGCAACGGCACCGTGTCTTCGTAATTCGTGTTGATCAGGACGTGCCCCTGCGGCGTCGTGATCAGGTACGAATTCAG
>DATLLQ010000120.1:0-5157 GCA_035537775.1 Vicinamibacterales bacterium | reverse complement strand
GTCCTGCGTGAACCCCGCAGCACCGACAGCGGACGAACGTATGACGTGTTACCCGATGGCCGCCGATTCATCGCGATTCAGAGCCTCAACGCGGCGGCCCCCAGCCTCACTGTGGTCCTCAACTGGGTAGACGATCTGCAGAAGCGGATCGTGAAGTAAACGCGGCCGCTACAGTCGGGCGGCTCGACGCTGCACTACGCGGATACCAGAAATGCGAACCTGGAGGTCAGGAGATTGAAAGCGGCTCGAGCAGCCTGCCGTTGCTGTCGCCAAACTTCTCGAGCTGAAGGCCGCCGCCGCCCATGATCGTCAACAGCAGATTGGCCATCGGTGTGTCCAGCTTGTACTGGAGATGGCGCCCCATCTTGAACGTACCGCCGAGGCCGCCAGCCATCAACGTCGGCAGATCCGAGTGGCGGTGCATGTTGCCGTCGCCCATGCCGCCGCCGTAGAGCAGCAGCGACTGGTCGAGAACGGAGCCGTCGCCCTCTTTCATCGACTGCAGCTTCTCGAGGAAGTAGGCGAAGAGCTGAGACTGATAGAGATCGATGCGTGCCTTCTTTGTAATCAGCTGCGGGTCGTTGCGATGGTGCGACACGCCGTGATGTTGCTCGGGCACGCCGATGCTCGGGAACGTCATCGTGCTCAACTCGCGCGACATGATCATGCTGAACACGCGCGTGATGTCGGCCTGGAAGGCCAGCGCCTGCAGGTCGAACATCAGCTTGGTGTGCGCGTCGAACGAGGACGGAATGTCCGTGGGCCGCTCCGGCAGCTCGATGTCCAGCGGCTGCGATTCGGAGTTCTGGATGCGCTGCTCGATTTCACGCACGGAGTCGAGATACTCGTGCAGCTTGGCCTTGTCGCCCCGCCCGAGACTGTTCGCCACGCGGTTCGCTTCCTCGCGGACGGAGTCGAGAATGCTCCCCTCCGACTGACTGCGCAACTGGCGCGCTTCCGCGCTGCCGCCGTCGCCGAACAGGCGTTCAAACAGGATCCGCGGATGCGACTCGGTGTTGTTGGGTGTCGTCTCGTTGCGCCACGACACGGTGTTCACATAGAAACAGTCGCCTGAGTCACACGAGCCCTGCGTCGGGAAATCGACCGACATCTCGATCGACGGAATGCGCGACGTCTTGCCGATCTCGCGCACCAGGAGCTGATCGACGGTCGTCGCCAGCTTCACCTCGACGTCCGGCCGCGTGCGGTCGTAGGCGTGCACGCCGGTCAGCCACACCGCCGACGCGCGTGGATGATCGCCTGTCCCATCGCCGAAGGTATCGGCCTGCAGGTGCGAGAGGCCGCTGAGGACCGTAATCTTGTCGCGCAGGTTCGCGAACGGCGACAGCGTCGGCGTCAGCTCGAATCCGGATCCCGTCGTCGCCGGCGTCCACAGGTTCTGGATGACGCCGTTGGCGATGTAGACGAAGCCGAAGCGCGGCGTCGGCTTGAAGGCACGCGCCGAGAGTGCCGGGACCATCGCGTCGAGAAATGGCAGCGCGATCGTCGTGCCCATGGCACGCAGGAACGTCCGTCGCGGCAGCGTCTTCTTGGTGACGAACATCACTCGCCTCCCGCCTCTCGCATCTGGAACGGACGGCTCTTCACGATCCCGAGCACCAGCGCCGCCAGTGTATGGTTCGCCGGCTCTGCGTCACGCATCACGGCGCGCACGGTGGGTGCATCATAGTATTGCAGGTTGCGGCCGATCGCGTACATCAGGAGCCGCTCCGTGACCGTGCCAACGAACTGCTCGGGCTGACGCAACAGTTCCTTCTTCAACCCGGGAACGCCAACGAATTTCGTTCCCTCCGGGAAGACGCCGGTGGCGTCGATCGGCTGCTCGCCGTCGCGCTCGCGCCATCGCCCGATGGCGTCGAAGTTCTCCATCGCGAAGCCAATCGGGTCCATCCGCGCGTGGCAGCCGGCGCACGCCGGGGCGGCGCGATGCCGGGTCATCGCGTCGCGGAGCGTCAACGGCTTGCCCGGGGCGGTCTCTGTTTTCAGCGATGGCACGTCGGGGGGCGGGGGCGGCGGCGCCGCCGACAGCAGGTTTTCGAGCACCCACTTGCCGCGCAGAACCGGCGAGGTGCGCGTCGAGTACGAGGTGATCGTCAGCACGCTTCCCTGCCCCAGCAATCCGCCGCGAACGCTCCCCTCCGGGAACGTGACGCGACGGAAGTAGCTTCCCTTGATGTTCGGCACGCCGTAGTGCCGCGCCAGCCGTTCGTTCAGGAAGGTGTAGTTCGCGCGCAACAGGTCGAGGACGCTGCGGTCCTCTTTGAACACGCTGCCGATGAACAGCTCCGTTTCGCGCTGCATTGCGGTGCGGAGTGTTTCGTCGAAGTCGGCAAACAGAATCTCGTCGGGCTGCTTCGCCGCGATGTCCCGCAAGTACAACCACTGCGCCGCGAAGTTGGTGACCAGCGATTCAGAGCGCGGATCCGCGAGCATGCGGCGCACCTGCTGCTCCAACACCTTCGGGTCTTTCAGCCGCCCGGCCGCTGCCGCGTCGAGCAGCGCGTCGTCCGGGATGCTGCTCCACATGAAGAAGGACAGGCGCGAGGCAAGTTCGATGTCGCTGATGCGATACGCCGCACCGCCCGCTACGTTCGGAGCCTCACGCTCGATGCGGAACAGGAATTGCGGGCTGACGAGCAGCCGCTCGAGCGCCTTCTGGATCCCGAGATCGAAGCTGCCCTCTTTACGACCTCGCTCGTAAAACGACAGGAGGTCCCTCACGTCCGTCTCATTCGATGGGCGGCGATACGCGCGGCGCGCGAGCGTGGAGAGAATGCGGCGCGCGCACGGGAGTTCATCGGATGCGGAGGCAGGACGGCACACGAAGATCCGTTGGCGGCTCGGTGAATCGCCTCGGCCCGTCACGCTGTAGGGGCCGCTGATCGTCACGCTGTTAATCGCCGGCTGCGTGCCGCGGCTCCGCATCCGCGGCCGAAGCGTCGCCTCGTCACGCGCCTCGGTGCGCTGCACGAACGCCACACCAATCAGCTTCGGGCCAGCCTTCAGCGTGAGCGGAAACTCGAGTGGATCGGGTGCAGCGCCTCGACCCCGGCCACCGGCGCGTCCCCCGCGTGCACCTGCTGCGCCAACCGAACCTGCTGCATCGACCGGCCCCGCGCCTCTGCCCGGGACTGCCGGTCGATCAACCGAGGGAGGCGTGGGATCGGGATCTGCCGGATCGGGCTGACCGGGCGGCGCATCTACTGCGGGAGCGCCGCGTCCGTCGCCGCCGAGCGATCGTAGTGCGACGCGTTCGCCATCAACCAGGATCTCCAGGTCGTGGCCCTGCGCGGCGCCCACGTCCACCCGCACGATGTACGTGCCGTCCACGGGGAACTCGCTCCGTACCGCGATGCCGCCGCGCGTGCCGAACGGCAGTTCGTCGATGCGTTCGTCCTGCGGATGCTCGGGATCGAGCTTGTGGATGTTCACCATGACCGGCATCGCCGGATCGCCGACGGCGAGTCGGCTGATCTTTCGCGCCGCGTCGAGATAGCGTTCCATGTTGCTCGGCGAGACGAACAGGAGGTCAGCGATGTTGTCGAAGCCGCTGCTGATATTGTCCGGCGGCAGCAGGTAATCGACGCTGACCTCACGCGGTAGCGACTCGAGGGCGAGCAGATCGCGGACCGCGTTTCGATATTCGGTGCGGCTGAGGCGATGCGTCAGCGGCAGCTTGCCGAGATGTGGACGCGCGGCTTCCGCGCGGTCAAGCTCGGTTTCAAGGAACGTCGCGACGCGGTTGTAGCCGGCAGCGTCCGGACGCGGCGCGCCGGGCGGCGGCATCGACTGCGTCCGTAATTTTCGAACGACCTTCTCCCACTGGTCGGCGCCTGCGTTGACGTTGGTCACACCAGCCGGATCGATGACGAAGCCGCCGCTTCTCAGTCGCTCGTTGTGGCAGGTGGCGCAGTACTGCTTGAGGACAGCGGTGGACGAGGTGGCCCCGGTGACAGCCGGCGGCGCGGCCGGCACCTGTGCCACGGGTCTCGCGGTGGCAACCGCGATCGCGAAGCCAAGTACGGCGAACCAGAGCCAACCTCTGTAGCGCATTTCAGATACGGGGTTATATTACCCCTGGCCCGGAGGAGATATGAGGTTTCGCGGCTGGCTCCACGTCGTCGCCATGGGGTGCCTGGCAGGCACGATGTCGGTCTTTGCGGCCGGGTCACCACTGATCGACGCCGTCAAGAAGCAGGACGTCCAAGCGGTCCGTGGCCTCCTGAAGCAGAAGGTCGACCTCAACGTCACCGAGGCGGATGGCTTCACTGCTCTCCACTGGGCCGCGCAGCGGAACGACCTCCAGCTCGTCGAGCTGCTCGTCGGCGCCGGCGCGAACGCCAAGGCCTCCAGTCGCTACAACATCACACCGCTCTATCTCGCCGCCATGAACGGCAACGCCGCGATCATGGAGCGTCTGTTGAAGGCTGGCGCCGACCCGAACGCGATCGCGCAGGAAGGTCAGACGATGCTGATGACGGCGGCGCTGTCGGGGAAGGCGGACGCCGTACGGCTGCTGCTGACGCGCGGCGCGACGGTCGACACGAAGGAACCGTATCGAGGTCAGACTGCGCTGATGTGGGCGGCGGCCGATGGCAACACCGCCGCCGTTGACGTGCTGCTCGAAGCAGGCGCCGACCTGAAGCTGAAGTCGAACGGTGGCTTGACGCCGCTGCTCTTCGCGGTGCGCAACGCGCACATCGAGACGACGGTCGCGTTGCTGAAGCGCGGCGCCAATGTCAACGACGTTGCGCCGGATGGCTCGAGCGCGCTGAGCATCGCGAGCGTGAACGCCTTCTTCGAGCTGGCATCGGTGCTGCTCGATCATGGCGCGAACCCGAACCTGCCCGACCCGCGTGGGTCGCCGCTCCACACCGTGGCGTGGCTGCGCAAGCCCGGCGCCGACGGCGCCGCCGGCGTCGGGAACACGCCCGTGGGTACGCCGCAGCAGACCGGCACGATCACGGCCATCGAGCTCGCACGACAACTCCTCGCGCACGGCGCCAATCCCAATACCCGCGTCGAATGGAACGAGCCGCGCTTCGGCAAAGAGGGCGGCACCGCGCGCAACCCGCCGAACATCCGGCTGGGGCGCCACCTTCTCAGCTACCGGGGCGCGACCCCGTTCTACGTCGC
>DATLLQ010000119.1:0-20520 GCA_035537775.1 Vicinamibacterales bacterium | reverse complement strand
TCGGAGGCGCCGGCAATGTCGGCATGACAGTCGCCCGCTCGATCGCGGAGAAGGCGCTGGCTGATGTCGTGATCATCGACATCGCCGAGCAGAAGGCAGCGGGCGTTGCGCTCGACATCTACGAGACGTGCCCGATCATCGGCTCCGACTCCCGCGTGATTGGCGGCGCCGACTGGAACGCTGCCGCCGGCTCGGACATCGTCGTGATCACATCCGGCAAGCCGAGGAAGCCAGGGATGAGCCGCGACGACCTCGTGCGCGACAACTTCGAGATTATGAAGAGCATCGCGCCGAATCTCGTGCAGTACTGCCCTGAGGCGATCGTCGTGCCGGTCGCCAATCCGCTCGACGCAATGTCGCAGGCGCTCTTCCGGCTGACGAAGTTCCCACGGGAGCGGATCATCGGGATGGCCGGCGTGCTCGACTCCGCCCGCATGAGCACGTTCGTCGCGATGGAACTGAACGTGTCGGTCCAGAACGTTCACTCGTTCGTGCTCGGTGGCCACGGCGACACGATGGTGCCGCTGCCGCGGTATTCGACGGTCGCCGGCATTCCCCTGACCGAGCTCCTGCCGAAGGAGAGGATCGAGGCCATTGCCAAGCGGACCGCCGATGGCGGCGCCGAGATCACCAAGCTGGTGGGCACGAGCGCCTGGTATGCGCCGGGTCAGGCGGCCGCTGAGATGTGTGAGGCTATCCTCAAGGACAAGAAGAAGATCCTGCCGTGCTCGGTCTTCCTGCAGGGTGAGTACGGGATTCGCGACCTCTTCGTCGGCGTTCCAGTGAAACTCGGCGCACGCGGAGTCGAGCAGATCATCGAAATCAAGCTGACGCCGGAAGAGGACGCAGCGCTCAAGAAATCGGCCGCGTCGGTCAAGGAGCTGGTAGACGTCATCGGCATGTAGAGGCCGAGTCGTAGTGTCCGGCTTCGACCGGGCCTCAGGCCTCGTAGTCGACCACGCGCCGCTCGGTCCGGAGCGGGGCGAGAAATGCCGCCACTTCCTGGTGCGCTGGATGCGCCTGATAGGCATCCAGCGCAGCCTGCGAATCGAACTCGGTATAGAGCGCAACGTCCGAGGATTGTTCCGTGCCGGCGAAGTCGATGCCGACGTCGAGCCGCCGCAGTCCCGGGATGATGGATCGCAGCGCCTCGAACCGTTTCTTGATCTCCAACGCGTTGTCGCTCTTAGATTTGCCGTTGGCCGAGGGATGAAGACGCCAGAAGACGATGTGAACGATCATTGGCAGATAGTACCAACTCCTAACTTCCAACTACCAACTCCCAAGAGGGAGTTTGATACGATGCTCTCTTTGTGAAGATTCACGAATACCAGGCAAAGTCGGTTCTCGCGCGGTTCGGCGTCCCGGTACCCCGTGGCGAGGTGGCGATCTCTCCAGCCGAGGCCGGTGACATTGCGAGGCGCCTCGGCGGCGATCTCGCCGTGGTCAAGGCGCAGATTCATGCCGGTGGGCGCGGCAAGGGCGGCGGCGTCAAGATCGCCCGGTCGCCAGGCGAGGCCGAGCAGTTGGCGAAGCAGATGCTCGGCATGACGCTCATCACGCATCAGACCGGCCCGGACGGTAAGAAGGTCGGGCGCCTGCTGATCGAGGAAGGACTGCAGATTGAGCGCGAGCTCTATCTGAGCCTCGTCATCGATCGTGCCTCGGCCTGCCCGGTGGTGATCGCGAGTGCCGCGGGCGGTATGGACATCGAAGAGGTGGCGGCCTCCGAACCCGAGAAGATCCTCCGCGAGCACATCGATCGGCGAACGGGCATCGTGCCGTTCCAGGCTCGTAAGCTCGCGTTCGGAATGGGCTTGCCGGCAGGCGCCACGTCGAAGTTCGTCAAGCTGCTCGAGTCGCTCTACCGGGCGTTCATCGAGACCGACGCGTCGATGATCGAGATCAATCCGCTCATCCTCACCAAGGGCGGCGAGCTCCTGGCGCTGGACGCAAAGGTCAGTTTCGACGACAACGCCCTCTACCGGCATCCCGACCTCAAGGAGCTCCGGGATGTCAGCGAAGAGGACCCGCTGGAGGTCGAGGCATCGAAGTTCTCACTGAACTACATCCGCCTCGACGGGAACATCGGCTGCATGGTCAACGGCGCCGGCCTCGCCATGGCGACGATGGACATCATCAAGCTGGCGGGCGGGGAACCGGCGAACTTCCTCGACGTCGGCGGCGGCGCGAACGCGGAGCAGATCAAGAACGCGTTCCGCATCCTGATGGCCGACAAGAACGTCAAGGCCGTGCTGATCAACATCTTCGGCGGGATCCTGAGGTGCGACGTGCTCGCAGCCGGGGTCATTGCCGCGGTCACCGAGCTTGGTGTGCCGGTGCCGATCGTCGTGCGCATGGAAGGAACCAACGTCGAAGAAGGGAAACGGATGCTGCGAGAGAGCGGGCTGAGTTTTACCACTGCCGATTCAATGGGCGAAGCGGCAGAGAAGGTAGTCGCCCTGGCGAAGCGCTGATCGTGGCCGTCCTTCTCGACAAGAACACTCGCCTCATCGTCCAGGGACTGACCGGACGTGAAGGGACCTTTCACGCAAAGGCTGCGGCAGCCTACGGCACCACCGTCGTCGGTGGTGTGACCCCCGGAAAAGGGGGCACGACCCACGAAGGCTGGCCGATCTTCAACAGCGTCCACGACGCGATGCGCGAAACCGGGGCGAACGCGACGGTCATCTTCGTCCCGCCTCCGTTTGCGGCCGACGCGATCATGGAAGCCGCGGATGCGGAGATTCCGCTCGCGGTCTGCATTACCGAAGGTATCCCGACCATCGACATGCTGAAGGCGCTGACCTTCATGGATGGCCGGAAGATGCGCCTGGTCGGGCCGAACTGCCCGGGCGTCATCACCGCGGGGCAGGCGAAGGCGGGCATTATCCCCGGCCACATCTGCAGGGAAGGGCGAATCGGGATCGTTTCGAAGAGCGGCACGCTGACCTACGAAGCGATCCATCAGCTGTCGAAGCAGGGAATGGGGCAGACGACCTGCATCGGAATCGGAGGCGATCCGCTAATCGGGACCAGTTTCATCGACGCGCTGTCGTTGTTTGCCGCCGATCCGGACACAGAAGCCGTGATCATGATTGGGGAGATCGGGGGCACTGCCGAGCAGGAAGCCGCCGCCTACATCAAGCGCGCCTTCAACAAGCCAGTGGTCGGGTTCATTGCTGGCCAGACCGCGCCGCCGGGCCGGCGCATGGGGCACGCCGGGGCGATCATCGCCGGCGGCCAGGGAACGGCAGCAGAAAAGATGGAGGCTCTGACGCAGGCCGGTGTGCACGTCGTCAAGAGTCCGGCTGATATGGGTAAGAAGATGAGAGAGGCTCTCGGACGATGACGGAACGGACGTTCGCAATCATCAAGCCCGACGCGGTGGAGCGCCGCCTGGCTGGCAAGATCCTGGCGCGTATCGAAGAAGCGGGTTTCACCGTTCGCGCGATGCGACTCCAGCACCTTTCAAAGAAAGAGGCCGAGGGCTTCTACGCGGTCCACCGCGAGCGGCCGTTTTTTGGCGAGCTGACCGATTTCATGTCGTCTGGTCCGTGCGTGCTGCTGGCGCTCGAAGCCGCCGGTGCCATCCAGAAGTGGCGCGACACCATGGGGCCGACAGACCCGTCGAAGGCTGCCCCCGGAACGCTGCGCCGCGACTTTGGCGAGTCGATCGGGCGGAACGCGACCCACGGATCTGATGCCCCCGAGACCGCGGCGTTCGAACTGGGGTATTTTTTCCGCGGACTGGAGCTGATCTAGAACGAGAGTGGAATGACTGGGCGATTCCTCATTCTGGCCGGCTTGGTGATAGCGGGCGCCGGCCTGCTGATGACCCTTGGCTTTCCCCTCGGCAGGCTGCCCGGTGACTTCGCGGTCAAGCGGGGCAACTTCAGCTTCTACTTCCCGTTGGCGACCTCAATCCTGGTGAGCCTGATTTTGACCCTGGTAATGATGTTCTTCGGACGCCGCTGATACGCATGCCTTCGATAAAAGCCGACCGCTGGATCAAGAAAATGGCCCTCGAGCACGGGATGATCGAGCCGTTCGAGGATCGTCAGGTCAGAAACGGCGTCATCTCGTACGGGCTGTCGTCGTACGGCTACGACATCCGTGTGGCCGACGAGTTCAAGGTGTTCACGAACATCAACAGCACCGTGGTCGATCCGAAGAACTTCGACGCCCGGTCCTTCGTGGACGTGAAGGCGGACATCTGCATCATCCCGCCGAACTCGTTCGCGCTGGCCAAGACGGTGGAGTACTTCCGGATTCCACGGAACGTTCTCACTGTCTGCGTCGGCAAGTCGACCTACGCCCGATGCGGGCTGATTGTGAACGTCACGCCGTTCGAGCCCGAATGGGAAGGCTTCGTGACGCTCGAGATCTCGAACACGACGCCGCTTCCGGCCAAGGTCTACGCGAACGAGGGAATATCGCAGGTCCTGTTCTTCGAGAGCGACGAGGACTGCGAGGTCTCGTACGCGGACAAGGCCGGCAAATATCAGAAGCAGCAAGGTTTGACGCTGCCTCGACTTTAGATGGCACGCACCGAGCCGGCGCGCGGCATGCGCGACTTCCTTCCGGAAGACGTGCGGCGGCGCGAGTACGTCATCGGCGTCATCAAGCGCGTCTACGAACGCTACGGCTACGAGCCGCTCGAAACCCCCGCCGCGGAAAACCTCGAAACCCTGATGGGCAAGTACGGGGAAGAGGGCAACCAGCTCATTTTCAAGATCTTGAAGCGCGGTGAGCACGAGGCGAGCGGCCAGGCGGACCTCGCGCTGCGATACGACCTCACAGTGCCGCTGGCCCGGGTCATCGCACATCATCAGAGCAAGCTGCCGCGACTGTTCAAGCGGTACCAGATCCAGCCGGTGTGGCGAGCGGACCGTCCAGCGCGCGGCCGGTTCCGCGAGTTCTATCAGTGCGACGTCGACTTCCTTGGTTCCACATCGCCGATCGTTGAAGCCGAGTTGTGCGCGGCCGTGTCGGACGCGCTGAAGGAACTCGGGTTCGCCGACTTCAAGATCCGGCTGAACCATCGGCAGCTCCTGACGGCGCTGCTGAATCTGGCCGGCATTCCCGAGCCGCTGCACGGCAGTGCGCTGGTCGCAGTGGACAAGCTGGACAAGATAGGTGTCGACGGCGTGACTGCGGAGTTCCAGGAGCGCGGCATTCCGGTGGCGGCGCAAGTGTTGATTGACCACATTCGCCGCTTTCAGGAGAAACCCGGCTCGATGGAGGGGGCCTTCGACGAGTCCGGCGAGGAGGCGTGGCGAACTGTCGCCCGGATCCTCGACCTGAGTGCGGGCACGTCAGCCGAGAAGCACATCGAGCTCGACCTGAGTCTGGCGAGGGGGCTGTCGTACTACACCGGCGCAATCATGGAGATCGGCGTCGCTGACCTCGCCGGCAGCCTCGGCGGGGGCGGCCGCTATGACAATCTCGTCGGCATGTTTCTGGGTCAGAGCGTCCCGGCCTGCGGCTTCTCGCTCGGCCTCGAACGCATCCTCGTGGTGATGGGCGAGCGCGGGATGTTCCCGCCCTCGGTGGCGACGACGCCGGCCGATGTGATGCTGGCCGTTATGGACCCGAAGGATCTGGATTTCGCCCTGCGCGCGTCGGGGGGCCTGCGCGACGCGGGCCTGCGAGTGCTGGTCTACCCGGAACCTGACAAGATAGGAAAGCAGATCAAGTACGCTGATTCACGAGGCATACCATTCGTCGCGATCCTGGGGAGCGACGAGATTGCGAACGGCACCATCACGGTCAAGCACCTCGCGGCAAAGACCCAGAACACCTACGAGCTAACGGCGGCCGGCGCGGCGATTCTGAAGGAACTGAACGAACGTGGCTGAACAACTCGGCGAACTGACACGTACACACACCTGCGGCGCACTCCGCCCGGACGACGTCGGCGCGGAAGTCGTGCTGCTCGGCTGGGTGCACCGCGTTCGCGATCTGGGAGGCCTGCTGTTCATCGACGTCAGGGATCGTGCCGGCGTCACGCAGGTGGTCTTCGACAAGGACGACGAAGCGTTGATGGGCAAGGCGAAGCGCCTGCGCTCGGAGTTCGTCATCGGCGTCACCGGACGTGTCCGGCGCCGATCGGCCGACACGGTGAATCCAAAGCTGGCCACGGGAGAGGTGGAGGTCGTCGTCCGGCAGCTCGCGCTCCTGAATGAGGCCAAAACGCCGCCGTTTCCGATTGCCGATGAGACCCCGGTTGCCGAGGAAGTCCGCCTCAAGTATCGCTACCTCGATCTCCGCCGGCCCCGCCTCCAGGGCAACATCGTCCTGCGGCACCGGGTGACGTCGGTGATCCGGCGGTTTTTCGACGAGAACGGCTTTCTTGAAATCGAAACGCCAATTCTGACCAAGTCCACTCCCGAAGGTGCACGGGACTACCTGGTTCCGAGTCGCGTGCACCATGGCGAGTTTTTTGCCCTTCCCCAGTCGCCGCAGCTGTTCAAGCAGATCCTGATGGTCGCCGGAATGGACCGTTATGTACAGATCTGCAAATGCTTCCGCGACGAGGATCTACGCGCGGACAGACAGCCTGAGTTCACGCAGGTTGACGTGGAGATGTCGTTCGCGCGGCCGGAGACGATCTTCGGGGTCATCGAACCGTTGATGAAGCAGGTGTTCGCCGTAATCGGTCGGGAAATCACGACGCCATTTCCGCGCATGCCCTACGCGGAGGCGATCGCGAAGTACGGGTCCGACAAGCCAGACCTCCGTTGCGGCATGCCGATCCAGGACATGCGCGAGTTCTTCCGCGAGTCGAGCTTCCGTGTCTTCCGGGAGATCGTCGCCAACGGCGGCACGGTCCGCGGCTTCGTCGTCAAGAACGCCGGCGGGTACTCACGAAGCGAGGTTGACGGGATCGTCGACCAGGCGAAGGCCCTCGGGGCGACCGGCTTGATCTGGGCAAGAAGGCTCGACGACGGCTCGATCACGAGCTCAATCATGAAGGCGATGGGTGAGGACGCCGTTCGCCAGATGCTGGACCTGACCGGCGTTGCCAACGGAGAGCTGCTCCTGGTCGCGGCCGGTGAGCCTGACGCTACGTCGAAGCTCCTCGGGCAGCTCCGGTTGATGCTGGCAAAGAAGGACGGGCTTCTCAACCCCGAGGAATACGCCTTCACATGGGTCGTGGACTTTCCCCTGGTTGAGTGGGACGCGGAGGAGCGGCGCCACGTCTACGTCCATCACCCGTTCACGTCGCCGCATGACGACGACCTCGGGCGGCTCGAATCGGAGCCCGGGACGGTTCGGGCGAAGGCCTATGACCTGGTGCTGAACGGCAGCGAGATCGGCGGAGGCAGCATTCGTATACACGACGCCACGCTGCAGCGCCGGATCTTCTCGCTCCTCAATATCAGCGACGAGGACGCGCGGACCCGCTTCGGGTTCTTTCTCGAAGCGCTCGAGTACGGGACACCGCCGCACGGAGGGATCGCGCTGGGCCTTGATCGCATCATCGCGATCCTCTCGGCGGAGTCTTCCATCCGCGAGGTGATTGCATTCCCGAAGACGGCCGCAGCCGTGGACCTCATGTCGGACGCGCCGTCGCCGGTTGACGCCCGTCAACTACGCGAGCTCCACATTCAGATCACCCGCACATGAAGAAAATCGCCGTATCGCAAGAGGGCATCGAGACGCTCTACGGACCGCACGACGCCAATCTGAAGCACATCGAGTCGCTGATGGACGTCGAGATCCGGACCCAGGGCGACGAGCTCATCGTCGAGGGGACGCGCAGCGCGGAGCAGCGCGTCGAGCGGCTGTTCGATCAGCTCAGGGAGCTGCGCGAATCCGGATACGACCTGACGAGCGCCGACGTCAAGACGGCGGCGGAGCTTGTGGTCGACGACCCGACGGTCGAGTTGCGCGACTACTTCTCGAAGGACGGGCCGGCCGCGAAGCAGGCTCAGGGACCGCGCCGGCGCGTCAATCCGAAGAGCCCGAATCAGAAGAAGTATCTCGACCTGATCGAGCAGAACGACATCGTGCTTGGCGTGGGACCCGCGGGAACCGGGAAGACCTATCTGGCGATGGCCCAGGCCGTGGGCTACCTGCTGGCCAAGAAGGTGAGCCGCATCATCCTTGCCCGGCCGGCGGTCGAAGCCGGCGAGAAGCTGGGCTTCCTGCCGGGCGACCTGCAGGAAAAGGTGAACCCGTACCTGCGCCCGCTCTATGACGCGCTCTACGACATGATGGACACGGACAAGGCGTCCCGGCTGATCGAGCGGGGCACGATTGAAGTGGCGCCGCTCGCGTTCATGCGCGGCCGCACGCTCAACGACGCCTTCGTCATCCTGGACGAGGCCCAGAACACGACGTCGGAGCAGATGAAGATGTTTCTGACGCGCCTGGGCTTTGGCTCGAAGGCCGTCGTGACCGGCGACATCACGCAGATCGACCTTCCGAACCCGAAACTATCCGGCCTGGTCGAGGCGCTGAAGATCGTCCGCGAGATCGAGGGCATCGGCATCATCTACTTTGACGACAAGGATGTCGTCCGGCACAAGCTGGTGCAGCAGATCGTCAAGGCCTATGACGCCTACTCGACGCCGCGCGCCGCCAAAGATCAAGCCTCGTAGGTCCCGCCGGCTGACCGTCGACATCGTGCTGCCGTCCGGCGTCCGGGCGCCGGGACTTGCCGGCTGGCTCGAGCTGGTCGCGCCCGCCGGCGCGCGGGGCGCCGTAGCGGTCGGGGTGGTTACCGACCTGCGCATTCGCGAGCTGAATCGGCGCTATCGCGGCAAAAACGTTCCGACCGATGTCCTCTCGTTCCCGGCGGATGAGCCAGGCCATCTCGGCGATATCGTGATCGCCCTTGGTGTTGCACGCCGCCAGGCCGGATCGGCGGGGCACAGCCTGTCCACGGAATTTCGGGTGCTTGCCCTGCACGGGTTGCTGCACCTTCTTGGCTATGATCACGAGCGCGACAACGGCGAAATGAGACGACTTGAACAGCGCCTGCGCCGTGCGGGCGGATTGCGGGAAGGTCTCATCGAGCGTGAGGCGCCGCGCTCCGCTCGATGACGCCGCTCGCCATCTTCCTGCTCGGATGCGCCACCATTTTCCTTGGCGCGATCCAGGCGGCCTTCAGCGCGCTGATGCGTCTCTCGCTCCGGCTGATGGCCGAACGCGGCGGCCGCAGCGACCGGCTCGGCCACTACCTCGACGACCCGCTCCAGCTCTTCGTGCCGCTGCGGCTGCTCCTCGGCATCTGCATCGTGGCGGCGGGCGTGCTCATCGCGCGCGTCAGCGACGTCCGTGACGCCACCTCGATTGCGGTCTTTGTCGTCTCGCTGATTTCGTTCGTCGTGGTGTGCGAGCACGTGCTGCCGATGCTGATCGTGCGAAGCGATCCGGAGCAGGCGCTCGATCTGATGCTGCCGGTGTTTCACGCGATGGCGCGTGTCCTTCTGCCGGTCACGCTCACCATCCTTCGGATCTTCGGGCCGCGGCGCGACCGCGAATCCGGCAACGGCGGCAATGGCGGCGAATCGGAAGCCGAGACGCCGCCCAACGCGACGGAGTCGGCGGCCGACGACGCGATTTCGGACGAGGAAGGACGCGAGCTGCTCCAGTCGATCGTCGATTTCACGGAAACCGTGGCGCGCGAGGTCATGACGCCGCGGCCAGACATCGTCGCGGTGCACGTGGACACTTCTCTGGCCGATCTGCGGACGCTGTTCCGCGAGGAGCAGTACTCGCGCATGCCCGTCTATCGCGACAGCCTCGACAACATCCTTGGCATCGTGTTCGTGAAGGACCTGGTCGCGCTGCCCCCGGACGCGGCGCCGCCGATGACGACGCTGATGCGAACGGCCCATTTCGTCCCGGAGAGCAAGCGGGTATCGGAACTGCTCAAGGAGATGCAGCGGCGGCAGCTGCAGATGGCCATCGTCGTGGACGAATACGGCGGCACGGCGGGGCTCGTGACGCTCGAGGATCTGCTCGAGGAAATCGTCGGCGAGATCCGCGACGAGTACGACGTCGAGAGCGAGACGGTCGTTGACGAAGGCAACGGCATGTTTACATTCAGCGGCAAGGTGAACGTCGACGAGGCTCGCGAGCGCCTGGGCGTGAATATCGAGCGCGAAGGCTTCGAGACGGTGGGCGGGTACTTGCTGTCGCAGCTTGGGCGCATGCCGTATGTGGGCGAGATCGTCGAGATCGACGAGCTCGTCTTCGAGGTGCTCGAAGTCGAACGGCGGCGCATTACCAAAGTGCGGGTGCACCGGCGGCCTGAAGCGGAAAAGGAAGCGTAGAGGTCGCGGCACGGTCATGCCCACTCCGCCGGACCTCGTTGTCATCCATGAACATCCGGAGTGGCAGAAGCCGCTCTTTACAGCCATCGAGCGCCGGGGGATCGCCTATGCGCCCTTCGATCTCAAGCAGGCGGCGTTCAGCAATGACGAGACGGCGCTCGCGCGGCTGTACTTCAATCAGGCCAGTCCGAGTGCCTACGTCCGTGGCAATACACGCGCCGTCCCTCTCGCGCTGGCATACATGCGGACCCTCGAGAGGCGCGGCGCGCGCGTGCTGAACGGCGCCGATGTCTTCTCGCTGGAGTTGAGCAAGAGCGCGCAGGCGACGCTGCTGCGCACGCTCGGGATCGACACGCCGTGGTCGATCACGTTCAACGACGCGGGAGCGCTGCGCGCGTACGAGCACGCGATCCGCTGGCCGGCCATCCTCAAGCCCGATCAGGGCGGCAGCGGCGCCCGCATCCACGTCGTCGAGTCGCTGGAACAGGTCTGTTCCATCTTTTCAGCAAGTCCGGAGGTGTGGCTTCCCGACAACCTGTTCCTTCTGCAGGAGTACCTGCCGCACGACCCTGACCACGGGATCGTCCGCCTCGAGTTCCTCGGAGGCGAGCTGCTGTATGCGATGCGGGTCAAGACCCACGGCCGCTTCAATCTCTGCCCGTCGCCGGTGTGCAATCCGGACGAGGGCGACGGTGTGTGCGACGTGCCGGAGGCGAATGCGCCTCCGGTCGAGTTCTATCCCTACATGGAGGTCCCGAAGGCCGCGGTGGATACGGCTGCGCGAATCGTGCGCGCGGCCAGGCTGGACGTGGGCGGCATCGAGTATCTCGAGACGCCCGACGGCCGGCGTGTCTTCTACGACATCAACGCCAACTCGAATCTCCGCCCCTCCGTCGCGGCGGCGTTCGGATTCGATCCCTTCGAGCGCGTTGTGGACTTCCTCCAGCGGGAATTGGAGCAGATACCGCCCGTTGATTCGGGTAGAGGCCGACCTTCAGGTCGGCCTTTCGAATGAATTCAGGTCGGCCTTTCCAATGAAATCCGGCTTCGTGTCGCTGCTTGGCCGGCCGAACGCCGGGAAATCGACGCTCCTCAACCGCATCGTCGGTCAGAAGCTCGCCATCGTCTCGGACAAGCCGCAGACCACGCGCACGCGTGTGGTGGGTGTGAAGAACTATCCGGAAGGACAGGTGGTCTTCGTCGACACGCCGGGCGTTCACAAGCCGACGCACCGGCTCAACGTGCGGATGGTGGACATCGCGCTGGAATCGATGCGCGAGGTGGACGTGCTGGCGTTGATCGTTGACGCCTCGGTAGAGCCGGGGAAGGGCGATCGGTACATGCTCGATCTTCTGAAGGAGGCCACCCAGCCGGCGATTCTGGTCCTCAACAAGGTCGATCTCGTGGCCAAGCAGAAGCTGCTGCCGCTCATCGATCACTACCGGCAGGAGCACCCGTTCGTCGAGATCGTGCCCGCCTCGGCATCGGACGGCACGAACGTTGACGTCCTCGAGACACTGTTTCTTCAATATCTTCCGGAAGGCGAGCCGTTGTATCCGCCCGACTATCTGACGGATCAGACCGAGCGTTTCTTCGTCGCCGAAGTGGTGCGCGAGCAGGTGCTGCAGCTGACGCACGACGAGTTGCCGTTCTCGACTGCCGTAGTCGTCGATCGGTTCGACGAGTCGCCCGACGACGAGAGAGTGGACCTGTATTGCACGATTCTCGTCGACCGCGAATCGCAGAAGCCGATCGTGATCGGGAAAGGCGGTGCCATGATCAAGCAGATCGGCACCGCCGCGCGGGGTGAGCTAGAGCAGTACCTTGAGAAGCACGTCTACCTCGATCTCCACGTGAAGGTGAAGTCTGAGTGGCGCGACGACGAGCGGATGCTGGACGAGATCAAGGCCCAGAATCGCGGGTAGAGGCCGACCTTTAGGTCGGCCTTTCAGGGTCGGCCTCCCCCAGGGCCGGCCATTCAGGTCTGGTCGTCACGGATTGATTCCAGCAGCTCACCAATCGACATCGTCGCCGATCCAAGGTACGGATAGTCTTCAACGCGACTGACGAGTCCAGCGCGGAGAGGATTTGCGAGGATGTACCTCGCCGCTTTATCAGGTGATTCGCCGTCTCGAAGGACGTGGTCGAAGTAGCTGCGTTGCCAGAGTTGGCTGCCGAATTCGGCTTTCCAGTGGTAGGCGGCGCACTGCTTGAACACTCTGATGAACTCGCGCAACGCCGCCTCTTGTTCCGTCCCCTCCACGAGCAAATGGAGATGATCTGGCATGAAACAGTACGCAATTACCGCGAACGAAGATCGATGCGCTGCTTGCAGAAGTTGCAACAGGACCAGGTCAACCGCCTGGCGAGTCACGAATACTAGCTGACGGCGATGAGTGCAGATCGTTAACGAATATCGACAAAGGCCGGTGTACGGACACCCGGCGAGGCGCGGGACGGGTTTGTGCCGCATGTACCGGGTGCTGCACGTGAAAGGCCGACCTAAACATCAAAGGCCGACGTAAACGTCGGCCTCTACCTACGGGACTACGGGACGAGCGTCCGCTCCTTGCCGTCTTCATTCTTCAGCTTGAGCGTCGTGGAGGTGTCCTTCGCACCAATGCTCACATACGTTTGATGGGTGCCGGTCGGACCGGCGAGCGACATCCCCGAACCACCGGCTTCGGACGTGCTGATCTTGACCGCCGGCCGGCCGCGTTCGGTAATCAGACGAAGCAGAACGGTCTCGGGAACAGTCGCACCATTCGCGGACTTTTCCTCGGGCATCACGCTGATGCTGGCCCGCACGCGGCCCCTGGTATCGACGATTTCCAATCCCCGGCCGCGCAGCATCGCGGCCGTGTCAGAGGCCTGCGCCGGGCGATCAATCTGCGTCAGCAGGATGGCGAGCAGGAACAGGTTGAGGACGGTGAGACCGAGTCCAAATCGTTGCGTGTTCATAAGCGCCTCAGGACTGTGAACGAGCCAGAGCGGCGACTGCGTCGTCGATCTGCTTTTTCGTGGCGGGTTCGCGGAGCACTTCGCTCTTCTCGCGGATGAACGTTCCCTTACTGACGGCGACGATCGTGCTGGCCTCAGCCTTCGGATTCGCGCATGTCCCCTTCAAGTGCAATACCCACGCGCCTGCTTCCGGCCACTGCTGCTGGATGGCATAGACGGCCTCGACCGGCTCGACCGCGGTCAACGTGATCGGCAGCGATTGCCGTTTCCCGGCGACGAGCCCTTCGGCGGTGCCGGTGATTCGCACGTTCGCCAGGTCCTCGCACACGACGGCGCGCACGGCGAGGACGACTTTCTTGTCGACCTTCTTGAAGTACTTGTTGACTCCCAGCGCTACAGGGGAGCCGATCTCAACGCGGAACATCGTTCCGGCAGATACCGCGACTGCAGCGAAGGCGACGGCTGCGGTTCCCGCGGCGAGTAATCGGATCAGAGACATATGAGGGCTCCTCTCAAGGTCCGCCTGAAGGCGGACACTACGTATTTCTGCGGCCTGAAGGCGGAAGCTACGATCACCATTTCCAGGCGAGCTCTTCTCGCCACTCCCGAAGCGCGTCGGCGTCGAGCGCCAATACCTGACTGCGCGAGATTCCTGCCGGCGGCGGTTCGAACGCCGCGATCCGGTCGTACACACGCGCCCTGTCCGGCTCGCTGACGCGCGACAACAAGTGCCACAGCGTGAGGGTGTCACGCGCACGTGCTTCCCGGATGATGACGGCGAGCGCCTGTGCGCGCTCTGTGCCTTCGTCGAAATGGTCCACGGCCTGTTTCAGCGCGGCGGGTGCGTCTTCGAAGTACGGCGTGCCGGGTCCCGCGCCGGGCCTGGTCCTGCAGATCGCTCCGGCCGGCACCAGCGATTCACGTCCCTTGAACTCCAGTGCCGCCCAGCCCGATGTCATTCTGAGCTCGCCGGCGCCGTCCTCGCCGACCGTCACCGTGTAGGCGCACCCCAGATCGACAACAGTGCTCGCCGGCGTATCCACGATGAAAAGCCGGGGTGGTGCAACGATTTCCGCACTGATGGTCCCTCGTGCCAGTGCCAGGCGGTATTCGGATTCGCTGACCTCGCCGAGACGGACACGAGTCCCGGGCGCAACGTCAACCGTGCCGAGCGAACCGACGATGATGCGCGCCTTGGAACCGTCTTCCGTTTCCACCCACTCGCCGCTGGTCATCCGGCGTGAGGTGCCGTCCCCCGTCTGCGTCACTTCCCATGGACCAACAACGCGGGAATCGCGGGCCCACCAGTACGCGCCGCCCGCAACCATCAGCACCACGGCACAGGCAGCTGCCCATCGCAGCGGGAAATAGGCGCCGAAGGGGCGATGCGGCTCGGCCAGCGCCGCGTCGATTCCGCGCCATACGGATGGGGGAGCACTGACCGCGGTCAGCTGACGCACCACCTTCGCTGAAAAGGCGATCTCATCGAGCGCAGCCCGGCACCGCTCGCACGACGCGAGATGCGCGTCGACGCGCTGCTTCTCGACGGCGGAGAGCTCGCCGTCGTAGTAGCGGGTCAGCGACTGATCAACGTGCCTGGTGAACATTGCGTATTGGCGCCAGCTTCTTCGCGAGCAGACGATGTCCACGGTTCAGGCGGGAGGCTACCGTGCCGATCGAGCAGTTGAGCGCCCTCGCCATATCTGAATAGGACAAATCCTCGAAATACCTCAGGAGGATGGCCGCGCGGAGCTTCGCGGGGAGCGTCGCAATCGCCTGCTGCACGGATGTCGCAAGCTGCTGCCGCGCGAACGATTCCTCGTGCGACCCGCGCGCCGGCACGTGATCGAGCACCACCGGATCCGCGGCCGCGGCTTCCCTGCGACGGCTGCGGGATCGGTCAACGCAGGCGTTGACGACCATCCGATACAGCCACGTGGAAAACGCGGCGTCTCCGCGAAAACGGGCGATCTCACGCATCAACTTCAGGAACACCTGCTGGGTTACCTCACCCGCTGCATCAGCATCCGCATGAAAGAAGTAGAACGCGATCGAGTAGACGCGGTCCTTGTACGCCTCGTACAGCGTCCGGAACGCTTCCCGGTCCCCGCGGCGACACGCCTCGAGGATCTCGGGGCTCAGGTCGCCCGTTCCACTCACCTGCCCATTAGACGCCCCGATCAGGGTGTTTCTTCCGTGCTACATTTAGCCGTTTATCAGTGTTGGAAGATTCACCATGGCGGCGCAGCGCAGAATCGATCTCGTCCTCGACTCGGTCAAGCGACTGCTGCGTATTGGTGCGACCGCTAACCTGTTGAACCTGCTGCAGAAGCAGCATCCTGCCGACCTTGCCCAGATCCTCGGGGAGCTGCCCGACAAGGACCGGGAAGCCGCATTCAGCGTCCTGACCGATCGAAACGGCCGCCTGGCGATGGAGACGCTCTCCGAGCTCGGGCCGGAGAAAGGCGCCGCCCTCCTCGCGACGCGTCCTGCTGAAGAGATCGCCAAGCTGGCTCAGGAGATCGAATCGGATGACGCCGCGGCCCTGATCGATTACCTGCCTGAGGAGCTGTCGGCGGCCGTTCTCGATCTGATGCGGCCCAAGGAGTCGGGAGTCGTCGAGAACCTGCTCGAGTACGACGAGCAGACCGCCGGACGCATCATGAACCCGAATGTCTTCGCGTTGAACGAGGACATTACGGTCGGCGAGGCGATCACCGAGATTCAGAACAACCGCGACGTCGAGATGGTCTTCTATCTGTATGTCGTGGACGACCGCTCGCACCTGGTAGGCGTCGTGTCGCTGCGCCGGTTGCTACTGGTTTCGCCTGAGACGCCGCTCAAGCGGATCATGACCGCCGATCTGATCAGCGCCCGCGTCGATATGGACCAGGAGGAAGTCGCGAGGCAGGTCGCCGCGTACAACCTGCTGGCGATTCCGGTCGTTGACGAAGAGAACAAGCTGGTCGGGATCATCACGGTAGACGACGTCATCGACGTCATCAAGGACGAAGCGACGGAAGACATCTACCGTCTGGCCGGCGTCGCCGGCGACGACCGGGCGTTTACGCCGGCGAGCGAGTCGTTCCGGAAACGGCTGCCCTGGCTCGGCATCAACCTGATGACCGCGTTTCTCGCCACCGTGGTCGTGGCGATTTTCGAGCCGACCATCGACAAGCTCGCCGCGGTCGCGATCTTCATGCCCGTGGTTGCCGGAATGGGAGGAAATGCGGGGACGCAGACCCTGACGGTGATCGTTCGCGGTATCGCGCTTGGCGAGCTGACGTGGAGCAACTCGCGGAAGGCGCTGATGAAGGAGGCGACCGTCGGACTGGGCAACGGCGTGGTGCTGGGAATCATCGCCGCGCTGGTGGCGTGGGTCTGGCGCGGCAACATGACGCTCGGTGTGGTGCTCGGCGCGGCGATGATCATCAACATGTTCGTTGCCGCCACAGCGGGGACGCTGGTGCCGCTCGGGTTGCGGGCGGCAAATGTCGACCCCGCGCTCGCCTCGTCGGTGTTCATCACGACGCTGACCGATATCGCCGGCTTCTTCGCCTACCTGGGTCTGGCGACCATCTTTATTCAGCACCTGGCGGGCTTGTAAGCGGTGTTTTTCCACTAAAATAGACAGGTTCGTGCCGCTCCACACAGCCGAAGCGCTGGTTCTCCGCACCTATAAGCTGGGTGAAGCTGATCGGATCGTCGTGTTCCTGACGAAGGACCGCGGTAAGAAGCGCGGCGTCGCCAAGGGGGCACGGCGGCAGCGGTCGCGATTTGCCGGTGCGCTCGAGCCGCTGACCGAAGTCAGGGTTGCGTATTTCGAGAGCGAACGGCGGGAACTGGTCGGGCTGAACTACGCCGAGACCGTACGCTCGCCGTTGTCGCTCACTGCGTCGTCGAGCGCGGCAATGCCTGCTCTCGCCGGCCGCTACCTGCTCGTCGAATACATCGCGGAGCTGCTCGATGAGTGGGCGCAGGACAGCGACGCGGACGACCGGCTGTACCGGTTGGGCGCGTCAATGCTGGATGCGCTGACGGCCGGAGCGCCACCGGAGCCGCTGGCGCGATATTTTGAGTACTGGCTGCTGCGCCTGCAGGGGGTCTACCCCGAGGTGCGCGGCACGCTGTCGCCACAGGCACTGGGATTCCTGGCCTCGGCGCGAGCCGTCCCACCGCACGAGGTTGGCGCCGTGCCGGCTGACGTGCGCGTCCTGCGGGAACTGGAAGGCGTGCATCGTGCGCTGATCGCGACGCATTTGGAGAAGTCGTTGAAGTCGGACAGGGTGCTTCGCGAGATGCGCCGCGCGGAAAGTCTTCCCGTTGATACAGGCCACTAAGCGTTCGTGACGTTCCAAGACCTCATCCTCAAACTGTCGGCATTCTGGTCGTCCCACGGATGCCTGCTGCAGCAGCCGCTCGATCTGGAAGTCGGCGCCGGCACGTCGCACCCGGAGACGCTCTTCCGCGTCCTGGGGCCCAAGCCGTGGAGCGTCGCCTACGTCCAGCCATCGCGTCGTCCGGACGATGGCCGTTTTGGGCAGAATCCGAATCGCCTGTTCAAGCATCACCAGTATCAAGTCATCCTGAAGCCGTCACCCGACGAAGTGCAGCAGCTATATCTGGACAGCCTCGAGGCCTGCGGCATCAACCCGCGGCAGCACGACATCCGGTTCGAAGAAGACAACTGGGAGTCGCCGACGCTTGGTGCGTGGGGCATCGGCTGGCAGGTGCTGCTGGATGGTCTCGAGATCACGCAGTTCACCTACTTCCAGCAGGTCGGCGGCATGGACCTCGCGCCGATCTCCTGCGAGATCACGTACGGCCTCGAGCGCATTGCGATGTTCCTGCAGCGCGTCGAGAACGTGTTCGATCTGGAGTGGGGCGGCGGCGTGAAATACGGAGAAGTACGGTTGCGGGAGGAGGTCGAACAGTCGAAGTATGCGTTCGGTCAGGTGAACATTCCGCCTGCGGAGTTCGCCGCGCTCCATCGCGATCTGTTTGACAAGAATTTCGTCTTTGCGGGGCAGCTGCTCGACTCGGGCCTGGTGTGGCCCGCACTCGAACACGCGCTGAAATGCTCGCATCTGTTCAACATCCTCGACTCGAGCGGCAGCATTGGCGTCACTGAACGGACCGCGTACATCCTTCGTGTGCGTCAGCTCGCGGTCAAGATCGCGCGCGCGTACGTCGGCGACGCACCGGCCGACGCAACCGAGGCGTCGCCGCAATCGGCGGAGGGCGTGTAGGTGGACCGCGAGCTGCTGATCGAGATCGGCTGCGAGGAGATTCCGGCGAGCTGGCTTCCAGGCCTGACCCGGCAGGTCGCCGAGCAGCTGGACGCCCGGCTGAAGGAGCTCCGGCTGGAGACGGATGCGCCGGCTGAAACGTACAGCACGCCTCGTCGCCTGACCGGGCGCGTCGTCAAGCTGGCCGAGCGGCAGACGGATTTCGAAGAGCTGGTCACGGGACCTCCCGTATCTGCAGCTTTCAAATCGGATGGGGAGCCGACGCCTGCCGCGGTGGGGTTCGCGAAGAAGTACGGGGTGGAGGTGGCCGCGCTCGAGAAGAAGGAAACGCCGAAGGGCCCGTACCTGGCGTATACCGTGCGCCAGCGCGGCAAGGCGACCGTCGATGTGCTGCCGGACGTCATGGCGGGTCTGCTCCGCAGCCTGACGTTTCCGAAGCAGATGCGCTGGGACGCTTATCTCGAGGACGGCAAGGGCGACCTCGTCTTCGCGCGCCCGATCAGATGGCTCGTGCTGCTGTACGGCGGGCGGGTGGTGCCGTTTGTGATTCGCCGCACCGAGCTGGCGCAGGGGCCTACAGTGCAGGACATCCGGACCGGCGCCAACACCTACGGACACCGTTTCCTGACCACGAGCGGTCGTGCCGGGCGGGCGATCAAGATCAAGACCTTCGACGACTACGAAGCGCGCCTGCTCGAAAACTTCGTCATCCTGCAGCGGAGTGAGCGCGAGTCGAAGATCAAGCGCGAGCTCGAGACGCACGCGCGCAAGCTGGGCGGGCGGGTGAGCGGCCTCGTCACCGCCCATTCGTCACTGCTGCAGGAAGTTCCCGATCTCGTCGAATACCCGTCGGTCGTCGCCGGACATTACCCGGTCGAGTTCCTCCAGCTTCCAGAAGAAGTCCTGACCACGACGATGATTCACCACCAGCACTACTTTCCAGTGGTGGATGACGAAGGCAAGCTGAAACCGGCGTTTCTGGCGGTGACGAACACGCAGGCCGAGAAGCCCGAAGTGATCGCGCGCAACTCCGAGCGTGTCCTCACGGCGCGGCTTCGCGACGCGCGCTTCTTCTGGGACGAAGATCGCAAGCAGCCGCTCGAGTCGCGGATCGATCGCCTCTCGACCATCCTGTTCCACAAGGCCCTGGGCGACTACAAGCAGAAGGCGCTCAGAGTGTCGCGCCTTGCCGGATACATCGCAAAGGCCCTGGGGCAGCACGACGCGGAAGCGCAGGCGTCCGAAGCGGGTCTGTTGTCGAAGGCCGATCTCGCAACCGATATGGTTCGCGAGTTCACCGAGCTGCAGGGCACGATGGGCGGCATTTACGCCCGCGAAGAAGGGCGGCCGGAGGCGGTCTGGAAGGCGATCTATTACCACTATCTGCCGATCGGCGTCGAAGCGGACGCGCCTCCATCACGTCAACAACTTGGACGGGCGGCGGTCACCTGGACGGCGGTGTCGCTCGCCGATAAATTCGACTCGCTTGTCGGCATGTTTGCCGCGGGAGAACGGCCGACCGGCTCGCGCGATCCGCTCGCGCTCCGGCGCCAGGCGCAGGGAGCCGTAAAGATTCTTGCTGATCTGCCCGAGCTGACCGGGCTGACGGCGCGGGTCACGATCAAAACGCTCCTGGACAACAGCGCAGATCTCGGGACATTCACGCTTGACGACCAGGCGAAGTCCGCGCTGTTTACCTTCGTCCGGGAGCGCGTTACATACCTGTTTCAGGAACGCGGCTTCGACGTCCGTAACATTCGAGCGGTACTGCATGCCTGGCCGGATGTCGATGTCGTCGAGGCGCGCCTGAAGCTGGAAGCGCTGGCGCAGTTGAGCGGCTCACCGGAGCTGCAAGGCGTCGCGACGCTGTTCAAGCGGGTGAAGAACATCACGAAAGACGTTCCGCCGGTAACAGAAGTGCTGCAGAAGCGTTTGACGGAGCCGGCCGAACTGGCGCTCGTGAATGCTCTGCCCAGGCTCGAAGCGGCCTTGAGCGAGGCCGCAGGCAAGCGCGAGTACCG
>DATLLQ010000118.1:0-19947 GCA_035537775.1 Vicinamibacterales bacterium | reverse complement strand
TCGGCATCGGCGTGAAGGTCCCGTCGAGCGGGAGGATCTCCAGGCCGTGGCGCGGCAAGTCGAGCTCCCGGATGATCTCCGGCCGGAGCAGCGAGACCACGTACGAGCAGACGGAGAAGCGGAAGCCAGGGAAGACTTCCTCCGTCACGGCGGCGCCGCCGAGCACATGACGGCGCTCCAGGACGAGCACCTTGCGGCCGGCGCGGGCCAGGTAGGCAGCAGCCGTCAGGCCGTTATGGCCGCCGCCGATGATGATCGCGTCGTAACGCACCGTGCGATTAAATCAGGCCGAAGGCCGAAGGCCCAAGGCCTAAGACGGATGAAGGGTTAAGGCTACAATCGGCGCCCGGAGGCTGACTGTGGACATTCACATGCCGTTCTATCTTGCGGGACGGGTTCTGCTGGGAGGTTTCTTCATCATTTCGGGTGTGCGTCACTTTCAGCACCTGCCGATGATGGCCGGGTTCACCGGCTCGAAAGGCGTGCCGTCGCCGAAGCTGGCCGTGATGGTCTCCGGCCTGATGATCGTCCTCGGCGGCATCAGCATCCTGCTCGGCGTCAAGCCGCACTGGGGCATCGCGCTCGTCTCGGCGTTTATGATCCCGGTGACGCTGATCATGCATCAGTACTGGAAGCACACCGACCCGATGATGCGGATCAACGATCAGGTCAATTTCATGAAGAACGTCGCCATCCTCGGCGCGGCATGGACGCTGCTGATGATGCAGCAGCCCTGGCCGGCAAGCCTCAGCTTCTAATCGATGCCGATCGGCACGCCATTTCACGACCGCACGTTCGCGCTCTGTGAGTCGCTGAGCTATCGCGACTGGTCCGGCTATTACACGGTCAGCAGCTACGAGACGCATCACGAGCACGAATACAACGCCATCCGCAACGCGGTGGCGCTGATCGACATCTCGCCGCTCTTCAAATATCACGTCTCCGGGCCGGATTCGGCCCGGCTCATCGATCGAGTCATCACGCGCGACGCGTCGCAGATGGATGTCGGACGCGTCTTCTACACGCCGTGGTGCGACGAAGAGGGTTTCGTCATCGACGATGGCACCGTGGCGCGGCTGGCGGAGACGCGTTTTCGCATGACGTCGGCGGACCCGACGTTACGGTGGCTGGTGCAGAACGCGCGCGGCTTCGACGTGCAGGTCGACGATGTCTCGGAGCAGGTGGCGGCGCTGGCGCTTCAGGGTCCGCGATCGGCGCATGTCCTGCGGACCTGTGCGTCGGCGGATATCGATCGCCTCGGTTACTTCAGGGTGACGGCGGGAACCATCGGCGGGGTACCCGTGGAAATTTCGCGGACGGGCTACACCGGTGATCTCGGTTACGAGATCTGGGTCGAGGCGGCCAATGCCCTGCGGGTATGGGACGCCATCATGGCTGCCGGTCAGGCGGTCGACATCAAGCCCGCCGGCATGCTCGCGCTCGACGTCGCACGCGTCGAAGCCGGGTTGGTGCTTGCCGACGTGGACTATGTGAGCAGCCGGAAGGCGCTGACCGACGCGCAGAAGTACACGCCATTCGAGATGGGGCTGGGGCGCCTCGTGGATCTGCAGAAGGGGCCGTTCATCGGGAAGGAATCGTTGGCCGCGGAGTGGGCTCGAGGCCCGAGGCGGAAGATCGTCGGCCTTGCCGTTGACTGGACCGAAGTCGAGGCGCTGTACGAACGCTTCGAGCTTCCACCCGTCGCGCCGGCCGCTGCCTCCCGAGCGGCCGTGCCGGTCATGCGTGACGGCCGCCAGGTGGGACGGGCGACGAGCACCGCCTGGTCGCCGACACTCAAGCAATTGATTGCGCTCGCGACCGTCGACGCGCCGCATTTCACGGCCGGAACCGTGTTGCGCATGGAAGTGACCGTTGAGGGAACCCGGCATTTCGTCGCCGCCACCGTGGTGCCGACCCCTTTTTTCCACGCCGATCGGAAGACCGAACTCCCGCCGCATTCGTAGCGTTGCCTTCAGGCGTTTGTAGGTAATAATTCGCGCCATGATTCCAGAGCGCTACGCACCGGTTACCTATGCGTTGTTCCGCATCGTCTTTGGCTTCGTCTTCCTGCTGTTTGGTCTGCAGAAGCTGTTCGGCTGGTTCGGGGGGATGCCGGCTCAGCTGATGTCGCTTCAGGGCGCCGCTGGAGTCGTTGAGACCGTCTGCGGGCTCCTGGTGATGGTTGGGCTCTTTACCCCCGTGGCGGCGTTTCTCGCCAGCGGCGAGATGGCGGTTGCTTATTTCTACGTGCACGTCTGGCAGCTGGGCGTGCCGCCGATGGGCCCCGGAATGCCTCATGGCCTGCTCATTCCGCAGATGAACCGGGGCGTTGACGCGGCGCTGTTCTGCTTTGCGTTCCTGTACATCGCGACCCGCGGTGCAGGCATGTGGAGCATCGATCAGTCGATGGGGAAAGGGAGGCGCTGACATGCGTACGGCCGTGGCGATCGCTGCGCTCGTTCTGACCCTCACCGCGGCGGTGTCCGCTCAGGTGCGGGTCGTTCAGACGAACTCACAAGGCGACAACATCCACCTCATCGATCCCGCCACTCACGCGATCGTCGGTGAGATCAAGGGCATCCCGATCAACCACGGCGCTGCCGCGGCGCCCGACGGCAGCCGTCTGTACTTCAGCAGCGAAGGCGAGCAGACGCTGCACGTCGTCGACACGAAGACGCTGCAGACGCTGAAGAAGATTCCGCTGACCGGACGGCCGAACAACATTTCGATCAGCAAGGACGGCCGCCGCGTGTACGTGGGCATCGTGTCCGCGCCAGGCGCGGTGGACGTCATCGACACGGCCACCACGGAACGCGTGAAGAGCATTCCGACCAAGGGCGGGATTCACAACGTGTACGTGACGCCGGACGGCCGCTACGTGGTCGCCGGATCGATCGCGGGCCGGCTGATGACGGTCATCGATCAGAAGTCCGAAGAACCGGTGTGGACTCTGTTCGAGGTCGGCGTCCGCCCGATGGCCTTCGAAACGAACGCTGACGGCTCGACGAAGCGGATCTTCGTCCAGCTCTCGGACTTTCACGGCTTCGCGGTTGTCGACTTCGCCCAGCGGAAGGAAGTGTCTCGCGTTGAGCTTCCAAACGACATCCCCGCGGAGAAAGTGGACAAGGGACCGTTCAACGCCTCCCCGTCGCACGGGCTTGGCGTCGCGCCAGACGGCAGGACGTTGTGGGTGACGAGCAGGCCGAACGCGCGTGTCTACGCCTACTCCCTTCCAGACATCAAGCTGCTCGGAGCCGTGGATCTTGGCGGGCGTCCGGACTGGGTGACGTTCACGCCCGACAGCCGGCAGGTCTACATCTCGACGGAGAACACGAACTCGGTCGTGGTGGTGGATGTTGCCGCGCGGAAAGAGATCACGCGAATCAAGGTCGGCGCATCGCCGAAGCGGAACATCACGGCGGTTCTGCGCTAGCGCTGCGCCGGGTCCTACTTCTTGCCGAGAGTCTCCGCCAGATAGCTGGTCAGGATTTCCGCATCCTTGTCGTTGACCGGCGCGCCGTAGTCGACCATCGTCATCACGATGTCTCGCCACTGCGCGCGCGTATAGAAGCCGCGAAACTTCGTAACCTCGCGCAGGCCGTGACAGGTGACGCAGGCTCTGTTGAGGATCTGCCTGCCGGCTCCGTCCGGTAACTCTTCAGAAGCCGACGCTACCGGTGTTGCCGCCGGCGTGGGTACTGCTGCGGGGGTTGCTGGAGTGGGCGCCGCTTTGGTGAGAGGTGGGGCGGTTTTCGGACCGCACGCCACGACACAGGTCAGCAGAGACCCCAGCAGCGTTAGCGTCGCACGCGTTGCACCTGCGCGTTTTTCACCTCTCGCACCTGCACCTTTTGCACCCATCGAACCCATTGCACCCATCGCACCCTGATCCTAGACTGATTCCCGGATGCGGCAGCTGCTCCTCTGCGCGTCGCTCGTCACCGCGCTCGCGGTGTCCGGCCCTGCTGCTCAAGACTCGCAGCCGCAGCGATTCCGCGCCGGCGTCGATCTGATCACGATCGACGTTGCCGCCGTAGACGCCAAGGGGCGTCCGGTCGAGGATCTCAAGCCGGGCGATTTCACGATCAAGGTGGATGGGAAGCCTCGTCCCGCGGTCTCCGCCGAACTGATCAAAGTCGATCGGGAGAAGCCGGCGACACGACCCTCCGATCTGATCTCCACCAACAACACTCCCCGGAACGTTCGCCGCATCATTGTCGCTGTCGATCAGACGCTCATCACGCCTGGCTCCACGGTTCCCTTACAGAGAACCGCGGGGCAGTTTGTCGGGCGGTTGGCAGCGGACGACTACGCGGCTTTCGTCGCCTTTCCTGAGCCCGGGCCTCGTATCGATTTCACCCAGGAGAAGGCGCGCGTTCGTCAGGCAGTGGAAAGCATCGTCGGTCAACCCTTGAGGCGTGGCGAAGGGAAACACAATATCGCGCTCTGGGAGTCCTTCGACCTGACCGGGGCGGAGCGTCCGGCCGCCTCGTCGCTGCCGCTGACGACGGCAACCACCCGCCGCGAGATTATCGCGGAGTTGATGGAACCGCCGACGATGCGCCGCGTGTTTGATCGCGGGTGCGAGGGCTACTCGGTCGAAGAATTGCTTGGCGACTCCGGCTCATTGCCCATGGCCGAAGCCGTCATGGCAGTAAAACTGTGTCGTCAGCAGATCTATCAAGAAGCAATGAGGATCGCGCAGGAGGCTCGAACCGACGCAACCATCTCCATGCGCGCGCTGGAAGCGCTGCTGCGAGATCTCGCCCTGCTCGAGGGGCCGAAGACGATGGTTCTCTTTTCGGCCGGCTTGGTGAACGAAGACCCGACGCTGCTCGACGAGGCGGCACGCCTGGCCGCGGCCGCCCGGACAACCATCCACGTGATCGCAGTCGAGCGCGAGCGCGACGAGGAGATTCGCGACCTGCCCAATGGCCAGTCGAAGATGTCGCTCCTCGATCGCTCGTTCGAGATCGCAGGCCTCGAGATCATCGCCGACCGTACTGATGGCACGCTGTCGCGGCCGGTGGCCTCCGGTTCGGGCATCTTCGAACGGCTGGAGCAGGAACTGTCTGCGTGGTATCTCGTGGCGGTCGAACGTCTACCCGGTGATCCCGATACTCAACGGCTGGATGTCGAGATCAAGCGCCGCGGCGTGAACGTGCGTTCCAACAGGAACGCCGTCTCGGTCAGAGCCTCCGCACGCAGGCCGCTCGATGAGCTGCTGAACGAAGCGCTTTCGTCGCCGTTCGCGATTTCGGGTCTGGCCTTGCGCGTCTCGACGTTCGCGCAGCGCGATGCTGACCCGACGAAGTACCGCCTGCGAGTGGCCGCTGATATCGGGCAGCCTGGTGAGCCTGCCGGCGAGTTCGGAACGGGCTATGTCCTGACCGACGAGAAGGGCCGGGTCATCACGTCTGCCGGCTCGCGCAGAAACCTTGCGCCGGCGGCAACCGGGTCGAACAAGGCGCTTCAGTACGACACGTCGCTGGCCGTTGCGCCCGGCACCTACCTGCTTCGATTCGGCGCCGTGAACGGCGATGGTCGAAGAGGAACGGTTGTGCACCGCATCGAGCTTCCGGCGCTTGCCCCGTCAGCGATCCAGACGAGCGATCTGATCGTCGGCAACCTCCCGGCCGAGGGCGAGACGCTGTCCGCTCGCGTCGAGCCGCTGATCACGACAAGCGAGCTGGCTGGCTACGTCGAGGTCTATCTTCCGGACCCGGCCGCCTCGGATGTCACGGTTACGCTTGATATTGCGGAAGGGGACGCGACGCCGGCGCTGTCCAGCCAGGCGTTGACGCTCCGTCCCGGCGAAACGCCCTCGGCACGCGTCGCTTCGGGATTCGTGCCGGCGACGATGACACCGGGTCGTTATGTTGCGCGAGCGATTGTCCGCCGCGGCGGCGAAACGGTGAAAACTCTGACCCGGCCGATCACCATCGTCCGCGACACGTCGGTCGTCACTCGGGCGCCGGCACGAACGCGCGGCACTCCCATCACGCCCAGATTGCAGCAGCTCACGGCGGCCTACGTGGCCGGCGTCGTGAACGGTCTCGCGAACCTCGTCGGGCAGGAAGAGTTCACCTTGAGCAAGCCCGATCGCAAGGTGACATCCGATCTGCTGCTGGTTCGTTATCCTGGAACGCGGCGCGATCTCATTTCCTATCGGGACGTGTCACACCTCAACGCGAAGGTGGTCGAGGGCCGCGAACAGCGGCTTGTCGATTTGTTCGTGAAGCCCACCGATGCCCTGCGGGAACAGGCCCGGCAGATCATGTCGAGTGCGGACGCTTACGTACCGTCAGTGTTCAACCCGATCTTTGTCCTGGGCTTCATGCAGTCCGACTTCCAGTCGCGCTTCGAGCTGACGGTCAACGACGCCGGCGCGGAATGGCCGCGCGAGGTGAAAGCGGTCGCCTTCGTGGAGGTTGGACGTCCGACGCTGCTGCGGACAGGTCCCTTCGGCGACCTCGACGCCCCGACCCGGGGCACCGCCTGGATCGAAGAAACGACCGGCCGCATTCTTCAGACCGAGCTGGAAGTAGGCCGCGGGCGTTCGATGCCGAAAATGATCACAAAGTTCAGGCTCGACGACCGGCTGCAGGTCACTGTTCCGGTGGAGATGCGAACCGAGAATCCGGATGGTCAGGCGACGTACTCGAATTTCCGCCGGTTCGGCGTGCAAACGGATACTGTTATCCCGTTGAAGCCAACGCCACAGAACTGAGTCTCCCGATGCGACGGTTGATTGTCTGCGCCCTGTTTGCGGCACTGGCGCGCCCCGGCGATGCTGCCCAGAACGCGCAGGGCCCGACCAACGTCTTCCGCGGCAAGGTCGATCTCGTCACGATCGACGTTTCGGCAACCGATTCACGCGGCCGGCCGGTTGAGGATCTCAAGCCCGGCGATTTCACGGTCAAGGTAGACGGCAAGCCGAGGCCGATCGCCTCGGCCGAGCTGATCAGAGTCGATCGCGAGAAGCCGCCGGCCCCGCCGCGTCCGGTCGATGCCCTTATCGCCTCGAACGCCTCGTCGCAGAATGCCCGCCGCATCGTCGTCGCCGTTGACCAGACGCTAATCACGCCGGGGATGCTCACGCCGCTCCTCCGCACGGCGTCGCAGTTCGTCGACCGTCTGGCGGCGCCCGACTACGCGGCCTTCATCGGCTTTCCCGAACCCGGTCCACGCGTGGACTTCACGACGGACAAGTCGCTGGTCCATAAGGCAATGCAAACGATCAGCGTCGGGCAGCCCGCAAAAATCTCGGCGTCCGAGTTCAATATTTCGATGTACGAGTCGGTGATGATCACCGGCGCCGAGAGCATTCGGAACAAGGCCAAGGACTCTCCGCCTGGTCCGGTCATGGAAAAGGTGCTGGAGCGGGCCATGGAATCCGGGGCGTGCGACGCCGTGCCTCCCCAGCTTGGATGCAAGGCGGCCATCTACAACGAATCGACCGTCATTGCGTCCGAGGCCCGCATCCAAGGGACCATTTCGCTGCGCGCACTGGAAGCGCTCCTGAAGGATATGGTGCCGCTCGAGGGTCCGAAGACGATGGTTGTGTTCTCGGCCGGGATGGTGAACGAGGACCCGTCGCGCCTGGACGACCTGGCAAGACTCGCCGCGGCGGCGCGAACGACGATCAATGTCATCGCCGTTGAGCGCGATCGCGGCGAGCTCATCAGTCAGGGAAACATCCGATCGTTTTCGCCACTGGCCGACCGATCGTTCGAGCTGGAGGGACTCGAGGGGATAGCCGATCGCACGAACGGAACACTGTTCCAGGGTGTCGCCGCCGGCGCGGGCATTTTCGAACGGCTGGAGAAGGAGCTGTCCGCCTGGTATGTCGTTGCAGTCGAGCGGCAACCTGGCGATGCGGAACAGATGAAGCTGGACGTGGACGTCAAGCGGCGTGGCGTCACGCTGCATTCGAACAGGTCCGTGCTGACGGCGGCCGTGAATACGCGTCGCTCCATCGACGACCTGCTGAGCGACACGTTGTCTTCGCCCTTTTCGCTTCCTGGTCTTCCCCTTCGCGTCGCCACGTACGCCCAGCGCGATGCAGAGCCCGGAAAGTATCGGCTGCGCGTGGCGGCTGATGTCGGACAGCCTGGAGAGCCTGCAGGAGAGTTCGGCCTCGGCTACGTGCTGACGAATGAGAAAGGCCGCATCGTCACCAAGGCAGGTTCGCGCCGCACGCTCTCACCCGAAGTGAGCGGTCCCAACCAGGTCCTGCGGTACGACACCGCGCTCAGCGTCGAGCCGGGCTCGTACGCGTTGCGGGTGGGCGCCGTCGACACCAACGGGCGGCGGGGAGCTGTCGTCTACCGGATCGAGTTGCCGAAGCTGACGCCCGGGGAGTTCGCAACGAGCGATCTGATCGTCGGGAACCTCCCTGCCGAGGGCGAGACGCTGTCGCCGAGGGTCGAACCGGTGGTCACCGCCAGCGAGCTCGCGGGTTACCTGGAGCTGTATCTTCCAGACGCTGCGGCGGACAACGTCACCGTCACGCTCGATATCGCGGAGGGAGAGGCGTCCCCGGCACTGGTGTCGAAGGCGCTGACGCTCAAGTCCGGTGAATCGCCGGCGTCACACGTGGCCACCGGGTTCGTGCCGGTGACGATGACCCCGGGCCGTTATCTGGCGCGGGCAACCGTCAGCCGTGGCGGCAGAGCCCTCAGGACCCTGACGAGGCCGATTACGATCGTTCGCGACCCGACGGTGGTGTCGAGAGCCCCGACGCGGACACGCGGCATCCCGATCGCACCCCAGCTCCAGCGGTTGACGGCTGGTTATATCGCTGGTCTGGTCAACGGACTGGCGAACGTGGTGGCGCAGGAGGACTTCACCCTGAGCAGCCCCAATCGCCGGGTGATGTCCGATCTGCTGCTCGTGCGCTATCCGGGTACCATCCGCGATCTCATCCCCTACCGGGACGTCTCGCAGCTGAATGGCAAGCCGCTCGAAGGCCGAGAGCAGCGGCTCGTGGACCTCTTCGTGAAACCGACGGAGACGCTCCGCGCACAGGCGAAACAGATCATGCTGAGCGCCGATACGTACGTGCCGTCGGTGTTCAACCCGATCTTCGTGCTCGGCTTCCTGCAGTCGGACTTCCAGAGACGTTTCGAGCTCACCGTCAACGACGCCGGGCCGGACTGGCCCCGTGAGGTCAAGGCCGTGAGCTTCGTCGAAATTGGACGGCCGACGCTGCTGCGCACGGGCACATTTGGCGACATCGACGTCCCGACGCGCGGCACCGCGTGGATCGAGGAAGCGACCGGCCGCATTCTGCAGACCGAGCTGGAGGTAGGCCGCGGGCGCTCCGTGCCGAAGATGGTGACGAAGTTCAGGCTCGACGACAAACTGCAGGTGACGGTGCCAGTCGAGATGCGGACCGAGAATCCGGACGGCCTGGCCGTCTATTCGAACTTCCGCCGCTTTGGTGTGCAGACGGACACCGAGATTCCGCTGAAGCCGGCCCCGGAGCCGCCCCAGCGCTGAGCGCTACAGCCTCGCCCGGATTTCCCAGAGGTCGGGGAAGAGGTTGGCGCCGACCGTGTTACGCAGGTACTCCGCGCCGCTCGATCCGCCAGTGCCCGTCTTGGCGCCAATCGTCCGTTCGACCATCTTGACGTGGCGATAGCGCCACTCCTGAACGCCCTCGTCGAGATCGACAAGCCGCTCGCAGAGCTCCGCATTCTTCGGATCGCCACGATAGACGGCAATCAACACTTCCTGAACCTCCGGTGACGGCTCGGGCCGCGTGGTCACGTCTCGCGTCAGCGCAGGCCCAGGGATCTCGTATCCCTCGCGGTCCAGGTAATGAAGAAACGCGTCCCACAGCGTCGGCTCTGCGAATCGCCGATCGAGCGCCGTTCGCGCACGTGTCCCGTCGGGGAAGCGCTGCAGGGCGCGCTGGTTCTTTGCGCCGAGCACGAACTCGATCTGCCGGAACTGGTCGGACTGGAATCCGCTCGCCGCCTCCAGCCGTGCCCGGAACGACAAGAACTCCAGCGGTGTCATCGTCTCGAGGATATCGAGCTGGGCGACGAGCACCTTCAGGATCGTCAGGATCCGTTTCAGCGTGTGCTGGGCACGGTGCGTATCGTCGGCGGTGAGCAGCGCCCGCACACGGTCCAGCTCGTGCAGCAGCTCCTTGAACCACAGTTCGTAGACCTGGTGAATGACGATGAAGAGCAGCTCGTCGTGTTCGGGCCCTTCGGAGCGCGGCTGCTGCAGCGCGAGCAGGTCGTCCACGCGCAGGTAGCTGCCGTAGGTCACGGCGCGGTCCGTTGATCCATCATCCATCGGAGTCCACCTCCAGGCCGACGGCGCGCATCAGCGCGAGCGCGTTGCTGCGTGTGACACGCCCTGGCTTCAACCGGTAGTCGAACCGCATCTCCCCCGCGTCGAACCATTCTTCGAAGTGCACGTTGGCGGCGCGCGTGCCGAGGTCGTCGGCGATGGCTGTGAGGGCGAGATCGTGTGTCGTGATCAGGCCGATCGCGCCTCGATCGAGCAGGCTTCGCAGCACGCCCGTCGCCCCGACGAGCCGATCGTGGGAGTTGGTGCCGTGAAACAGCTCGTCGAGCAGGAACAGCAGCGGCCGCTGCCCGCGTGCCACGTCCGCGAGCTCGCGGATCCGCGTGATCTCCGCGTAGAACCGCGAGCGGCCTTCGAGCAGGGAATCCTGGATGCGCAGCGTCGCGCCGATCGCCATAGGCGAGAGCCGGAGGGATGCGGCACGGACGGGAGCGCCCGCAAACGCGAGGACCGCGTTGGCACCGATGGTCCTGAGCAGCGTGCTCTTGCCCGACATGTTCGATCCGCTGATGACGAGCAGGCGCGTCGTGTCGTCGAGGGCGACGTCATTGCGGACCATGCGGGCGGAGGGCAGAAGCGGATGACCGAGCGAGCTGCCCTCGAAACGAGCGTTGTGATCGGTGGCAATCTCCGGGAAGGGATCGTCCGGGTGCTCATACCGGTACGCCGACAGCGACGCCAGCGCCTCGAACTCCCCGGCGGCTTCCAGCCACTGGCGAATGAAGGCGCCATGCCGTCGGCGCCACGACTCGATGGCCCAGGCGAGGTGAGTGCCAACGAGAAAGACCAGCGACACGATGAGAAACACGTTGTTGTGCTGCCAGTCGTTGATTTCCACCAGCCATTCGAGCCTTCGAATGGCGCGCGAGGCGCTGACACCCTCCGACCCGCCAGACAGCCGCTGCTGCAGTTCGCGAAGGCGCGGCGCCTCGAAGGCCTCGGATTCGATTCGTGACAAAAGCCTGGACAGCGTCTCGAGATCCCGTGTGACGGCTTCGGCGCCGTGAAGAACGTGCACGATGCGCCGCAGTTGCGGCCACGTGAACAGCGACTGGGCGGCGAGCACGACGAGCAAGGGGCGCACGTCATCGGTCAACGCGAAGAAGGCAATCGTTGCGATGACGGCCGCGGTAAAGGCGCGTGAGATCCACGCGAGCCATTGGGGATGGAGTTGGCGCGGCTGCTCGGCCCACGTCAGAAGCGGCCCGGTGTGCACGTCGGCGCGAACGTCGAGCGCCGCGCGGGCCAGTGATTCGCGCAGGTCGAGCAGCGGGGTCAGCTCGGTGACCGCCGCCTGACGCGCGCGAATTTCGTCAGGGCCGGCCGGGTGCTTCAGCCAGCCGGCGAGCGTTTCCTCGCCCGCCGGGGTTGCGGCAATCGAGAGCAACTGGAAGAGCGACCCGTTTCCAAAGAGATCGAGGTCGTTTGCGTAGAGGTGGTGATCGTCGCGAAACCGTTCGCCGGACTCGCCAGTGCCGGCCCAGACGTCTTCGATGCGGGCAATCCCGCGCTGGTAAAACGCGATGGCGCGAAGGGCGGCCGTGCGCCGGCGGAGCACGCGGTCATGCCGCTGCATCAGGATGCCGAAGGCGACCACCGGCACCACCAGAAGCCACGGCGACGCCAGGCCACGAAAGATCGCGAGTACCAGGAGCGCGCCAACGGCGAATACGGCAAGGCGGGCGTAGGCCAGGCCAGCGTCGATCCGGCTCCAGCGCCTCTCCTCCGCCCGGCGGTCGGCCAGGCGCTGGCTGTAGGCGGCAAGAGGCGCGGGCACAGCCCGATTGTCCTTCAGGGGACCTGAGCCCGCGGGTCAGAAGTGCGGTTCGCGGCCGGCAGGAAACGGGTGCTGGACTGTCAGTATGTAACAGTACAAAATATATATTGATATGGTTCGTAAGTTTGCAGGCCGGACGGCGCGCGACCTCGCCCGCTCGATCGAAGAGGCCGTGCACGGCGGAACGCTCCAGCCGGGAGAACCTTTGCCGCCGATCCGTCAGATGGCGGCGTCCTCCGGCATCAGTCCCGTGACGGTGGCGGCGGCCTATCGCCGGCTTCGTTCGCGGGGCATTGTCATCGGACAGGGGCGCAGGGGAACCAGGGTGCGCCCGAACCCCGCCAGCCCGGTCCTCCCTGCGGACCAGCGGCCTGTTGCTGAAGGCCTGATAGACCTGGCCACCGGCAACCCGGACCCCTACCTCCTGCCGCCAATGAGCCCTGCCCTGGGTCGTGTGCGGGTTGAGCCCGGACTCTACGGAGACCCGCCGCTGCGGTCGCAGCTGATTTCTTTCGCGGCAGGGGAGTTCACGACCGACGGCATTGCATCGGATCACCTGACGGTGGTTTCGGGGGCGCTCGACGGCATCGAACGCCTGCTTCGCGAGCATTTGCGGCCGGGCGATCGGATCGCGGTGGAGGATCCGTCGATGCCCGCGCTGCTCGACCTGATTGGTGCGTCGGGATTCAGTCCGGTACCCGTCGAGATCGATCAGGAGGGTCCGAGGCCTGACTCGCTGTCGGATGCGCTCGCCCGTGGCGTCCGAGCGGTGGTCATCACGCCTCGTGCTCAGAATCCGACAGGCGCCGCGCTTGCGCCCGCCCGCGCGGCCGAGCTGATACGCCTGCTCAAGAAACGTGACGACCTGCTTGTCGTCGAAAACGATCCGGCCGGACCCGTTTCCGGGGTTCCGTACACATCCGTCTGTCGCAATGCCAGGAGATGGGCCGTCGTCCGTTCCGTCTCAAAGTTTCTCAGCCCCGATCTGCGGCTCGCTGTACTGTCGGGCGACGAGCTGACGATCGCGCGCGTGCAGGGACGGCTGTCGCTGGGCGTGCGCTGGGTCAGCCATCTGCTTCAGGACTTGACCCTCGCACTCTGGTCCGACCCGTCCAGCGGACGACGTCTGGCGCAGGCTGCCGATGCGTACGCCGTTCGTCGCCGTGCGCTCATCACCGCACTGACGAAGCAGGGAATTGCCGTGGAGGCCGCATCGGGATTCCATCTGTGGATTCCCGTGCGAGAGGAGACGTCTGCGGTTCAGCATCTGGCGGCTTGTGGCTGGGCGGTTGCACCAGGGGAGCGCTTCCGGCTTCGCTCGAAGCCGGCAATTCGTGTCACGACGTCAGCGCTCCCGATTGATCGAGCGCCGCAGCTTGCCGCCGACATCGTGGACGCGATACGTCCGTCGGCATCTGCCTCTGCGTAGAGCGGGGCGCCGAATGTAGTGTCCCGCCTTCAGGCGGACCCGGCGCGCCGGGGTTAGGATCTTTGCGTTGGCTAAATCCAGGAAATCGACTCCCTCGCTCTTCGATCTGCCAGAGAGCGACGAACCACGCGCCTCGGCGGCGCCGCCCACAGGCGGGTCAACTGACGGCGTGGCGCTGCACGAAGCCGCGCAGAGCCGGTATCTCAACTACGCGCTGTCGGTCATCACGTCGCGCGCGCTGCCCGATGTCCGCGACGGGCTCAAGCCGGTTCAGCGGCGCATCCTCTACACGATGTGGCAGCAGAACCTCACCGCCGACTCCAAGCACCGCAAGTGCGCAAAGGTCGTTGGCGATGTCATGGGGAGCTACCACCCGCACGGAGACGCCGCGCTCTACGAGACGCTGGTTCGCATGGCGCAGCCCTTCTCGCTGCGCTATCCGCTCATCGACGGCTCTGGGAATTTCGGATCGCTCGACGGCGACAGCGCCGCGGCCATGCGCTACACGGAGTGCAGGCTCGCGCGCATTGCCGACGAGATGCTCCAGGAGATCGATCAGTCCACGGTCCATTTCAGGCCGAACTACGACGGCACGAAGACGGAACCGGTGGTCCTGCCGGCGCGACTGCCGAACCTGCTCATCAACGGGGCGACGGGCATCGCTGTCGGGATGGCCACGAATGTGCCGCCCCACAACCTGGGCGAAGTCTCCACAGCGCTCATCAAGCTTCTCGACAATCCGGACTTGAGCAGCGTCCAGCTGTGTCGCTACGTCAAGGGACCGGACTTTCCAACCGGCGGGCAGATCCTCAACTCCGCCGACGAGCTCAAGGAGATCTACAAGAGCGGCTCGGGAACCATCCGGCTTCGCGCGACATGGGAAACAGGCTCGGTGTCACGCAGCGGCCGCACGGTGCTCATCACCAGCATTCCGTACGCGACGAACAAGGCCGCGCTCGTCGAACGTATCGCCGATGTCGTCCTGTCGCGCAAACTGCCGCCGCTCCTCGACGTCAAGGACGTCTCGACAGATGACGTGCGCATCGAGCTGGAGTTGAAGGGGGATGCTGACCCGAAGCTGGTGATGGCGTACCTCTTCAAGAACACGCCGCTCCAGACCAACGTCTTCGTCAACCTCACCTGCCTGATTCCGACGGAGAACGAGGAGGTCGGCCGGCCCGAGCGGCTCGATCTGAAGGCGATGCTGTGGCACTTCCTGCATTTCCGTCTGGAAGTGGTCACCAACCGGCTCGAGCACGAGCTCGAGGCGCTCAAGAAGCGCATCCACATCCTCGAGGGCTTCGAGAAGGTCTTCGACGCGCTGGACGAAATCATCCGGATCATCCGCAAGTCAGACGGCAAGGCCGACTCCGCGGAAAAGATCATGAAGCGGTTCGAGCTCGATGCGGAGCAGACAGACGCGATCCTCGAGCTCAAGCTCTATCGCCTCGCCCGGCTCGAGATCCTCGTCATCCAGAACGAACTAGGCGAGAAGCGGAAGCGCGCCCGTCAGATCGGCGGTCTCCTGCGCGATGAAGAGAGCCGCTGGAAGCTCGTTCGAGAAGAGATCGAAGAGGTTCAGGCCGCCTACGGCAAAGGCGACAAGCGGCGCACGATCATCGAGGCCGACGAAGAGGTCGCCTTCACCGAAGACGACTTCATCGTCGAGGAAGACAACGTCGTCATCGTGTCGCGCGACGGGTGGGTGAAACGGCAGAAGGAAGTACGCGATCTCTCGACGACGAGGCTGAGGGAAGGCGACAGCGTGCTGGCCGTGCTTCCCGGCAGCACGCGCGCGAGCGTCGTCTTCTTCAGTAATTTCGGCGCCGCCTACACCGCGCGCATCATCGACGTTCCGGCATCGACCGGATACGGCGAGCCGGTGCAGAAGCTGTTCAAGCTGCGCGACGGCGAGCGCGTCATCGCGGCCTTCAGCCTCGATCCGCGCATCGCTGGAAAGATTGAGACCAAGAAGGAGGGCGTGGCCCCGCCGGTACACGCCATCGCCGTCACCAGCGACGGGTACAGCCTGCGCTTCAGCCTCGAGTCGTTCGTCGAGCCGAGCACGCGCGCCGGTCGGCGCTATGCCCGTCCCGCGAATGGCGTCGTGGTGGTTGGTGTCGCCAAGATTTCCGGATCCGAGACCATCATTGCCGCCACGCACGACGCGCGTGCCATTCTCTGCCCCGCCGACGAGGTGAACTACCTCTCGGGTCCGGGCAGGGGTGTCATCCTGATCAAGCTCGTGTCCAAGGACGATCACGTGCTGGGGTTCATCGCGTCCACGGGCGATCGGGACCTCATGCGTGTGGAAACGAGCCGCGGCGGAGAGCAGACCATCAGCACCGCCAAGTACGAGGTGACGGGGCGTGGGGGAAAAGGTCGCGAACTTCTGCAGCGCGGCCAGTTTACAAAGGTGATTCCGGCCGAAATTGAGAACCCGCCGCCCACGTCCTCGTAGCGTCCCGCTTCAGCCGGACCGCGTCTCCGGCGCGATATACTTGTCCTGACACAAACGCCCCGGGATTCCGGCAGCTCGTTCACCTGTTGCGCGTGTGCGCCCTGAGCCGCCGTTGACGCACGTCTTTCCTGGAGCCCTACAGTCCGCCTGAAGGCGGGCACGGACGTCCGGCTGAAGCCGGACACTACATGAACATCACGACAGACACACGCAGTACCCGTATCGCCGTTTTCATCGACTTCGACAACGTAGAGATCGGCGTCAAGTCCACCATCGGCGGCCAGTTCGATATCGGCCTCGTCCTCGAAGCCATCAAGGAGCGCGGCGAGATCGTCACCAAGGTGGCCTACAGCGACTGGAAGCGCGTCGGCGACTACAGCCGCCAGCTCACGCAGCACGCCATCCGCATGGTCCAGCGGAATGTCACGCCGGGCGGCGACAAGAACGGGGCCGACATTACGATGGCGCTCGACGCTCTGGAGATGTGCTTCACCCACGACCATATCAACGCCTTCGTCATCGTCGGTGGCGACAGCGACTTCATCTCCCTCGTCGAGAAGCTCAAACAGTACGGCCGCAAGGTCATCGTCGTCGGTGGGCGGCAGTTCACCAGCGTGACGATGCAGAAGAATTGTCACGAGTTCCTGGCCTACGAGAATCTCGTTCGCAGCACGCCGCGGCCCGATCGCGGCGGCCGGCCAGTCGGCTCGAGCGACGTCTCCAAGGTGTTGCCGCTGGTCCTGCGGGCGCTGCAAGTGCTCACCGAACGTGAAGTCACGCCGCAGCTCGGCCTGCTCAAGAGCACGCTGCTGCAGTTGGATTCGACGTTCTCCGAGCGCGAATACGGCGCCAGCAGCTTCCGCGACTTCATGGAGAAGGTCGCGCAGGCGGGCGCGGTCACGCTCAAGCACGCCGGACGCAGCATGCTCGTCGAGCCGCGCGACGGCGGTTCGGTGGTTGTCGCGGAGTCAACCGCGGCCGTAGACAGGCCGGTGGAAGGCACGGTGATGCGGCCGCCGTCCGAGCCGAGGTCGGAGCCGCGCGAGGACGAGGACGAAGAAAGCCTGCCCGCGTCACCGATGACGATGCAGGACGGGATACGTGCGGTGCAGCAGGCGATCGTCGACGCGCCGACGCCGCCGCGGTGGCCGATGTACGTGCGCCAGGCCAAGCAGTTCCTGCGTCAGGCGATTGAAGGCTTCGACGAGCGCAAGTACGGCTTCACATCGGTCGTCGATCTGTTGCGCGCAGCAGGCAAAGAAGGCGTGCTGCGCATCGAGCGCGATCGACAGGGCGCGATTCGCGTATTCCCCGGCGCCAATATCGGCTCGAAGCCCCGTGCCGTGGACGCGCCGATCGATCTCGACGAGACCGTGGATGTCGAGGTGCCGCCGGACGCGGTCGTCGAGCCTGCGGAGGGGGAAGTCGTCGAGTCGACGATGGCCGCCTCGCCGATCGAGTCGGTCGAGATCGAAGTCGAGGCGCCGGCTGTTGCCGACGCTGAAGTGATCGCGGATACCGACGAAGACGATGGGCCGCAGCCGAATGTGGCCCCCGACGGTCGCCCGATTGGTCCCGACGGTCGCCCGATTGGTGGCGCCGGCAAGGCGAAGCGTCCTGCTCCTCGCGGTGGCGGCCGCAAGACGAGCAGCGCACGTCCAGCGCGCGTGTCGCCGCAGCCGCGGGCGTCGTCGAAGCCGCGCCCACGAAAGCGGAGCGCACGTGCTGACTGAGTGACCGACGCGCGGTATAGTCCTTACACAATCTTCAGTGGCGAACTACACAGCGAAAGACATCACGGTCCTCGAGGGACTCGAGCCGGTCCGTAAACGGCCCGGCATGTACATCGGCGGTGTCGGCACCACCGGTCTGCACCACCTGGTCTGGGAGATTCTCGACAACGCCGTAGATGAGGCGATGAACGGCTACGCCTCGAACATCTACGTCGTGCTGCACAAGGACTGCAGCTCGATCACCGTCACCGACGATGGGCGAGGTATTCCTGTCGACAAGCACCCGACGACCAAGAAGAGCGCGCTCGAAGTCATCTTCACGATGCTCCACGCGGGCGGCAAGTTCGAGGGTCAGAACTACAAAACCGCCGGCGGTCTGCATGGCGTCGGCGCGAGTGTCGTCAACGCGCTGTCGAGCGATCTGCAGGCGACGGTCAAGCGCGATGGCGCAAGCTGGGAGATGTCCTTCAAGCGTGGCAAGCCGACCGGCCCGCTGAAGAAGGCCGGCCCGGCGCGCGGAACCGGGACCGCCGTTTACTTCCATCCCGACTCGACGATCTTTCCGAAGGTGGAATTCGATGCCGCGACCATTCGCGAGCGGCTCGAAGTGATCAGCTACATTCACAAGGGCGTGAAGGTGTCCTTCGAGAACGAGGCCGAAGGGACCAAGGACGTGTTCCACCACGAGGAAGGGCTGTCCGATTTCCTCAAGAAGATCATCGAGGCCCGCAGCGCGAAGCCGGTGCACGAGACCGCATTCCTGCTGGAGCGCGAAAGCGGCCCGCGGCTCGATTTGGTGCTGCAGTGGACCGAATCGACCGACGAGCACATTCGCAGCTACGTCAACGGCATTCCGACCGGATCGGGGGGCACGCACGACAACGGACTTCGCGCCGGCCTCGGCAAGGCGGTGCGCAACTACATCGAGACGCACAATCTGTCGCCGAAGGGCGTCACGCTTACGTCGGAAGACATTCGCGAAGGCTTGACCGGCGTCCTCAGTCTGTTCATCGAGGAGCCGCAGTTTCAGGGGCAGACCAAGGATCGTCTGAACAATCCTGAGGTGCTGTCGGCCGTCGATTCAGCGGTGCGCCCCGCACTCGAGCATTGGCTCAATCACAATCGCAGCATCGCCGAATCGATCGTCGCGCGCATCGTCCTGGCGGCGCGCGCGCGTGAGGCGAGCCGTGCGGCGCAGGCCGAGGTCACGCGCAAGACGGCGACAACTGGCCGCCTGAATCTTCCCGGCAAGCTCAGTGACTGCACCACCGCGAACCGCGAAGACAGCGAGCTCTTCGTCGTCGAGGGCGATTCGGCCGGCGGATCGGCAAAGCAGGGGCGCGACCGCGGCAAGCAGGCGATTCTGCCGCTGCGCGGCAAGGTGATGAACACCGAGGGGATGACGCTGGCGAAGGTGCTCGAGAACAAGGAGCTCGCCGACCTCGTCACCGCGCTTGGCTGCGGCATGGGCAAGAACTTCGATCTCGGCCGGCTGCGCTACGGCAAGGTCATCATCCTCGCCGACGCCGACTCGGACGGTCATCACATCGCGACACTGCTGCTCACGTTCATCTATCGCCACCTGCCGCAGCTGATTACCAACGGCAGGGTGTATCTCGCGCAGCCGCCGCTCTATCGCATCGACATCGGCAAAGAGACATTCTGGGCGCTGGACGATGGGCATCGGGATCGCCTGCTCAAGCAGCACACCAACGGCCGCGGGTCACCCGAGATCACGCGCTTCAAGGGTCTCGGCGAGATGATGCCGAAGGTGCTGTGGGAGACGACGCTCAGCCCCAAGACGCGTCGCCTGCTGCGCGTCGAGATCGCCGATCAGCTCGTCACCGATCGTGTGATCAACGAGCTGATGGGCAAGGACGCCTCAGCGCGTTTCCGATTCATCATGGAGCGAGCCGAGGACGCGCAGGAACTCGACGTCTAGCCGGCTCTCACGCACGCAGCGCTGCTAGGCCGCACCTCGTCCGGCCGCCGTCATCGGCCAGCTCCGCGCTGCCTGAGAATCTAGACAATCCCCGCATGGTGCCGCCGTTCGGCCCACGCGAGCGGTGTGGCCCACGGCTCGGCCTCGGACTCGATCGGATCGGCCCCTCGAGCCAGCAGCAGTGTGACCAGGCCCGTACGGCCCCAGCGACACGCCCACCCCAGAGGCGTACTCTTCAAGAATTCGTCCCGGACGTCCGTGTGCGCCCCCGCATCCAGC
>DATLLQ010000117.1:0-5045 GCA_035537775.1 Vicinamibacterales bacterium | reverse complement strand
CGCCAGCGCCCGTCAGACTGGCAGCTCTCGCACGCCGACGGCCTCACGATTCGTAAGGCGATCAAACGACGAACAACCGCCCCGCCTCCCGCCATGCTGGCCGTCGATGCCGACGAGCCGACCTGTCAGTTCTGACAGTGGTGGCCGCCGGTACTTTTGCCGACTGGCCCCTGAGGGGCCCCGCCACTAGCATCGCACGCTACTGGTTGGAGCATGGTCGTCTGCCGGACCCTGGTCGCACTCCTCGCTTTGGCTGCGGCGGTTCCCTGTGACGCATTGGCGCAGGCGATTGCGGGCGTCGTGCAGGACGCGTCCGGCGCCGCGCTTCCTGACGTTACCGTCCAGGCCGAGAGCTCCGCGCTGATCGAAAAGGTCCGCATCGTCGTCACGGACGGCAGCGGTCGATACCGCATCGAGGATCTCCGGCCGGGCACCTACACCGTCACGTTCAGACGCGAGGCGTTCCGCCCTCATGTGAGGGCGGGAGTCCAGATTACGAGCGCGTTCACGGCCAGCGTCAACGCGCAGCTCGTACCGGGCGTGGTTGCGGAAGCGATTACCGTGACCGGCGAGACACCTGCAGTCGATGTCCGCAGCGCCGCCGCCGCGACCACACTCCGCGCCGAGGTGGTGAAGGCACTTCCGGCCGTCCGCAGCAGCTACAACGCGCTCGTCGTGCTGATGCCCGGAGTGGTGACGACGACGAACGACGTCGTGACCGGCACAACGACCATGCAGTTTCCCCTTCATGGAGGCCGCGCCAACGAGGGTCGCCTGACCATCGACGGTGTCCCTGTCGCAGGTGCAGCGAGCAACTCACCCACCGGCTTCGTGATGGACGCCGGTGTCGCCGAGGAGGTGACCTTCGCTGTCGCGGGGGGCCTGGGCGAGACGGAAACAGCGGGGCTCCTCGTGGCGATAGTGCCGAGGAGCGGGGGCAACTCGACGCATGGGAGCCTTTTCGCCAGCGGAACAGGAGAAGGACTCCAGTTCGATAATCTGACACCGGCGCTGCGCGAGATGGGCGTCTCGTCGCCGAGTCCGCTCAGCAAGGTCTACGACGTCTCCGGGGCGTTCGGGGGGCCGATCGCCAGGGATCGCCTGTGGTATTTCGCCGCCGCTCATCGAGGCGGGAGCACCACAAAAAGTACCGACGTGTACTACAACGTCAACGCCGGCGACCCGGCACAGTGGCTGTACGCGCCGGACATGGGCCGGATCGTGTACTCCGATCGGCTGTTCGAGAACGCCAGCGGGCGTGTCACCTGGCAGATGACCTTGCGCAACAAGGTCAGTGGGGTCTGGGACGAACAGACCTTGTGCCGCACCTGCACCGGCGCCACCTCCGCCGGTGTCGATCCGGCACGCGTATCACCTGAAGCGGTCGGTGTCTTCGGACGCCCGCTGCGCATCGCGCAGGCGACGTGGTCCTCCCCCGCGTCGAATCGACTGCTCGTTGAAGCAGGCTTTGGCAACACGTATTTCGGCTTCGGAAACTTCGAGCGCAAGCCGAATCCAACCCGCGGCCTGATTCGCGTCCTCGAACAGTGTGCGAGCGGCTGTGCCGCCAACGGCAACATCCCCGGACTGGTCTATCGGTCGCAGGACTTCAGCGATGCGTACAACTCGTCCTATCTGTGGAAAGGTTCGGTCTCGTACGTCACCGGATCACACAGCGTGAAGGTTGGCTATCAGCGCACATTCATGACGCAGGACATGACCTGGCAGACGAACAACCAGAACCTGACGTACCGGTTCAACAACGGTGTGCCGAATCAGCTGACGCAGTCGATCTCGCCGTGGACGAATCGGGCGCGCACCATGTGGGACGCGGTCTTCGCGCAGGAACGCTGGACGCGAGGCCGTCTGACGGCGCAGGCCGCGGTCCGATTCGACCGCGCCTGGAGCTGGTTTCCCGCGCAGCAGGAGGGGCCGTCCAGATTCCTGCCGGTAGCGATCGTTATTCCGGAAACGCCGGGCGTGGTTGGCTACACGGACATCAGTCCCAGGATCGGCGCGGCCTATGACCTGCTCGGCAACGGCAGGACCGCGCTGAAGGTTCACTTTGGACGATACCTGGAGGGAGCGGGCACCGGAAGCCTCTATACCGCCACCAATCCGACGCTGCGCATGCCGCAGACGACCCCGGTGCTGGGCACCGCTGGCGTCACGCGGGCGTGGAACGACGCCAACCGCAACTTCGTGCCCGATTGCGACCTGCTGAATCCGAACGCGCAGGACCTCCGCCAGAGCGGTGGCGACATGTGCGGCGTCATGTCGAACACCCGTTTCGGTCAGAACGTGCTGACCAACAACTTCGATCCGGCGCTCCTCCGCGGGTGGGGTGTCCGGCCATCGGACTGGACGCTCGACGTCTCGATGCAGCATCAGATCCTTCAGCGCGCGTCGGCGACCCTGTCGTTCAGCCGTCGCTGGTTCAATGGCTTTACGGTCGCCGACAACCTGGCGCTGGAGCGCTCCGATCTGACGCCGTTCAGCGTCACGGCTCCGGTCGATCCGCGTCTGCCCGGTGGCGGCGGCTACGTCGTCTCCGGTCTGTACGATGTCGTGCCTGGCAAGGCCGGTCAGGTCAGTAATCTCATCGCGGACTCGAGCAGCTACGGCCGCTGGTATCAGTATTTCACCGGGCTCGACGCGACGCTCAATCTGCGGGCCGCCGGGTTCACGTTCATCGGCGGCACGAGCACGGGACAAACGGTGGTCGACAACTGCGACGTCCGGGCGCGCCTGCCCGAGCTGTCGACGAACGCGGCCGGTTCGAGCCTCTTTGGCCCCGGGCTTGCCAGCGCCACGGTGAGTCCGGTCAGCCCGTACTGTCACATCGCGTTCGGCATCCAGACTCAGTTCAGAGGCCTCGCCGCGTACGAGCTGCCCGGAATCGGCGCTCAGCTGTCCATGACATTTCAGAGCAAGCCCGGGACGATGCTGGCCGCGAACTACGCCGCGCCGAACGCGGCCGTTGCCGCGTCGCTCGGACGGGATCTGTCGGGGAACGCGTCCAACGTTACGGTAAATCTCGTGGCGCCTGGCACGCGCTACGGCGATCGGATCAATCAGGTGGACATCCGGCTGGCCAAGGTCCTGCGTTACGGGCGTTCGCGAACGATGATGGCCCTCGACATTTACAACACGCTGAACTCGAGCGCGGGTCTCACCTACAACAGCGCCTTCGTCCCGGGCGCGGCGTGGCCACGACCCAATACGATCCTGACGCCGAGATTCGTCAGGATCACCGTCGAAACCGAGTTCTGACCGATGAGCGTGCTGAGCCTTGGACGGAGCGTCCGGCGTTGGTTGGTCGTCGCCGCGTTCGTCGCCTGCGGTTTTGCTCCTCACGCGCACGCGCAGGAAGCCGACAGCCGCAGGCAGGTGGTCGTCCTGAACTCGACCAGGCTCGATGACCAGTTCTCTGTGACCTGGTCACGGGAGTTGCCCAAGCTGCTCGGCGATGGTCTTCCAGAGGGTGTGGATTTCTATGCTGAGTACTTCGATTTCGTCAGGTACGCACGCCCCGAATATGAGAACGCCTACCTCGATCTCCTGCGTCTGAAATACGGGGGAGGACGCGCCGATCTCGTTATCGTGCTCGGAGCCATCGCTATCAACTTCATGAGCAGGCACCGGAACGACCTCTTTCCCGATACCCCGACGGTGTTCTATTCCACGCGATCGGCAAGCCCACTGACCAATGCGACGGGGCTATTCAACCCACTTCGGTTCGGCCGTTCAATCGACCTCGCGCTGGCGCTGCAACCCGATCTGAAACGCGTGTACGTGGTGACCGGCGCAGGCATGGACGACCGGCTCTACGAGCGCCAGGCCAGGGCGGAGTTCCGCCCGTTCGAGAGCCGGGTCGAATTCATATATCTCTCAGGTCTGGTGATGCGAGAGCTCGAACATCAGCTCAGCGCACTGCCCCCACACTCGGCTGTGTACTACGTGGTCGTCCGGGAGGACGGCGCGGGCGAGCGGTTCCAGGTGATGGATTCTCTGTCGCGGGTCGCGTCCGCGGCCAACGCGCCGACGTACAGCTGGGCGGACGCCGCCGTTGAAACGGGCATCGTCGGCGGCAATCGCCGCGATCAGGTGGCGCAGACGAAGGCCATCGCCACGCTCGCGCTTCGCGTCCTTGGAGGAGAGCTCGTCGACGATATCCCGGTATCCTCGCTCGACACGGATGTCGCTCAGGTGGATTGGCGCCAGCTGCAGCGGTGGGGGATCGACGAGTCGCGGGTTCCGGACGGAGTCCGCGTCCTGTTTCGACAGCCGAGCGTCTGGGATCAGTACAAGCGCTACATCGCCGGTGCCGTGATTCTGATGATGGCGCAGACGGGACTCATCCTGGGCCTGCTCGTTCAGCGGACCAAGCGGCGGCGCGTCGAGCTGCAGCTGCGCGGCAGCCAGAGCCAGCTGCGTGTCAGCTACGATCGGATTCGCCATCTCAGCCGCCAGCTGCTCATCGAACAGGAAGCCGAACGCGCCCGGATCTCGCGCGAATTACACGACGACATCAATCAACAGCTCGCGGTGCTCTCGATCGAGCTCGATCGAATCCGTCCAGAGCAGCTGCCCCCTCACTGCGTGAAACGGCTCTCTGCGGCGATGGAAACGACTGACTCGATCTCGAAAAGCCTGCGGAACCTGTCGCACCGGCTGCATCCCCCGAGACTGACCCCGGCGGGGCTCGTCGCTGCACTCGATAACCTCTGTCGCGACCTGTCGCCGCCGCATATGACCCTGACGTTCTCCCATCGCGACATGCCGGCCGAGATCGACGACAGCACGACGCTCTGCCTGTTCCGGGTTGCACAGGAAGGGTTGGTGAACGCCGTGAAGCATAGTGATGCAGGCCACGTCTGGATCGAATTGGCGGGTGAGCCGGAGACTGTGACGCTCACGGTAAGCGATGACGGGAAAGGATTTGTCATCAACGGCGTACCGAGTGCGGGGCTTGGCCTGATCAGCATGAGAGAACGGGTGGAAGCGGTCGGAGGCGTCCTCGAAGTCCAGCCCGCCCCGGCGTC
>DATLLQ010000116.1:0-5528 GCA_035537775.1 Vicinamibacterales bacterium | reverse complement strand
AATACCCTCTTCGTTCTTCGGCCGCCCGCCGCACGCCGGCTCGTCGTCTACCAGGCCGGCGGTGATGAGGCGATCATCCGCCTTGTCCCCAGGCGCTCGAGTCAACCGACGCACGTTGTCGGGGCCGAAGTCCTTCAGCTGTGCGAACCGCAGCGGACCTGCCCCCGGCTTGGCTCGCGAAAACGCATAGATACGTCTCATCGTCGTCGAGGCGACATAGAACTCGCGATCGTCGGACGACGTTTCGATGCCGTTGTTGGCCACGAGTTCCGTCCCCTTCAACTCCACGAAGGCCGGCGTCCCTGGCGTCCACTGCAGGACGATGCCGGTGTTGCGAAAGGCGAAGGCATCCTCGAACGTCTTGCCAGGCATAAACAGCACGGTCGCGACGAGCGTTCCGTCAGAAAACGCGGCCACGCTGTTTGCGGCGAGCTTGGGCGGCAGCAACACGCAGCCGATCCACGTGGCGGATCGCTTTCCGGCGATACCGGCCGACCCTCCGACGTTCAGCGTGAACACTTCAATCGACTCGCGCCCGCCGTGGTTGGTCGCGTAGATGGTGTACCCGCCATTGGCGGCCGGCCGGACTGCGAGGCCGTGTAACACAGCCTGCTTTGGGTCCGGTGGGCCGGGACAATTGGCGAAGCGAGCACGATCGTGCCAGGCGTTGGCGATTCCCGGGCCGTACAGCTTCTCCACCCGCTTCGATTGAGGACTGACGAGAGTCAGCCCGGCGCCAGGCGCCATGCCGCTGGTCAGCAGCACGTTCGCGGGGAGGATGTGGACGATGTCTTCCGGGTTCTGAAGGCCGCAGATGAAACTCAGGCCTGCTGCCGCCGAGCAATCAGGCCCTCCCTGCGCAGCGAGCGAATGTGATGCCACCAGCGAGGAACAGGCAATTAGCAGTGCAAGCGAGGCGTGCTTCATGGCGTCTCCGGCACTATCCTATGCGACACGGAACCTGAGATGTCCAGGCTGATCACGCTCTGCGTCGCGCTGCTGCTCCTGATGCCTGAGGCCGCGCAGGCCCAGGCCACGGGGTCGATTGCCGGCCTCGTGCGGCAGGCAGACACTCGCGCCCCAGTCCCTGAAGCCCGCATCGCGATTTCGGGTCCGGGAGTGCGCGAGACCACCACGGCCGACTTTGCCGGACGCTTCATCTTCAGCTCGCTGGCGCCCGGCGTCTATCGCATCACCATCGAGAAGGAAACGTACGCATTCGACTTCGTGCGCGCGCCAGGCGTGAAGGTCGCGTCAGGGGAGACCACCTCCGTGACGTTCGATCTGCAGCGCGCCGGCGTCATCGTCGGCGAGGTGCGAGACGATCGCGGAAACCCGAGAAGCAACGTTCCGGTCACCGCTATCCGGAAGATCGAAGGTGGCACCACGACACTGCCGGGACCGCAGCGAACGACGAACGATCTCGGCGAGTTTCGCGTGGACGGACTGTTGCCTGGCGAATACGTCGTCCTCGCGTCTCCTCCGGCGGGCCGCATCACCACAGCGGTGCTGATGCCCACGTACTATCCGGCGGCGACGGATCAGAAGACGGCGGGCACGGTGACGGTCAGGGCCGGAGAGACGGCGGCAAACGTGTTCATCACGATGACGTCAGCGCCGGCGTTTGAGATAACCGGCGTCGTCGTGGACGAACAGGGCCAGCCGCTTCCAAAGATCCTCGTGTCGTTCGTGTTCTCGGCTGTTCAGACCGGGGCGCCCGATCAGGGCACGATGCAGGTTCGCGTCGCGGGCGTCACGACGCGAGCAGACGGCACGTTCCGGATTACCGGCTTGGGACCCGGGACGTTTCGCTTGACGCCGCTGCGCCCTCCAGCGCCGCCGGGGATCATGAACGAGATTGAGGTCTCGGCCGCCGCGGTCAAAGGCAACGAGTCAACTGTCAAGGTAGACGTCCGGAACGCGAACGTGAGCGGCGTGACGATCGTCATGCGCCCACCCAAGTAGTGTCCGCCTTAAGGCGGACCTTCGCGAAAGGTGAATCATGCGTGACGTCCGAATCCACTCTGTCGTCGCGATCCTCGCGCTGACGATCAGCGTTGCTGCGGCCCGGAACCAGACTCCATCAAGTCTGCGTTTCGAGGCGGCGTCGATCCGGCCGAGCGCGCCCGGCGGGCCGCCGATCTCCGGCACGACGATCAGCGCCAACCGGCTGCGTGGAACAAAGGTCACGTTGTTCGGACTCATCCGATCAGCGTTCGGCGAGGGGCTGACATCCGCCGAACAGTTCGTCGGCGGCCCGGACTGGATACGCACGGAGGCGTGGGATATCAACGCCGTTGCGGCGATCACGCCGACGCGCGCTCAGTTCAGCGAGATGCTGCGCAACCTGCTCCTCGAGCGCTTCAAGGTGCGCGTGCGCAGAGAGCAACGCGAGATTGCGGTCTTCGCACTGCTCATGGCGCACGATGATCGCCGCCTCGGCCCGCAGCTGAAAAGCGTCACCGTTGATTGCGCTGCGTACAAGGAAGCCTTCGAGCGCGGTCGGGCGACACCACTGCCACCACCAGACTTTAGCAAGCCCATGCAACCACAGACTTGCGACACGATGTTGTCGTCGAGAACCGAAGGCACCTACATCGCCGGGCGTGCGGTCGACATGTCGGTGGTAGCGCGGACGCTGGTCGCCCAGGTCAACGCGCCTGTCGTGAACCGCACCGGTCTTCCAGGCCTGTTCGATTTCGATCTCAACTTCGTGAGCAATCCAGCTGCGGGGGCATCGCCCAATGGCGTGGGGATCGAGACCGCCCTGCGCGAGCAGCTCGGGCTGCGCATCGAACGACAGCGCGCTCCGATGGACGTGCTCGCGATCGACTCAGCCGAGCGGCCGACACCCGACTAGTCACGGACCGATCGCAGCACAGATCTGCTTTGGCTTCGTGCTCTTCGTGCTCTTCGTGGTTGGGTTTCAGCCCTATGCTATGCACCATGCCCATGCGGATCGCACGTAGGACCTTTGCGGCACTGGCCATTGCCCTTGGATGCATCGGGGTCACCGTCAGGGGCGCCGACGGGGACCTGGCTGCGTTGCAAGAGCGCGTGGGCCGGCTCGAGGCGTTGACCGAACGCGTCGAAGCCCTCTCGGCGATCAAGCGCCTGCAGCACGCCTATGGCCACTACTCGGAGCTGGGCCTCTGGCACGACTTCGCCGACCTCTTCGCCGATTCCGGGATCGGTTACTACACGCAGGGCGCGCTCGGTCGTGAAGGGATTCGCTCGCTGTTCGTGAAGGAGGTTGGCGGCGGGCGCGTCGGCCTCGTCGACGGCCGCATCTACCCGCACATCTCGATGCAACCGCTCGTGACGCTGTCACCCGACGGCCAGTCGGCACGCGGCCGCTGGCACATCATGGCGATGCTGGGCGGGTTCAACACGTCCGCGTCGTGGGCCGGCGGCGTCTACGAGAACCAGTACATCCGCGAGAACGGCGTCTGGAAGATGAAGGAAGTCCGGTACGTCGCCCAGTACTCCGGTCGATACGACAATCCCGGCTGGACTCCAACGAAAGAGAAGGCGCCGTTCGACATCAACACCTCTCGCGCTGGCAATCCGATTGTCGATCCAGCGGAAGCTCAGGTCCGGCTGAAGCCGGACACTACTCAAGTCCGCCTGAAGGCGGACACTACGCCGACGCTCGCAGCGCTGGCAAAGCGCATGGCCGACGTCGCCGCCCGTGCCGAGCGGCTGAACGACGAGATCGAGGTCACGAACCTTCAGCACGCCTGGGGCTACTACGTCGATCGCAGGGAATGGGATGAGGCGGCGGCGCTCTTCGCGAGTGACGGGACGCTGGAGGTCGGCCTGCAGGGCGTGTATGTGGGCAAGGCGAGCGTCCGGCGCGGGCTGACCGCAGCCAGACCAGCGGGAACCGGCGGAAAAGACATTAACGATCACGTGCACCTGCAGACCATCGTCTCGATCTCACCCGACGGCCGCACGGCCCGTGCCCGCGGCACCGATCTCGGCCTCATTGGCACGGGGGGCCAGGCATTCCTGACGCAGTCGATCTACGAGAACGAGTTCGTGAAGCAAGGCAGCGGCTGGAAGTTCAAGGCCATGCACATCTACCCGCGCTTCATCGTCGACGCTGGGAAGGGATGGGCGAAGGATGCACAGCCGGCGCCGGGTCCGAGCCGCGAGCTCCCGCCCGATCGCCCTTCGACGGAAGCGTACGAGGTCTTTCCGCGCTTCCACCTTGCACCGCTCCACTTCGATCACCCCGTGACGGGCAAGGCGCCTCAGTATCCGGAAGGGATGAAGGTCCCTGCGCGCCCACGAGAGGCCGCACGAGAGGTTCCTCGCGCACCGACCTCCATGTCGGCGCTCGAACGGCTCGTCGCATCGACGGAGCGCTCGGTGCAGCGCAGCAAGGGCTATCACGCCGCGGAGAATCTGACATCCGCCTACGGCTACTTTGCCGACGACCGTGAATGGCGCGCCGATGCTGTCTTCCTTCACCAGATCGTTCAGCCGGTGATCGAGGTGTCTGACAACGGGCGAACCGCTGCGATTACGTCGCGGCTCTTCCAGCTGGCGAGTCCGGCTGGCGGCGAAGGCACGTTTTCGTCCGGCGTCTATGAGACGACGGTCGCCGATGAAGGTGGCGCCTGGAAGTTGTCGTCAGCGGGATGGAAGCTGGCGATCAGATGGACCGCGCCATCACGCGGGGGATGGAGGCGCTAAATCGTTCGGATCGTTCGAGTCGTTCGAATCGTTCGAGTCGTTGAAGGCTATGGCAAATATCGAGAAGTTCAGCGCGCCGGGTCTCTTCGACCCGGCCACCTACAGCCAGGGCATCAAGGTCACCCAGGCGCAGACGATTCTGATCCTGTCCGGGCAGGTCGCCTACACGGCTGACGGCAGCCCCGCGTTCCGCGGCGACTTCAAGGCGCAGGCGCGCGGTGCCTACGAAGCGATCAAGGCACTCGTCGAGGCGCAGGGCGGGACGATGGCGAACGTCGTGAAGATCACGACGTACCTCACGGACATGCGCTACCGCGTGGACCTGGCGCCCATCCGGGAGGAGTTCTTCGGGAAGAAGGGCCCGGCGTCGACGCTCGTCGAGATCTCGGCGCTCGCGCATCCGGACTGGATGATCGAGATCGAAGCGATCGCCGTGATCTAGGCGGTGGGGCGCATGGGAAGACGGCAGGTCGTGGCGCAGATCCGGGCGTCTGCCATGTTGCGACGCGAAGCCTTCGAGCAAGCCGACAGCGCAGGCGAAAGAGCGGGAGGAGGCTGAGACAGCCAGCGAGGTTGAGCCGCGCTGCGAAGCGCGGCGACCCGAGCGGCCAGCGAGAGGAGCGCCCCCGCACCGCTCTTCGGCGCCGCGAGCGGCTTCGCGGAGCAACGTGGCAGACGGCCTGCGGCTACGCCTTCCGCCGGTCGATCAGCGACGTAGCGCTGATCTCCTTCACCGACGTCGCCCCGCAGCCGATCATCGCCAGCCGCAGCTCGTTGTTCAGGATGTCGAGGACGCGCTCGACGCCCTGCTGGCCGTGTGCCGCGAG
>DATLLQ010000115.1:0-7263 GCA_035537775.1 Vicinamibacterales bacterium | reverse complement strand
GATGGCTGCGGAAGCGCGATATGCACGCGCGCGCCAGCCACCTCCCGGATGGTCGAAATCGTTCGCGCCAGCTCACCTTCGAGCGCGCGGCGATAGTTGACGTGTTCCAGGAAGTCCGTCACGCCAAAGGCCGTGCGGTCGAACAGCTCGAAGCCCATGCGGCCCGAGCTCGGCATCCCGTCAGACGCGAATTCGAGCCTGAGCTCGTCGATGCGATCGGTCGGCACACGAATCGTCCCGCCGCCGGCGTCGAGCACGTATTGCACCTTGGCGTTCTTGAGTTTGGAGACGACCGAGGAGGCAGCCTCCGAATCCATGTCCGAAAAGAGCACGCCGTAGCTCGGCGTGTTCAGCGAGTACGCGGACCAGATCGTCAGCGCGACGACCGCGACGAACGCGATCGTGAGCGTGAGCAGTTGTCGTCCCGACAGCGCGGCGGCAGACGACTTGAAACGGGCGATCAGCGAATCAAGATTCACGGTGATGGGGTCTCAATTCATCAATGGCTACACGGACATCCGCATGATGTCCTGGTAGGCCTGAACGAGCTTGTTGCGCACTTGCACGGTGAACTGCAGGGCGAACTCCGCACGCTGCAGCGCGATCATCGCGTCATGAACCTCGCCGCGTCCGTCGAGCATCTTCTCGACAGCCGTGTTGGCGGCATCGCCGGACGCCTCGGTCGTTTCGAGCAGTTTTCCGAGCGATTCGACGAATCCGGCCGACGACGCGGGCGACGTGCTCGTTGACGGAGAAACCGTTGACGGGGCGACGAGAGGGCCGATGCTGGGAATGCTCATGGATTACTTCCCCAGCTCCAGTGCCTTCTGCACCAGCTCTCTGATCAACCCGATGGCCGTCAGGTTCGCCTGATAGGCGCGGCTTGCCGAGAGCATGTTGACCATCTCTTCCGGCGTGCTGATGTTGGGCATCGCCACGAACCCTTCGGCGTCCGCATCCGGATGCGACGGGTCATGACGGCGCTGGAACGGCTCGTTGTCCTCGACAATCGCGGCCACCTTCACGCCGATGGCTCCTGCCTCGCCGAGCGCCTTCTCGAACGAGTGGTCCGCGGCCAGGACGACGTCGCGGCGGCGATAGGGTTGACCGTCGGCACCGCGGGTCGATTCGGCGTTGGCCAGGTTCGAGACCGCCACTTCGATGCGTGTGCGTTCGGCGTTGAGCGCGCTGGCGCTCGCGTTCAATGCAGCATTGAGCGTAGACATCAGCGGCCCTCGTTGATGGCGAAGCGAATGAGCCTGAACTTGGCGGCGAGCGCGGCGCCTGCCGCCGCGAAGTCGGATCCCGCCTTGTTCATCGTGAGCAGTTCGCGATCGAGCTCCACGTTGTTGCCGTCGCGGCGGGACTGGAGGCCTTCTACCTCGCGGGTGCCGCCAGGCACGCCCGGCAGCGGGCTCGCAATCTGGTTGGAGGTGGTGGTCGTGAGCGAGAGCTTTCCGATCTCGCCGTCGAGCACGTCGCCAAACGACGCTTCACGCGCGCGATAGCCGGGCGTGTCGATGTTGGCGAGGTTGCCGGCGGCGACGGCCTGCTGCGCCACCGCCTTGGTGAGCTGGCGCCCGAGTGCCGTCATGATGGCGCCGTCAGTGATCGTGCTCACGTCCATCCTTCCTTTCAACGGACCGTGAATTCGTGGTGGTCCGCTCGGGAGCAACGGCTGAGCAAGCGTGGTGCCCGGGTTGGCACACCGCTCATTTCGTCAAAAACAGGCGCAAAAACGCAGAAATCAGCGTGACGCGATGTCGGTGATCCGACACTTGTGGACGGTGCGCCGTCGCTCAGCCCTAAAGCTCGGCCTTTCCGGGACCGAGAAACTCCATGCAGCCGGTTGAAACCGTATGCACTCCCTCCATCGGTTGGCGGTGCAACGCCCGGGATAGAAAGGACTTACGGAGTCTCACATGGCCTCACCTCTCGCATCGGTTCTCCTGGTTGAAGACGAACCGGAACTGCGGCAGCTGATCACGGACTCGCTGGAGGCTCAGGGATTCGCCGTAGGACAGGCCGTCAATGGAGCGGACGCGATCGAGCGGCTCCACGGCTATGTCTACGACGCGCTCATCGTCGATCTCTGCCTGCCGGACAAGAACGGGATGGAGGTCCTGGACGAAGCGCTGACGCTCTTTCCGCTGATGCGCGCGGTCGTCATCACCGGCTTCGGCGGGGTTGACGAAGCGGTCGTCGCGCTCAAGCGCGGCGCCATCGACTTTCTCCAGAAGCCGTTCAAACTCGAGCGGCTCGGCCACATCCTCCGGGCGGCCGTCGAGTCGCGCCAGTTGCGCCAGGAGAACGCGGAACTGCGCGCGCAGCTTCACAGCCGCTTCCGCTTCGACAACATCATCGGCTGCAGCAGCGCGATGCGCGCCGTGTTCTCCACGCTGGAGCTCGTCTCTCCGATGAACAGCACCGTGCTCATCGAGGGGGAAACCGGGACCGGCAAGGAACTGATCGCGCGCGCGCTCCACCACAACAGCCCGCGGCAGGATCAGCCCTTTATTGCGTTCAACGCCGCAGCCATCCCGGATGGCCTCGCGGAGGCCGAGCTGTTCGGCCACACGAAAGGCGCCTTCACCGGCGCCACGCAGGCGCGAACAGGACGCTTCGAGCTGGCCCACAAGGGCACGCTGTTCATCGACGAGGTCTCGTCGATGTCGCTCTCACTGCAGGCCAAGCTTCTCCGCGCCCTGCAGGAGCGCCACATCGAGCGCGTCGGCGAAGCGAAGCCGATCCCCATCGACGTGCGCGTCGTCGCCGCCGCCAACGTGGATCTGCGGAAGATGGTGAAGGAAGGCACGTTCCGCGAGGACCTCTACTACCGGCTCAACGTCGTTCCCGTCCGCCTGCCGGCGCTGCGGGAGCGCGGCGAGGACGTGCCGCTGCTGGCCCACCACTGCGTGCGGAAGTCATGCGAGGCCAACGGGATGCCGCTGCGGACGCTGGCACAGGACGCGCTGCGCTGTCTCTCGCAGTACCCGTGGCCGGGGAACATCCGTCAGCTCGAAAACGCGATCGAGCATGCCGTTGCGATGAGCGGCGCGCAGCACACGATCACGGCGGCGATGCTGCCGCAGGAAGTGCAGCAGAACTCGCAGCCGGTGTCGCTGCCGACGGTGCCGATCCCTGATGAAGGGATCAACCTCGTGTCCATCGTGTCTCAGCTCGAACGCGAGCTGATTCTGCGTTGTCTCGAGAAGACCGGCGGGAACAAGCGTCAGGCGGCAAAGCTGTTGAACCTGAGCCGGACGACGCTGATCGACAAGCTGCACCGGTTGAACGTCAACGGCGAGTTCGTCGCAGCCTGAGAACGCCTTCCGAAATTACTCGACGGGTCCTGTCGAGTAATTTCGCGATGATGCCTATGAGGTCCCGCTCGGAAGAGTCAGCGTCCAGTCGCGGTCGCCCGTCGTTGAAGTGACGGCCACATTCCCTCCGGCCTGCTCCGCCAGATAGCGAGCCACCCAGAGCTGTGCACCGTCGGTCAGACCGTCCAGAGGTCGCTCCCCTGCTGAAGCGTCCGTCGCCTGCCACTCCGCTGCTGAGGCGTGCACGATTACTGCCGACTCGCCCGGTCGCGTGTCTATGCGCAGCGTGATCTTGGCGCTCTTCGCGCCGTGCAGTGCTCGCTCTGCCTCGAGGAGCAGGTTGAGAAGAATCTGCAGCAGCCGGCTGCCTGGTGCCGCGACGAGAACCGCATTGTCCGGGACAGCCTGCTCCACGACAATTCGTTCACGCCGCAGGGACGCCGTCCGCAGGCCGACGGCTTTCACGACGACAAGTCTCAGGTCGATCAGCGGTGTGGCGTCGCGTTCGGCGCGGGCGTAGGCCTGAAGCGTGTGGATCAGGGTAGAGGCTCTGTTGGCTTCAGCGCCGATCGAGCTCACGCGCCGCAGCGTGACCGGGTCGAGCTCTTTCGTGCCGAGCAGCTCTGCGTTGCCGGAGATCGCCTGCAGGGCGTTGTTGACCTCGTGCGCCGTGTTGGCAAACGCGCGCGCGATCGTCCACAAGCGATTGATCTCCTCGAGCGTTTCGTCGGACAGGTCGGCTGCGATCGGCGGGCGCGTCAGGCGTGAGTCGGGCAAACGGCAGCGAGTGTAGCACCCGACGTGGTGTCGTAGGGCGCCCCTTCAGGGGCGCCTCGCTCACATTTCGCATACACTCTCGCTGACCTAGACTCTCACCGTTCCTGAGAGTGCGAAAGGCGCTGCATCGTGCCTGACCCCAACGAACTGGCGCTCGACATCGAGGAATTGGGTGAGACCGCCATCGTGCGCTGCCGCGGACGGCTGTCACTGACGTCCGCCGACCGGCTCCGGCACGAGGTCAAGCGCCTGCTCCTCAACGCGCGCGGTGTCACGATCGATTTCTCCGACGTGACGATGATCGACAGCATGGGGCTCGGCACTGTGGCGGCGCTGTACGCGTCGGCGCGGAATGCCGGGAAGGACCTCTATGTCGTGAACATCGGCGGCCGTGTCCGCGAGATGTTCAGCGTGACCCGGCTGCTGTCGCTCTTCTAGTCACGCGCTCGATATCTGCGTCCGCAGGAGGTCATCTGCGTGCGAGATCGACAGAGCGGCGCGATCGAATGACTCGTCCGCTGCCACAGGCCACTGGTCGGCTCCCACAAACCACTGGGTGGCATGAAATCTCGGTTCGTCACTCGCCACAGACTCCACATCCGCGCGTTTAAACAGCCGGTCTTACGCTAACGCAGACAGAGTGCACGACATATTTCACTGAGCGGCGCTTTCAGACGACAGGGTGGCATGCAAACGCAGCTCGTCACTGTGCTCAAGCCACTCGTCTCCCGACCTATTTGCCTCATCTGCTCTGACAGATCACTCGTCCGCCGTTTCAGATCACTCGGCACGTCGCACAATCGACTCATCCAGCGCCACACGCGACAGGTTGCACAGGTGTCTTTGGCTCCCGGCGGTGTCGGAAATCCGGCATGCGCCGGGACAAGACCTCGTCGGCGACGACGTCGTTACAGAGATCCACGCATTCGTCGCAAATCGCGACGCCATCAGCTGTCTGCGAGTCAGTGCTGGGCAGGTCACCACAGCTCGTCAATCACGCGCGCAAGGAGGAGTCCGCCTGAAGGCGGAGACGACGAAAGCCCGGCGCGCGGATTGCGTAGCGAACCGCGGAGGACTTTGCCCATGGCGACGAAGAGCACAGCGACCGCAGCAGACATCAAATCAGCGACGAAAGAACTCACGCGCGAGAACACGACCGACAGTCCGGTGGTCCAGGCGCTCAGCGGGCAGGTGGCCAACGCCTTCGTCCTCTACGCGAACTACAAGCACTACCACTGGCAGACCTTCGGCCCGCTGTTCCGCGACCTGCACAAGCTCTTCGACAAGCTCGCCGAGGAAGTCCTCGGAACTCTCGATGAGCTGGCAGAGCGCGTGCGCATGATCGGACAGAACCCGCCGGCTCATCTGATCGAAGCGGCGGACATGGCGACGGTTGCCTCCGCCGCGCCGCATGCGTCGATGCGAGACATGGTGGAAGAGGCCGACCGCAATCTACTGATTGTGATCAAGGAAATGCGCGAGGGCGCGAAGACCGCGGACGAGCACAACGACCCGGGCACGGTGGACATCTTCTCGAAGATGGTCCAGATCCACGAGCGCCACGAGTGGTTCATGCGCGACATCCTGCGCACGGGCGACGGATTCACCAGCCCGGAATCGGCCAACGGACAACGCTGACCAATAAGCCGGCGCGAGGAGCGTTTGCTCCCCGCGCCAAGCCAGGTCCGCCTGAAGGCGGTCCTGCTACTCCTCCGTGACGACGCCTTTGATCGTGCCGGTGCCGAAATGGGTGGCAGCACCGCCGCCGACGGTGATGGCGATGTTGCTGAAAGGCACGGCGTTGCCGCCAGTGATGTCCACGGTCACAGGTGAGCCGGTGAAACCGGCAGCCCCTCCGTTGCCGGCCATGGCGGCCGTTCCGGTAAGGCGATAGCCGTTGGACAGTGCGGTGACCTGACCGTCCTCAACCGTGATGTGGTGGGTGTGGAACGACCTGGGCTCGACCGCCGCCCGGGCCATCGTGAGGCCAACGGTGAACGTGCCTTTTCCGCTGTCCCCCTTCACCGACATCGTCCATTCGCCCGTGATGTGCCAGGCGCCGACGCCGTCGAAGTTTGCGGTGTAGTCGTTCACCGTGCCGCTATAGCGAAGATCCCGCCCCTGTGCAAATCCGTGCCCGCTCAAGGCCAGGGTCACCACCGCCAAAGATAGAAGCCGCCATACAATGTGTCTCATTCGAACCCCTCCGTCTGGAAGACGCAGAGTCGCATTCGCGGTGGCGGCTGTCATTAGAGAGGGATGAAAGAATCCTGAAAAGGTCCTGAAATCCCGTAGATGTCAGCCCCGGATGTGACTTCGTATCGTTTCGGCCCGTTCAAACTGGTGCCGCGGGAGCGGCTGCTCTATTGCCAGGGCGAGCCGGTGCCGCTGACGCCCAAGGCCCTCGAGACCCTCCGTGTCCTGGTCGAACAACACGGCCGGCTCGTCACGAAGGATGACCTCCTCCGTGAGGTCTGGCCGGACGTCGTCGTCGAGGAGAACAACCTCGCGCAACACATTTCGATGCTGCGCCGGACGCTTGCGCAGGCGGGTTTTAGCGACAGGGTGATCGACACGGTGCCGAAGCGTGGCTATCGCTTCGTTGCGCCGGTGGCGGAGGACAGAGAACCCGGCTCGATCGCCGCGCCGGCGATTCCCCCTTCCGTCGACCCCGCCACTCCCTCAGAACCAGCGCCTCCTGCTCCTCTCATCACGCGGGTTCGGGCGCGGTGGGCCCTGGTGGCGACGGCGCTCGCCGTCGTCGCGCTGGCCGGCTTCGCGTGGGACAACCGCAGCGCCAAGTCTGATCCGGCCCCTCCACGGGAGGCGGCGGTTGACGATTCGACACCCCGGCGACTGGCCGTATTGCCGTTCGTCAACCTGGGACCCGCCGATAGCCGCTATCTGGCAGATGGCACCGTCGAAGAGTTGGCGACACGCCTGGCGACGCTGGATGACCTCGGTGTCATCTCGACGACGTCGACGCGTGAGTACGACCGCAGCGGAAAGACGGTGCGCCGGATCGGCGCCGACCTCGGCGCCGCGTACGTCATCGAAGGATCGGTTCGACGAGACGGAGAGCATGACGAACTGGTGCGAATCATTCCGCGGATGATTCGGGTCGCTGACGATGTCACCGTGTGGACGCATCAGTACGACGTGA
>DATLLQ010000114.1:0-8843 GCA_035537775.1 Vicinamibacterales bacterium | reverse complement strand
GGCACGAACTTCGCCCAGCCCTTGTCCGCCGCCACCTTCGTCAGCGCCGCCGTCAGCGTCGTCTTCCCGTGGTCGATGTGGCCGATCGTCCCCACGTTCACGTGCGGCTTTGAACGATCAAATTTCTCTTTCGCCATTAGCGTGCGTCTCCGTTATTTAGTGCCCTGGATCCGGGCAACGACTTCTTCACTTACGTTGCTGGGCGCCTGTTCGTAGCGATCGAAGTGCATCGAGTAGGTCGCGCGGCCCTGCGTGCGCGATCGCAGATCGGTCGCGTAGCCGAACATCTCCGACAGCGGGACACGCGCGTTGATGATCTGCGTGCCGCCGCGGTCTTCCTGCGACTGGATGCGGCCGAGCCGGCTCGCCAGGTCGCCCATGACGTCGCCGAGATAGTCCTTCGGGACCACCACTTCAACGCGCATGATCGGCTCGAGCAGAACGGGCTTGGCCTTCTTGGCCGCGTCCTGGAACGCCATCGAACCGGCGATCTTGAACGCCATTTCCGACGAGTCCACGTCGTGATACGACCCGTCGTAGAGCACCACGCGCACGTCGTCGATCGGGTAGCCCGCCAGCACGCCGCGCGTGAGCGCTTCCTTGATGCCTTCGTCGATCGGCTTGATGAATTCCCTTGGAATCGACCCGCCGACGATCTCGTTCTCGAAGATGTAGCCGGTGCCCGGCTCCCCCGGGAAGAGATGAATCTTCGCGTGGCCGTACTGACCGCGGCCGCCGGTCTGCTTGGCGTACTTCATCTCGCCATCGGCCGGACGCGTGAGCGTTTCCTTGTAGGCCACCTGCGGCTTGCCGACGCTCGCCTCGACGTTGAACTCGCGCTTCAGGCGGTCGACGATGATCTCGAGGTGCAGCTCGCCCATGCCCGAGATCACGACCTGCCCGGTCTGATCGTCGGTCTTGACGCGGAAGGTCGGATCCTCCGCCATCAGCTTCGAGAGGCCGACGCCGAGCTTTTCCTGATCGCCCTTGGTCTTCGGCTCGATCGCCAGCGCAATGACCGGCTCCGGGAAGTCCATCGACTCGAGCACGACCGCGTTCTTCTCGTCGCACAGCGTGTCGCCGGTGCTCACCTGCTTCAGCCCGACGGCCGCCGCGATATCGCCCGCGTAGACCTCCTTGATTTCCTCACGCTTGTTCGCGTGCATCTTCAGGAGGCGGCCGACGCGCTCGGTGCGGCCCTTCGTCGCGTTGTAGACCGACGATCCGGACGTCAGCACGCCGGAATACACGCGGATGAACGTCAACTGGCCGACGAACGGGTCGGTCATCAGCTTGAACGCCAGCGAAGAGAACGGCGCGGCGTCAGCGGCCGGACGTTCGATGAGCGTCTCTTCCTTCGCGTTCGGGTCCAGGCCGGTAATCGGGGGCACATCCAGCGGCGACGGCAGATAGTCGACGACTGCGTCGAGCAGCGGTTGAACGCCCTTGTTCTTGAACGCGGTGCCGCAGATCACGACGACGAAGGCTGTGGCCTCGTTGCGCACCGACTTGATCACGCGGTCGCGGAGCGCCGCCTTGATCTCGGCTTCAGTGATTTCCTGGCCGCCAAGATACTTTTCGAGCAGCTTGTCGTCATGCTCGCTGACCTTCTCAACCAGCTTCTCGCGGTACTGCTGGGCCTCGGCCATCATCTCGGCCGGGATCTCGGCCACATCGTAGTCGGCGCCCATCGTCTCATCGCGATAGGTGATCGCCTTCATCTTCACGAGATCGATGACTCCCGTGAACTTGTCTTCGGCGCCGATGGGAAGCTGAATGGCCACCGGATTCGCACCAAGCTTGGACTCGATCTGCTCGAGCGTCCGCTTGAAGTCGGCGCCGATGCGGTCCATCTTGTTGACGAAGCAGATGCGCGGAACGCGGTACTTGTCCGCCTGCCGCCACACGGTCTCGGACTGCGGCTCGACGCCGGCCACCGCGTCGAACACGGCGCACGCGCCGTCGAGCACGCGCAGCGAACGCTCGACTTCGGCCGTGAAGTCCACGTGGCCGGGCGTGTCGATGATGTTGATGCGGATGTCGCGCCAGAAGCAGGTCGTCGCCGCGGACGTGATGGTGATGCCGCGCTCCTGTTCCTGCTCCATCCAGTCCATCACGGCCGTGCCTTCATGGACCTCGCCGATCTTGTACGTAATTCCGGTGTAGAAGAGGATCCGCTCTGTCGTCGTCGTCTTGCCGGCATCGATGTGCGCCATGATGCCGATGTTGCGTGTCCGCTCGAGCGGTGTCTGCCGAGGCATTACTGAGTCCTATCCGTCCTGATTCCTGATTCTTACCAGCGGTAGTGCGCGAACGCCTTGTTGGCTTCCGCCATACGGTGCGTGTCTTCACGCTTCTTGACGGCGCCGCCGCGCAGGTTCGACGCGTCGAGCAGCTCGTTCGCAAACTTCTCCTGCATCGTCTTGCCGTCGCCGCGCGAGCGCGCGTAGGTGACGAGCCAGCGGATGCTGAGCGAGAGACGCCGGTTCGGGTTCACTTCGACCGGCACCTGATAGTTCGATCCGCCGACGCGGCGTGACTTCACCTCGAGGCTCGGCTTCACGTTGTCGAGCGCCTTCTTGAACACCTTCAGCGGGTCGTCCCCGGTGCGCTCCTTGATGATGTCGAAGCTCTTGTAGAGGATCCGCTCCGCCGTGCTGCGCTTGCCATCGCGCATCACGGTGTTGATGAACTTGCTGACCAGCGTGCTGTTATACAGCGGGTCCGCTGGGAGTTCGCGCTTCGGTATCTCTCGTCTACGCGGCATATCTCTTCGTGTCCTTCTTCGTGTCCTTCGATCGCTTCGTGGCCTTCGTGCTTACGACTTCGGGCGCTTGGCGCCGTACTTCGATCGACCCTGCTTGCGACCCTGCACGCCAACCGCATCCAGCGTCCCGCGCACCACGTGGTAGCGCACGCCCGGAAGGTCCTTCACGCGGCCGCCGCGGATCAACACCAGCGAGTGCTCCTGCAGGTTGTGGCCGACGCCGGGGATGTAGGTCGTCACCTCGATGCCGTTGGTGAGCCGGACGCGCGCGACCTTGCGCAGCGCCGAGTTCGGCTTCTTCGGGGTCTGCGTGAACACGCGCACACAGACGCCACGCTTCTGCGGGCTGACCTGCAGCGCCGGGCTCTTCGTCTTGGTGACGATCTTCTTGCGTCCCTGGCGGACAAGCTGACTGATGGTCGGCATTGATCCTCAAAACGGCGTACAGCCCGAAAGCTGACGCCCGCGCTCAAATACAAACCGGCCGGCTGCGAGCTTACAGCCGACGCGTCGCGGCAAGCCTGAAGACGACCGCGGCCGTGAGGCGCGATGTCTGGCGCTTGCAGCTGATGACCCTATCTGTTTATGTCGCTTGGGCTTACCGCCATCGGTACGCCCGGAGAAAAAAGCGTCGTGCTCTTTCCAGCTGGAACGTCGCTCGGACGTTCCTGGAGACACGGGGCTAGATAGGGTGTCCTAGCCCCAACAGAACCTGACGAATATAACACGCTAAAGGCCTCTGGCCCAAGGGCTCAGGCCCTGTCCAGAGGTGCCTGCGCCCCGGCTCCAGTCAACCGGGCCTACTCAACCATTGGGACAAATTGTGGGAAGACGTAGGCAAAGAGCATCGAAATCACCCCCATCGCCGCCATCAGCAAAATGCTGTGCTTGATGGTGAAACGGAAGAGCCGACTCTCGTCGGACCGCGTCATCCCAGTGGCCGCCACGGCAACCGCAATGCTCTGAATCGAAATCATCTTCCCCATTACACCGGCGGCCGAGTTCACCGAGGCGGTGAGGATGGGATTGAGCCCGATGGCGTTGGCCGTCACGACCTGGAGATTTCCAAACAGCGCGTTGGCGGAGGTGTCGCTGCCGGTCAGGAAGACCCCGAGCCAGCCGACGACCGCGCTGAAGAACGGGAATAGGGCTCCGCTCGCCGCCAGGGCCAGGCCGAGAGTGGAGGTCATGCCCGAGTAGTTCATCAGGTATGCCAGACCGAGCATCGACGCGATGGTCAGGATGGCGAACTTCAGTTGCTTGAAGGTATCCACGTAAGTCTTCGCGACCTTGCCGGGAGACACGCGGAGGATGAGCGCCGTCGCGAGAATCGCCAGGAAGCACGCGGTTCCCGACGCGCTCAGCCAGTTCAGCTCGTAGAGCGCCGCATAGGGCGCAGGCTTGGGCACGACCGGCGGAACGCGTGTGATCTGATTGTGCAGCCCCGGCACCATCAGGCGCGTGGCGACCAGACCATCGGCGGATCCGGCCGTCGTCGGCAACGAGGCCGGAATCACCGAGTTGCCGATCTGGTTGATGCTCGGCTTGATCTCGCGCTCCCCCCAGACCAGCACGAACACCACGAGCAGGAGGTAGGGCACCCAGGCCATGAAAATCTGCCCGCCTGTATGTTTCGAGCTGCTGATCGAAACCGGCTTGTCTCCCTCGAGCCGCATGATGTTCGCCGGCTTCCAGAACTTGAGGACAGCCACCATGACAATGATGCAGGTCAGCGAGCTCAGAATGTCGGTGAGCTCGGGTCCCACGTTGCGCGAAACGTAGAACTGCACGGCGGCAAAGGAGAGGCCGCACGCGACGATGGCCGGCCACACTTCAATCGCCCGTTTCCATCCGGCCATGACGACGATCAGGTAGCCGGGGATGATGATCGAAATCATCGCGCACAGCGTACCGACCATGCCGCTGAGCGCCAGCACTGGCAGCCCGGTCACATTGGCGAGCGTCGTTACGGGTATGCCGATTGAGCCGAAGGCAACGGGCGCCGTGTTGGCGAGCAGGCAGATTCCCGCGGCGTAGAAGGGATTGAAGCCGAGGCCGGCCAGCATCGCGCCCGAGACGGCAACCGGAGCGCCGAAGCCGGCCGCACCCTCGATGAACGCGCCAAATGAAAAGGCGATGAACATCGCCTGCAAGCGGCGGTCGTCCGTGAGGCTGCCGACCGAGTCCTTGATGATCTCGAACTTGCCGGTGTCCACGGCCAGCCGGTAAAGCATGATCGACGCGAAGACGATCCAGGCGATCGGAAACACCCCGTACGCGGCGCCGTAAACCGCTGAAACCAGAGCCAGCTTGGCTGGCATCCCGTAGACGACGAGCGCGACGATGAGCGCCGAGACGAGCGCGGCGAGCGCCGATATCCAGGCGGCCTTCCTCAAGACGCCGAGCATGACGAACAGCACGACAATCGGAATCGCAGCGACTGGCGCCGAAAGGGCCAGACTGCCAGCTATCGGTTCATAGTTGTGCTGCCACATACGTCCTCATACGCAGAAGGCCCAAGGCCTAAGGCCCAGGGCCCAAGGGCGATCAGGGAATCAGTTGTCAGGTACCAGGGCTACTACTTCCGCGCCCCTCGCAGGGTTTTCCCGCGAATCGACGCGTCAAGCAGCTGAACAGGGTGAAAGACCGGCCAGTTATACCCCAGGATGCGTGCAGCTGCCGAGATCTGGAGCGTGCAGCCTGGATTTGCCGTGGCGATCATGTCCGGTGAGAGCGCGGCAATGTTGCGCGCCTTGCGTGCCCCGAGCTGCATGGCGGGCTCGGGCTGGACGAGGTTATAGATTCCGGCGCTTCCGCAGCAGATCTCGGATTCAGCCGGCGTCAGCAGCTCCACGCCGGGTATCGCCTGCAGCAGGGCGCGGGGCTGGGAGCGGACTCCCTGGCCGTGCGCGAGATGGCAGGCGTCGTGGTAGACCACCCGCGCCTGAATCGGGCGGCGCTCGGCACGCGGTTCGCCCAGCTCCACGAGCAGCTCCGACACGTCGCGGACCTTGTCGCTGAACGCATGGGCACGCGCCGCCCATTCAACGTCCGCAGCCAGCAGATCCTTGTATTCCTTCATCGCGGAGCCGCAACCGGCCGCGTTCACCACGATCCGATCCACGCCGGCGCGCTCGAACACCTCGATGTTGTGCTTCGCCAGCCTACGGGCCTGATCGATGCCACCAGCGTGAAGCGGCAGCGCGCCGCAGCATCCCTGGCCCGGCGGGGCCGCGACGGTGCAGCCCTCGGCTGCCAGCACGTTCACGGTCGCGCGGTTGACGTCGGCAAACGACAGCCGCTGTACGCAGCCGGTCAGCACGGCGACCTTCATGCGCGACTCCCCTGCCGCCGGCGTGAGCTCCGGGAGCCCGCCGAAGAACGACGACAGCGATACCGGCGGCGACAACGCCAGCGCCGCAGACACCCGGCTCCAGAAGCTCGCCTCGCCGGACGGCTGAGGGCGTGGCGCCCCGACGCTCGTTTCTGCGTTGGGCGCGCCTTTCACGGGTGACAGGAGCGCGCGACCAATGGCGCGCACGACGCCTCCGAACAGCACCAGCGGAAACATCGCGATGCGAAGGCGCTGGGGATAGGGGACCAGCGCCATCAGTGCCGATCGGAACAGTCGATCCGACAGCGTCCGCTCGTAACGCCGTTCGATCTGCGCGCGTGTCTTCTCGATCAGCGGGCCGTACTGAACGCCCGAAGGGCACGCGGTCACGCACGCGAGGCAGCCCAGGCAGCGATCGAAGTGCTGCACGAAGGACGGCTGCATCTCCGCGCGTCCCTCTACGCCGGCCTTCATCAGATAGACGCGTCCGCGTGGCGAGTCCATCTCTTCGCCCCAGAGCACGTAGGTCGGACAGGTCGGCAGGCAGAACCCGCAATGGACGCAGGTGTTGATCAGCGCCGATGGCGGCGAATCAGGACCTTCGAATGCTGTTGGCAGGTTCAGTGGGTTCACGGGTTCAATCGCTTCAAGGTCCTGTTCAGCGGTTCCCGAAATTCAGATCGGGCCCCGGGCAGCGTTGAGAATACCGGCCGGGTCGAACATGCGCTTCAACGATCGCACGGCGTTATCCGAGCTGCGCGGTACGCCCCAGACGTCAACGGTTTCCTTCAGCTCGCGCGAGCCGCGCAGCAGGACGACGTTGCCCGCATCACTGCTCCGAAGACGCTGGATCGCAGCCGCGAGGCCGCGCGCATCCCCCGACAGGCGAGCCAGGCCCGTGCCGATGACACGGCCCACAAACGTCACGGACACGTGATCCGTTCGCCGGATCTCCTCCAGCGTTTCCAGCACGTGCAGCAGCTTCGTGGGCAGCCAGCTCAGTCGCACGGCCGCATCGCCGTGCCACGGTGCATCGATCTGGGCCTGCCACGTCTCACGTTCCGCCGTGTCCGTCAGGATAGTGGCCTGGCCGGAGACCAGGGCACGCGCCGCGGCGATCTGCGCATCGCGCGCCGCCGGGCTGGTGGCCACGCGCAGCTTCAATTGCAGCGGCGTCTCTCCATCTTCGGATCGAATATCGAAGGCTGCCGGCTCAATCTGGCTGGCATCCAGCGCCGCAACGTCGCGCGCGAGCGCGCCCGCATCGGCATACGAGGCGACGAGCGTCGCCGACGTCTGCGGTATGGGCACGAGCTTGAACGTCATGTCGACAATGCCGGCCAGCGTGCCGTGCGAACCGCTCATCAGTTTCCCGAGGTCGTAGCCGGCGACGTTCTTGACGACCGTGCCACCAGCCTTCACCAGCCGGCCGTCTGTCAACGCGAGCGTAATGCCGATGATCAGATCTCGCGGAGTGCCGTGCCGATGCCGGGACGGCCCCGCATCGTTGGTCGCCACGATACCGCCAATCGTCGCGTGGTCGAACGCGCTGTCGATGGGCAGCCACTGGCGCTCGGCGCCCAGGGCGACGTTCAAATCGCGCAGCGTCATACCGGCCTGCACGGTCGCCGTCAAATCACCGTGGCGGTGGGCGATCAGTCGCGTCAGACGCGTCGTGCTGACGACGAGGTCCAGGTTATCGGGAGGCCGTCCCCAGGAGAGCTTCGTCCCGCCGCCTCGTATGACGGTGGCCAGCCGCTCCGCCGATGCATGCGCCAGCACGCCGGCGAACGCTTCAGGCGAATCGGGCTCCGCGACCTGCGGCGGTACTTCGCCGTCCACGCGATCCGCCGCCGTGCCGGGACGGAAACAATCGGAAACTGCCATCAGAACCGTTCGGCCAGACCGGCTTTCTCGGCCGGGTGTTCGCGGTAGGGTCCGGGCACCTCGCCGCAAAGCCGCGGCGTCGGCAACACCTTTCCGGGATTGCAGATCCGCGCGGGATCGATCGCGTCGCGAACCTGCTGCATCGCGTCGAGATCGTCGGCGGAAAACATCCGCGGCATGTAGTCCTTCTTGTCCGCGCCAACCCCGTGCTCGCCGGTGATCGACCCGCCGGCTTCGACGCAGTAGGTCAGGATTTCGCCTGCCACATCCTCGGCAAGCTTGGACTGGCCTGGAATCCGCTCGTCGTAGCAAATCAACGGGTGCAGGTTTCCATCGCCGGCGTGAAAGACGTTTCCGATGCCAAGCCCGGAACGCTCGGACAGCGCGCGAATCCGCGCCAGCACTTCCGGCAGCTTCGTGCGCGGCACGACACCGTCCTGCACGTAATAGTTCGGCGACACCCGGCCCATCGCGGCAAAGGCGGCCTTTCGGCCACGCCAGATGCGCATCCGCTGTTCGTCGTTCTGCGCAACCTCGACGACCGTCGATCCGGTCCGCCGGCAGATCGCTTCCACGGTTGCGAACAGCTCCCGGACTTCAGCCGCCGGACCATCCAGCTCGACGATCAACACGGTGTCCGCCGGAGGGAAGTTCGGATGGACAGCGGCCTCGGCGGCGCGGATCGCCAGCGCGTCCATCATCTCGACGGCCGCAGGCACGATGCCCGCGGCGATGATCTCGGACACTGCCGCACCGGCATCGCTCGTGCTGTTGTAGGCCGCCAGCAGCGTCTGCACGGTTTCCGGTTTTCTCAGGATCCGGACCACGACCTTCGTGACCACGGCAAGCGTTCCT
>DATLLQ010000113.1:0-3257 GCA_035537775.1 Vicinamibacterales bacterium | reverse complement strand
GCCAGCATCTGACGAAGCGCAACTACATCCTGCTGCGCGTCGAGCGCGCCACCACCCGCGACGACTGGGACGCGCTGTCGGCGATCAGGGAGCCGTATCAGCGCGCGGTGGACATGCTCAGCGAGGATCACCTGGAAGCCGCGCAGAGTGCCTTGAAGAAGGCGATCGGGGCCGCGCTCAAGTCGCAGGATCTGACCGAGGTCGATCGGCGCGTGGTCATCGACGCCCTGAAGAAGCGCTACCAGAACGCGAAGGACCTGATTGGCGCGGGTGCATTCAGCGAGGGCGCCGACAGCAGCCTGGCGTCCCTGGTCAGTGTCGAAGCGATCTCGCCGAGCCAGGCCGCCGCGCTCGGCCGGATTGGCGACGAGGAGGCGTTCGAGGGACTCGACTGATCGGGTATTCGATCGACGACAGCATGCGCCCGCGGCTGTGGTTGGACCGAATGGTGTTCCGGCTGCCGCCGAATCGTAGTACAAGACGGACCGCTGAGCGCCCAGGCCTTCGCATGGCGAAAGCCGTGCGCGGCCGGCGGTCCACTGTTCTTGCGGACGCTGCAGATGGAGCCCGAACATGCGCATGTCTATCCGAACGTACGCTGTCCTCATCGCCATAACGGCCGCGACACCCGTGGCCGCCCATCACGGATTCGGTACGTTCGAGGTGAACAAGACGGTCAGCTTCCCCGGCGCCACGCTGACGAAGCTCGAGTTCATCAATCCCCATTCGTGGCTGTACTTCGACGTCAGGGACGCAACGGGCAAGGTGCAGAAGATGCGCTGCGAGATGCGTTCGGCGCACGTGCTGCGTCGCTCCGGCTGGGCGAGCGACATGTTCAAGGCGGGGCAGCGCGTCGACATCACCGCGTCTCCGGATCGCGCTGACGCCGGGTCCTGCTACCTCCAGACGATCCAGTTCGCCAACGGCACGCGGATGGACCGCTACGGCCAGTACGTCAAGGCGGCGGAAGGCGGGCTCAAGGAAGTTCGCGGCGCCATCCGCGCCGGCAACACCAACCGTCCGGCCCGTCGTCCGAGCGGCGAGCCGAACATCACCGGCGACTGGGCGCCCGAGCAGGTGGTCATGCGGGATCCGCGCGGCGTCGGCGGCGGCCTCCAGCGTCTCAGCACCATTGGCGAGAGGCCGGCGGAAACGCCGCCGCAGGCGCGCGCTGGTGGCGCTGCGCCGGCAGCCGGTCGCGGGGCGGCGCCAGGCCGCGGACGCGGCGCGGGCGGGCCGCGCATGTTCAACGGCGCCGAACTGACCGAACGGGCCATCAAGGAAGCGGATGCGATGACCCAGGCCGACAACCCGCGCTTCAAGTGCGAGACGACGAGCATCATCTTCGACTGGACGTTCGACGGCCCGGTCAACCGGATCACGCAGAACCGGAACGACATCGTGATCGAGTACGGCCAGATGAACCTGAAGCGAACCGTCTACATGAACCAGAAGCAGCATCCGGCGAACATCAAACCGACGCGCGCCGGGCATTCGATCGGGCGCTGGGAAGGCGACACGCTGATCGTGGACACCGTCGGCTTCCTGCCCGGTGTGCTGAACGGAACCACACGTCACGGAGAGAAGCTGCACGTCGTCGAACGCTTTACGCTCGACCCGAAGACGTGGCAGCTGTCGCGCACGTGGGAAGCCGAGGACCCGGATTATCTGAAAGGCAAGGCTGCCAGCACCAACGAGGCGCCAGTGATGCCCGCCGACGCACCGTATACGCAAGACCAGTGCAAGGAACAGAAGGATCTGGACTATTCGAAGCAGACCGGCCTGAAGAAGTAACCGTTGAAGCGCAGCGCCTCCCGCGTCCTGACGACTCACGCGGGGGCGCTGCCGCGCCCTGACGATCTCCTCGCCCTCAACGCTGAACGCGCCGGCGCGTTCCCGGAAATCCATCGTCACCGTTTGCGCGGCGCCGTCCAGGATGTCGTCAGTCTTCAGACACAGCTCGGCATCGACATCGTCAACGACGGCGAGTTCGGGAAGGCGATGCGCACCCGCCTCGATTACGGGGCGTGGATCAGCTACGTGCTCGAGCGCTTCACCGGATTCGAGGACGCAGAATCTGTAGGGCACCCCTTCAGAGGTGCCACCGACGATCACGCAATCAAGCCCGGGAGCTTCAAGAACCGCCGCGACCGTCAGGCGTTTCCGGAGGTGTACGCGGACATCGATCGCGAGATGTTCGGCGGCGGACCGCGCCCCATGGGGCGGCCCATCGTCGGGAAGGTCGCCTACCGCGGTCACGACGCGCTCCAGGCGGACATCGAGCACCTGCGCGCCGCCTTGAATGCGCCTGTCGTGGAGTCCGGCTTTAGCCGGATTTCCGATGCCTTCATGACATCGCCTGCCCCCGGCACATTCGGTCGCGATCAGAACCGCTACTACAAGACTCAGGAAGAATTCCTCTTTGCGGTTGCCGATGCGCTGCGGGTCGAATATCGCGCCATTTCCGATGCGGGCTTCATCCTGCAGATCGACGACCCGGGCATGGCCGAGAACTGGGACGCGATGGATCCGTCGGTGACGATCGAGGAATACCGCGCCTACGCGCGCCTCTGCATCGAGGCGTTGAACCATGCGCTCGCCGGCATCCCGGAAGAGCGCGTGCGCTATCACATGTGCTGGGGAAGCTGGCACGGCCCGCACCTGACCGACATTCCGCTGCGCGACATCGTCGATCTGCTGCTGACGATCAGGGCCGGCGCCTATTCGCTCGAAGCGGGGAACGTGCGCCACGAGCACGAGTGGAAGGTCTGGCGGGACGTCAAGCTGCCGGACGGCAAGACGTTGATTCCCGGCGTCGTGTCGCACGCCACCAACGTCGTGGAGCATCCCGAGCTCGTCGCCGATCGGATCGTTCAGTACGCGCAGCTCGTCGGCCGCGAGAACGTCATTGCCGGCACCGACTGTGGCCTCGGCGGCCGGATCCATGCGTCTCTGGGGTGGGCGAAATTGCGGTCGCTCGTCGAAGGCGCGAAACTCGCATCGCGGCAGCTGTTTGCGTAGTGTCCGCCTTTAGGCGGACCCTCGAGGTATCCCCAGAGGACCGGTGCTATCGTGTCCCGGAGACAGGATATGGATACACGGTTGCGCGCGGTATTTGTTGCAAACGGCGAAATGCAGGCACAGCAGGTTCTGGCGTTCCTCGAGGCCGCCGGCATTGCCGCCGTCGAGCGGGGCGAAGCGCTTCGCAAGACACATGGCCTGACGGTGGACGGCCTGGGAGCGGTCGAGATTCTCGT
>DATLLQ010000112.1:0-19167 GCA_035537775.1 Vicinamibacterales bacterium | reverse complement strand
CGAGCGTCGTCCTGGTGCTCGTCCTGGAAATCGGTGTGGCGATCGTGATCCGCGACAACCTCCTCCTCAACATCCTCATGCTGCTGCACCCGTTCGAGGCGATCCGGCAGTGGCAAGCGGGAGCCTGATCCAAGCTGGACCATTCGAGGCGGGCAATAATCCGTAGATGCTCAACAATCGATTAGCTCGACAGTGCCGCACGGCCCTTGTGCCCGTGCTCCTCACTCTCGCGATCTCCGTGCTCGCTCCAGCACGAGCCAACGCCCAGGGTTACATCAGCCCGTTCATCGGCTTTGACTTCGGCGGCGATTCCGGGTGCCCGACCGCGTCCGATTGTGACGACAAGAACAGCAACCTCGGCGTGTCGGGCGGCAAGCTGGGCGCTCTTGCCGGCATCGAGGTCGAGCTGGGCTACGCCCGCAACTTCTTCGGCGAATTGCCCGGGGTAGACAACAGTGTCCTGACCCTCATGACGAACGTGATCGTCGGCCCGAAGATCGGGGCGATCAGGCCGTTCGTGCTCGGCGGTGTCGGCCTCATGAAGTCGCACGTGGAGTTCGACGCAGGCAGCCTGCTCGACTCCAGTAATGACTTCGGCTGGAACATCGGCGGGGGAGTGATGCTGATGTTCGGAGACCACATCGGCGTGCGCGGTGATCTGCGCCGCTTCAAGTCGTTTTCGGAGTTCGGCATCCTCGGGTTCGGGCTGGCGGACGAGAAACTCTCGTTCAATCGCGCGTCGGGGGGAGTTGTTTTCGGTTTCTAAAATCGTTCGGATCGTTCGAGACGTTCGAATCGTTCAGGGAGTGGGGCGCCAGCCGGGAAGTTTCGCGACGACGTCGAAGAACGCGCGAATCTGCGAGTCCCAGACACTCCAGTCGTGGCCTCCCGGGACCTCGTGCAACTCGGATCGAATCTGCCGGCCGCGAAGCTGGGTGTCCAGGTCGCGGCTGGCCGACAGCACGCTGTCACCAAGACCGCACGCGATGAAGAAGTAGGGCGCGGTCTCCGGCGTCAGCGTCGCCACGTTTGTCGAGACGTCAGAGGGTCTGCCGCCGGTTGACAGCGCCGCGCTGACCGCACCGACGGCGCCGAACACGTCGGGCCGCTTGAGGCCAAGCAGCGTCGCTCCGTACCCGCCCATCGAGATCCCGGCAATCGCTCGCGCTCGTCGGTCGTTCACCGTGCGGTAGTTTGCGTCGATGTACTCCGGCAGCTCGCGCCCGAGAAAATCTTCGACCAGCGCCGGCTGATCACGTCGCGCGGTGAAGACAAACGGCTGCAGGTAGGGCATGACGACGATCGTGTGGAGGTCTGGGATGTCGCGTGGGAACCACGTGCGAGCTGGGAAGGCGGTGTGGTTTTGCGTGCCTCCGTGAAGCAGGTAGACCACGGGAAATCTCGCGGTCGAGGAGTCGTACTCGACCGGCAGGAGCACGGCAACGGTCATCTGCCCGCCGATCGCGGTGCTTTGAATTCTGATGGTTCGCGCCGTGCGTGACTGCGCGTCCACGTCTCGCGGTGCGCCGGCGACGACGGCCAGGAGCAGCACGGCCAGGGGCGAAAAAAGCCGCATTTTGGGGCATTGTACAATCGGGAGTCGTTCACTCTTCCAGGTTCGCGCTTCTCGGTTCGTGTTCAGGTTCTCAGTTCGTGTTCATGATTGGTTCGAGGTTCCGCGTTCGGGGTTCAGGTTCGACGTTCGCGATCGTCGTGTCGGCCGTCGTGTTGCTGATTGCCGGCGCATGTCGCACGGCGCCACCGGCCTGGGAAACCGCGAACCCGATCAAGCCGCTTCCGGCGGGCCCGCTCGGCACTGAGATCGATCTCGCCTCGTTGACCGAGCCGCCGACGCCGGAGCGCGTGCGCCTCGGACGCTGGCTCTTCTACGACACGCGCCTGTCCGCGGACAACAGCGTCGCATGCGCGAGCTGCCACAAGCCTGAGCATGCGTTCTCCGAAGTGACTCCGGTGTCTTCCGGGATCAAGGGGCAGAAGGGCGGACGCAAGGCACCCAGCTTCGTCAATCAGGCAGTGACGATCTTTCCGGTCTTCTTCTGGGATGGCCGAGCCTCGTCACTCGAAGATCAGGCGCTCGGTCCCATCGCTAATCCGATCGAGATGGGCAACACCCACACGGCGATGGTGGAGACGCTCGGCCGCATCCCGGGCTACGCGCCCTACTTCAAAGAGGCATTTGGCACGCCCGAGATCACCAAGGAGCGCGTCGCGAAGGCGATCGCCGACTACGAGCGCACGCGCATGAGCGGCAACTCACCGTGGGATCGCTGGCGTTACAACCGTGACGAGAACGCGGTGTCCGCGCAGGTGAAGCTGGGGCACGAGCTGTTTCAGGGCAAGGCCAACTGTGCCCAGTGTCATCTCAGCAACAACTTCACCGATGGCCAGTTCCACAACATTGGCGTGGGCTGGGTCGCGGGGACGAAGTCGTTCAAGGACGAAGGGCGCTGGGTCGTGTCGCAGCATCTGGGCGAGGAGGCGCGGCAGGGCGATCGCGGCGCCTTCAAGACGCCCACGATTCGCGAAGTATCGAAGCACGCACCCTACATGCACGACGGCTCCGTCGCCACGCTGCGCGAAGTCGTTGAGTTCTACAACCGCGGCGGCGAGAAGAACCCCTGGCTCGACGCGAAGATCAAGCCGCTCAATCTGACCGAGTCCGAGATCGACGCGCTCGTTGCCCTGATGCAGGCCCTCGAAGGGGAGGGCTATCAGGACACCCCGCCAACGAGCTTCCCCCAATAGGGCAGGCCTGAGTCGGCGTATCCTTGCTCGGCAGCGATTTGGCATTTCAGCAGCCGATACGGGCAGACGCACGGAATTGCGCACAGATCCGTGGTCGATCTGACGCAATGCGTGCTTGGCGGAAGCGTGAACAGCGCAAATAGCGAACAGGCAGGAGGACGCGTGAGAGACGTGAATAAGTGGCTGGCGGTGGTTGCCCTGGTGGTCGCATGTGGCGCCTGTGCCGGATCCGACAATGCCTCGTCCAGCGCGGAGACCGAAGAGCAGGCCGCCGCGGCTGACGGAGAGAAGGACGCGAAGGAACCGGCGAAGGCAAGGGCGGTCTATCGGGAGGTCACGCTGCCGGCGGGAACCACGCTGCGGCTCGACCTGGCGTCGAGCATCGCTTCCGACAGCAGCAAGGTCGAGGATGCGGTGCGTGCCACTCTTCGTCAAGCTCTCGTGATCGACGGGCAGACGGTCGTGCCGACAGGCGCCGAGCTCGCGGGTGTCGTCACCGATGTCGAGGACTCCGGCAGGGTGAAGGGCCGGGCGCGAATCGCCTACCGCTTCAACTCCCTGAGCGTCGGCGACGAGCAATACGACATCGCCACCGCGCCCACGACGCATGTGGCAGAAGCGACGAAGGGTGAAGATGCGAAGAAGATCGGCATCGGCGCCGGCGCAGGCGCTGCGGTGGGTGCCCTTCTCGGCGGTGGCTCCGGCGCGGCCAAGGGGGCGGTGATCGGCGGCGCGGCTGGTACGGGCGCCGTGCTGGCCACCAAAGGCAAGGAAGTCCGCCTCGGTCCGGGCGCCAACGTGACGTCGCGACTGACCGCGCCGCTCACGATTCGAGTGAAGACCTAGTTCGAGATCCGGTCGCGCACCCCTGCGCGACCGGCCCTACGACTCAATCTCCGCGAGACCGTACTTCTCGATTCGCGAATAGAGCTGTGCCCGCGTCAGGCCGAGCAGCTTGGCTGCCCGCGTCTTGTTGTGACGCGCCTGGCGAAGCGCCTTGATGACGAACGAGCGTTCGATCGCCTCGAGGTTCACGCCGCCGGGCGGAAACGCGGCAGCTCCCGGCGGCTCGGCGGCTGCCGTTGCGGGCTGCCTGGCTCCGGTCACCGGCAGGTGCTCGCTGCGGATGTAGCCGCCGTCGGCCAGGATCACCGCACGTTCGATCGCGTTGCGAAGCTCGCGGACGTTGCCCGGCCAGGTGTAGCCGAGCAGCTGGTCCTTCGCATCGCGGGCGATGCCTGCCGCCGGCTTGCCAACGGTCTCGCCGATCTGCTCGAGGAACGTGTCAGCCAGCTCGAGGACGTCTTCGAGCCGCTCGCGCAGCGGCGGCAGCGCGATCTCGAAGACGCCGAGCCGGTAGTAGAGGTCTTCGCGGAACTCGCCGCGCTGCATCGCGGCGTGCAGGTCGCGGTTCGTCGCAGCGATGACGCGGATGTCGGCGCGCAGAATGCGAGTGCTTCCGAGCCGCATGAACTCGCGCTCCTCGAGCACGCGCAGCAGCTTGGCCTGAACGGTCGGGATCATCTCGCCGACCTCGTCGAGGAAGAGCACGCCGCCGCTGGCCTGCTCGATGCGTCCCGGTTTGGCTGCCACCGCGCCGGTAAACGCCCCGCGCTCATGCCCGAACAGCTCTGATTCGAGCAGCTGATCGGGCAGGGCCGCGCAGTTGATCGCCACGAATGGTCCGCTGCCGCGCCTCGAGGCATGGTGAATGAAGCGCGCCACCACTTCCTTACCGGTCCCCGACTCGCCGGTCAGCAGGACGGTGGTTTCCGTGCGAGAGACGCGCGCCGCCTGGGCAAGCACGTCCTTCCACTGCCGCGATCGCCCGACGACTCTGCGGTGAGGGCTCGTCGACTCGAGCTCGCGGGTCAGGGTGGCGACCTGCGCCTCGAGGCGTGCCGCCACTTCGCGTGCTTCGGCGTCCCGCCTGGACGCCTCCGCCAGACGCTCATGCGACAGCGCCAGCGCCAGGTGGTCCGCCACCCGCCGCCCGAAGTCCACGTCGTCGTCGAGAAACGCGTTCGTCTGACGGGAGAGGAAGAAGAGCGAGCCGAACACCTGGCTGCCAAGCGGCAGCGTGACGCGCAGAGCCGACTTCACGCCCAGATGGGTGAAGATGCGGCTGCGAATCGTATCGCGGGACAGCTCGGCGTCCACGTCGTGAACCACATACGCGCCCCGTTGCAGCTGGGCGAGGTCGTCGCCCGAGAGCGTGAAGGGACCAAGCAGCTCGGGCCCCTCCAGTTCGGCGCCGGCGATGGCATAGATTCGGAACGACGCGCCGTCAGCACCCCACGAGGTCATCGCCAGGATGTCGTGAGGGAGACCCCCCCGCACCACATCCGAGACGTCCGAAAACACCGCGCGCAAGTCCAGCGACTCAGCCATCGTGTGCAGCAGCCCGCGCAGGCTGTCGATGCGCTCGCGGCGGAGTGTCTCGCGATCGACGATCGCATTGTGCTCGAAGGCCACGCCAAGAAGGTCGACGACGCTGTCGAGCAGAGCCTGGTGCTCGTCGGTAAAGGCGTGTTCCTCCGACGAGGAGACCCAGACCGCGCCATACATGCGCGTGCCCTGGCGCGCCGTGCACAGTATCCGCGAGCGCGCGTTGCCTGCATCCGCGTCGATGGCGACGCTTTCTCCGTCGATCCGCCTGCCGGTGATGGAGACGTCGCCCTCCCTCGTGACGACGTAAAGCACGAACGATTCAGCTCGATCGAGCCTGAGAATATGCAGCCGCTCGAAGGGCACGGCGTCGCGCAGTGCGAGGGCGAGGCCCGCCACGAGGTCTCTCAGGCCCGGGGCATCGGCCACGAGCCGTGCAACCGAAGTGAGCACGGCGGAGGTGTTGACGGCTGACATGGGGTCGAAGACCCACCAGTATAATCGCCCCTCCGATGCCAGCTCTGTCACATGGTTTGTCCTATATCGACCTCGAATTCCTCGGCCGCGCGCACGCAATTGCGAGCGGCATCGTTCAATCGTCCGGCGGCGCCGCCATCGTTGATCCGGGGCCTGCTACGTGCCTCGACACGCTCGAGCTGGGACTACAGCAGCAGGGCGTGCGATGGAACGACGTGCGTCACATCCTGCTGACGCATATCCACCTCGATCACGCCGGCGCGACCGGAACAATCGTGCGCGCGCATCCGCATATCACCGTGTTCGTGCACGAAAGGGGCGCGACGCACATGATCGATCCGCAAAAGCTGATCGACAGCGCCACGCGGCTCTACGGCGACGACATGAACCGGCTATGGGGCGAGATTGCGCCCGTCCCGGCGAACAACCTCGCGATCCTGCAAGGCGGCGAGCGCATCGAGGCGGGCGGCCGCACGTTCGAGGTCGCGTACACGCCGGGGCATGCGGCACATCACGTCAGCTACTTCGATCGGGCAAGCGGCCTGGCGTTCGTCGGGGACACCGCCGGGGTATGCATCGATGGCGGGTACGTGCTGCCTCCGACTCCGCCCCCGGACATCGACGTGGAAAAGTGGCGGGCCAGTCTCGATCAGATCGAAGCGTGGTCGCCGGACACAATCTTCCTCACGCACTTCGGACCAGTCGCTCATGTGCGGCCACACCTGGAGACGCTCTGGCACAACCTCCAGGAGATGGCGACCTGGGTGCGGCACACGCTGGACGAGACGGGGTCAGACGACGAGAGAAGCCGTTCGTTTGCGGACCGGCTCCGGCAGGACATGCGCAGGCAGATGAACGACGTGCAGGTTGCGGCCTATCCGGTCGCCGCGCCGTTCGAACTGTTGTGGCTCGGTCTGGCTAGATATTGGAGGAAAAGGACCCCCTGACTCCCCCTGGGAGTTTCAGTTGGCGACCGCCAGCGGTGCGCGACGCTCCGCGACGTTCCGCTTCGGTTCAACCATCAATCGCAGCGCGTACCCCTGCGGCGTTCCCGTTGACGACGCGTACGGGCCGACTCGGTAGACGGCCGACAACACCTTTCCTCGCTGCAAGGCTTCCGGAATGTCCTTCTGCCCGCGTGCCGGCGCTTCCACCTGGAAGTGCACCAGCCGGTAGAGCGGAATCGACGCCGGACGGTCACACTCGACGAACACGTCGAGGTCGCTCAGGTCTCGCGTCGTCACGGACACGAACCGGAGCGTGCCGCTGCTGTCCCGCCAGGTGAGGCGGCCCGGGACGCTCACCCGGCGGCGATCGCCGATGCGCTGCGGACGATTGGAGGTGGCCTTCTCACGAGTCTCGGCGGTTGGAATCACCTTGAAGCTCCCTTTGGGAAAGTGTGTGTTGCCTCTTCTGTAATCAAGGTTGTTGCCCGGTATTGCCCAGTTTTGTCTGGCGAGTGGATTTATTCCCTAAGATCTTGATTCCCAATGAGATAGGTATGAGGAGCCGTGTCGTGGACAAAAACTTGACTGGATACTTCGTATTCACCTAGCCTGTATACCTGATTACTGCGTATCCGCCATCGTGGACTCGAGCCCCAGCCGCCGCATCTTCAAGTACAGCCCCCGCCGAGTAAGACCGAGGACGCGCGCGGTTTCAGAGATGTTCCCCGAGGTTGTCGTCAGCGTCGCGGTGATGAGATCCCGCTCGATCTTTTCGACGACGTTTGCCAGATTGCCAGGCCGGATCGGCGCCCCGGGTGCGAAGGCCTGCGCCGGCGTTCCCGGCTCCGGGGCCGCGAGGTCCGGTGAGAGGTGCTCGGGCTCAATCGCGCCTCCGGGTGGGCTCATGGCCACGGCCCGTTGGATTTCGTTGCGAAGCTGGCGGACGTTGCCGGGCCACCAGTAGCGCGCGAAGAGGTCGAGCGTCGCGGAGCTGAGGAGCACGTCCGGCTTGCCGAGACGCTCGCACGCGTCGCGCAGGAAGAACGTGCTCAGGTGGGGGATTTCCTCGCGACGCTCGCGAAGCGGCGGCACGTACAGTCGAATCACGCTGAGCCGGTAATACAGGTCCTCACGGAACTTGCCTTCACTGACCCGCTGTTCGAGGTCCGCGTTTGTGGCGGCCAGCACGCGAACGTCAACAGGCAGCGGACGCGTCTCGCCGACAGGCATGATCTCGCCCTGCTCCAGAAACCGCAGCAGTTTGGGCTGGATGTCGAGCGGGAGGTCGCCGATTTCGTCGAGGAACAACGTGCCGCCGGCCGCCGAGCGAATGAGGCCCTGCTGATCCGCGACAGCCCCCGTGAAGCTGCCTCTCCGGTGTCCGAACAACTGGCTGTCCGCGAGCTCGCGGGTGGTCGTGGTGCAGTTGTAGGGCAGGAACATGGCAGTGCTGCGGGTTGACCCGTAGTGGATCGCCCGCGCGACGAGATCCTTGCCGGTGCCGCTCTCGCCCGTGATCAGCACCGTCAGGTTATGCCCCTGCATGCGCTGGATCTGATCGGCGAGCTTGTTCATTGCTGCGCTGGCGCAGACGAATCCAGGGAGCAGCGGCTCGAGGGATCGCTCGCCGGCCTGCTCGGCGAGCTGAGGCGGCCGTTCCCGAGCGCCGCACAGCTCGAAGCCCTGCCGCGCCACGGCAGCGAACATTCTGAGACGCCGCTGGTCGGCGTCGCGCAGGGCCCGGCTCACCACCGCGCAGAAACGTGGGCCGTCGTGATCCCGCCCGAGCGATTCGAGCACCAGCGGCTGGCCACGGTTCTCACGCGCGCCTTGCGCTGCGGTGCGGGCGATGTCGCGCGCGGTTTCCGTGTCGGTACCGCTCGCCGCGAGCACACGCAGATCGCCTGCCGAGGGCGCGACAAAGACCACGACAGAGTTCGCGCTGAGCGTCTCGAGGAAGGCGGTCGCAGTTTCGCGGGCGAGCAGTTCCGGGAGGATTGCCGCGTCCACGAGACGGCGAACGATCGCTTCGTCGGCATCGGCCGACGTGATGGCATCGCCCGCCGAGGCGCCCAGCGCCAGGACGTGTCTCGCCGCGGCCGCCTCGTCGAGATCGCGCTGCGCGCCGAGCGTCTTGAACACTGACTCTGCCAGTTCCAGGTATCTCTCTGCGGCGCCAGCCGATCCTGCTTCCGCGGACAGGCGACCCATCGAGAGGTGGCTGAGCGCCGCCTGATAGCGCTCGCCCAGCAGGTCGAAGACGTTCGCGCTCTGAGCGAAGTCGTGGTACGCGGCAGACGGCCGCGACGTCCGGGCGTTGATGAGGCCGCGGATGCGCAGGAACTCGCCCCATGTGCCGGGTGCCCCTCGAGGGTCGAGCCGGTCCTCGCACGCGTGCAGCCGATGCTCGGCCTCTTCCACACGACCGGCTGCCAGCAGCGCTTCACTGGCTGCGAGATCTGCCTGAATGGCTTCCGACGGCGGAACACCCGCCGCCTGCGCGAGCTCATCGGCCATCGACAGTGCCTCGTCATGGGCGCCGCGGCGGATCGCGAGCTTCACGCCGAGCACTTTCAGCGACCACTCGTACCAGCGCATCGTGTGGGAACCGTACGAACCGTACGCATCGCTGGCCTGACGCAGATACTCTCCGGCGCGCTCGTACGACCCGCGCATCAGATGAATCTGGGCGAGGGTGTCGAACACGGCGCCGGTGGTCTCGCGATACTGGACGGAACTCCTGACCTCGAGCGTGCGGTTCAGGATCTGCTCGGCGCGCTCGAGGTCGCCAACCTGCACGAAGATCTGCCCGAGCGTTGCCAGCGCGACGGCGAGCCCATGTCCCGAGCCGAGCGACTGATGCAGGCTCACGCTGCGCTCCGCCAGTGCGAGCGCGTCGTCGTGGCGATGACGCATCAGCGCAACGTTTGCCTGGTTGTGCACAATCCCCGCAAGCACGTCGTTCGCCGGGATGGCCATGGCGAGGCGTTCGCCCTGTCGCAGCGCCGCCGTCGCTTCGTCAGTGCGTCCGGCCTGCGCCAGGAGCACCGCGGAGAGCGAATGAACCAGCGCGAGATGCCGGCGATCTCCGGCTGCGTGCAACGCGGAGGCAGCCTCGGTCAGATGTTCGCGGACGATGCCCGAGTCGCCGACCTGCTTATAGGCAAGGGCCAGCTCGTAGTGGGCGAGGCCGATCGCGCGGGAGTCGTGCGCGAGCTCTGCATGCTTGAGGGCGCGCGTGTGCAGCGCGATTGCTCGCGACTGTTCGCCGCGCGCGAACGTCAGGCGACCATGCAGCCGCCACAATGCGGAGAGCTGACGATCGGAAATCTGCTCGCGGAGCGTATCGGGGGTGCGGCCGAGTGCCGCCGCGGCCTGGGTCAGGTCGTCCTGCAGCAGCCATGCCTCTGCGAGCGCCGCGCGGACGTTCAGTTCGTCTTCGCGGCTCAGCGTTCCCGAGCGCAGAACCGGCGCGAGGACGTGCGCCGCCTCCTGACCGCGACCTCGTTCGAGTGATGCGCTGGCACGAGCAAGAGCGGCCGGCGCCGCCTGGGTGGCCACGGCAGGAGTATACAAAGTATCCAGCTGGTCCGGTCGGCATATAATTCCAAGCCGAATGTCCCTCGCGGCCCATGGCGTGTCCCACAAGGGTCGCCGGAAAACCAATGAAGATTCGATGGTGATCGACCAGGAAATCGGCCTGTTCGTCGTGGCCGATGGCATGGGCGGCCACAACGCCGGGGAGGTCGCCTCGGCCCTCGCCGCTAAATCCCTCCACGAGTTCCTCGTCCGGGCGGAAGAGGCAAACGAGTCCACGCTGGCGGAGGCTGTTTGCCTCGCCAACGACCAGGTGCTCGACGCCGCCAACACGAACTCTACCTACGAAGGTATGGGCACCACGGTCGTGGCGGCCTGCGTGAAAGGCGGCTCGGTCGTGTTCGCGAACGTTGGCGACAGCCGCATCTATCGGATGAGCGGGGGAGCGCTCAAGCAGCTGACCCATGACGACTCGTGGGTATCGCGCGTGCTGCCGGCCGATGCGATCGGATCAGAAGAAGCGTCGCGCCATCCGATGCGTCACGTGCTGACGAAGGTGGTCGGACTGCGCGAAGACATGGAGCCCAGCGTCGGCTCTTCTCCATTCGCACCGGGCGACACCTTGTTGCTCTGCAGCGATGGCCTTCACGGTGTGGTGAACGATGACGCCATTGCGACGCTGCTGCGACAGCCGGGCAGCGTTGAGGAGATTGCCAGCGAGCTCGTCGAGAGGGCGCTGAGCTCCGGGAGCACCGACAACATCACGGCTGTCGTCGTCCGCGAACTGTAAACACCAAGCACACGAAGAGATCGAAGATCACGAAGAGGCTAGCTGCTCGAACACGCGCCGCAGCATGCCGGCGTCGCGCTTCGGCAGGTGCACGTGCAGCGCGCGGCGGCCCTTGCGATCGAGCGACGTGAAGTCTCCGAGCGCCTGCGCCATTTCCAGCACGCCAAACGAATACGGTCGATCTGGAATCGGCAGATCCGAATCCGGCGGGGCAGTGACGATCACGAACACGCCGTTGTCGGCGCCGCCCTTGTGCAGCTGCCCGGTGGAATGGAGATACCGCGGGCCATAGCCGAACATCGTCGCGCAGCCGAATGCGGCGCCAATCGACGAGCGGATCTGCTGAAGAGCCGCGTGAAACGGTTCCCGGTCCGGAGGCAGGTATGCGAGGAGAGCGAAGTAGTCTCCGCTGCGCAGCAGCTGCAGGAATTGTCCGGCGGCGCGTCCGTGGAGTGACTCTCTGGCTGCGGTGCTCAGTGTGAGCGCGGCGCCTTCGATGTGATCGTCCGGAGCACCGCCTGGCAGCTCGCCGGTCGTCTCGTAACTGTTCAGCAGCCCGGAGGTCGCTTCTTTGGCCTCGCTCACGTTCGGCTCGTCGAACGGATTGATCCCCATGAGCTGCCCGGCCGCGGCAGTCGCAACCTCCCATCGCAGGAATTCGGCGCCGATTGCGGTGACGTCCGGTACGTCGATCTCGACGAGTGGAAGGCCGGATGCCCGGATGGACTCAAGAGACGGCAAGGGCGGTTCGCCGGCAAGCGACACAGCCACAACCGCGCGGTCGGAACCAAGCGACGCATCCGCCGCCTCGCCCGCGATAGGAACGACTCCCTTGCTCTGCTTGCCAGTGCTCTCCGCGACGAGCTGCTCGACCCAGAGCCCGAAGGAGGCGAGTCGTGGATGCAGGAGCAGCGTCAGCTTGTCGCGCCCGTCCGCGGCGCCGGCGGCCATGAAGGCGCCAAGCGCCAGCCCCGGATTCGTGCCGACGCGTGTGCCGCGGCACGCGGTCTCCATCTCGCGTGCGTGCGCCAGGATTCCACCCACGTCGGCGCCCATGAGCGCAGCGGGCACCATCCCGAAGAGCGACAACGCCGAGAAGCGTCCGCCGATGTCCGGCGGGTTGACGAACACGTCGCGATAGCCATTCGCGACGGCGCGGCGGTGAAGATCCGTCCCCGGATCGGTGATGGCGACGAATCGTGACCCCCAGTTCGGTTCACCGGACGCGATGATCCGGGCCCGTGCCTCGGCAGCCATCACGGTCGGCTCGATCGTCGAACCGGACTTGCTGGCCTCGATGAACACCGATGTTGCCGCGTGCGAGAGCGCGTCGCGAACGGCGTCGGGATCCACCGAATCCAGCATGCGGAACCGCGGATACCCAGGGGCAACCCCCAGGACCTGCCGCAGCACCTCGGGGGCGAGGCTCGATCCGCCCATGCCGAGCAAGACGATGTCGGTCGGCGAGGATCCACGTATCGAGTCGGCAGTGGCTCGCAACCGGGCCAGCTGAGGTGCCACAGCGTCAATTGCAGTGAGCCAGCCAAGCCGGTTGCCGATCTTCTCCTGCGTGCCGCGATCGCTCGTCCAGACCTCGAGCTGCCGCGCCCACAGCGCCTCGGCAAACGCTGCATCCGCAAGGCGAGTGCACATCCGGTCGTAACTGACGGTGAGGGGACCAGGCGAGACGCGGAACGGCGGCGGGGTCAAGAAACACACGTTAACATAGGAAATCGACGCGCCATGAGTCGCCTAGCTGCTCTCCTGATCGCCGTCTGCGTCTGCGCCGCCGGATGTTCGCGCTCCAATGGCGATGTACGCGATCGCAGCGCGGCGGAACCGGCCACCGGCGAAGGTGTGGCCCGCACCGCGGGCGAAACACCGGCGGCGAATCGGCCACGTGTGGTGTTCCTTGGCGATAGTCTGACGGCGGGATACGGCCTAGCCCGTGAGCAATCGGTGCCGGCGCTCATCCAGAAGCGGCTGGACGAAGCGGGATACGGCTACGAAGTAGTGAACCATGGCGTGTCCGGTGACACGTCCGCCGGAGGAGTCAGCCGTCTGGAGTGGGCTCTGGGCGGGGATGTTCGCGTGATCGTGCTCGAGCTGGGTGCAAACGATGGACTTCGCGGAGTGCCGGTGGAATCGATGAAAGCCAACCTCGCAGCCATCATCGAGGGCGCCAAGGCACGCGGCGTCCGCGTGCTGCTCACGGGCATGGAGGCGCCGCCCAGTCACGGACCGGCGTATACCGTCCAGTTCCGTCAGGCCTTCCGCGATCTGGCACGTGAGCACGATGTGGCGTTCGTGCCGTTCTATCTCGAGGGCGTCGCGGGCAACCCCGAGCTCAACATCTCGGACGGCATTCATCCCAACGCGGAGGGCGCGATCATCGTCGAACGCACGATCTGGCGAGCGCTCGAGCCGCTGCTCAAGCAGGACCGCACGAAGGCGGATACTGCGGGTTCCGGCACTCGATGATTGAGCTTCGCGGAGTTTCCAAGACCGTGGACAGCGGCGGACAGCCGCTGACGATTCTCCATCCCCTGGATGTGACGATTCCCTCGGGCCAGTTCGTGGCCATCGTCGGACCGTCCGGCAGCGGCAAGTCCACGCTGCTGGGCCTGCTGGCCGGCCTCGACGCGCCGACCTCAGGCTCCGTCCTCATCGACGGCACCGACATCACGCAACTGAGCGAGGACCGGCTCGCCCGCCTGCGTGGCGAGAAGATCGGATTCGTATTTCAGTTCTTCCACCTCGTGCCCTCGCTCACCGCGTTCGAGAACGTGCTGATCCCGATGGAGATTGCCGGGCGAAGGGACGCGGCGGATCGGGCGCGGCAGCTGCTCGAGGAAGTCGGCCTGACGGAACGGGCGCATCACTACCCGTCGCAGCTGTCCGGGGGAGAGCAGCAGCGCGTGGCCATCGCAAGGGCGCTGGCGAATGATCCGCCGATCGTCCTCGCGGACGAGCCCACCGGCAATCTCGATTCCGCGACCGGGCGATACATCATGGAGCTGCTGATGCGGGTGCATCGCGCCCGCGGCACGACACTCGTGCTCGTGACCCACGACGCGGAGCTCGCCGCGCTTGCGGATACACGGCTCGTGCTGCGCGACGGCCGGCGGGTCAACCCCGCCGCGACCGCCGAGGCGCTGCGATGACGTTCGTCCTCCGCATGGCGCTGCGCGAGATTCGCGCGTCGTGGAAGCGCCTCCTGTTCTTCTTCATCTGTATCGCCGTCGGCGTCGCCGCGATCGTCACCATCCGATCGGTCATTCAGAGCGTGCGCAACGGCCTGTCGCGCGAGGCGCGCACGCTGACCGGTGCGGACTTCGTCATCACCAGCGACCGCGACTTCTCGGAGAAGGTTCTGGCTGCGGTTGCGAAGGAACGGCAGGACGGCCGCGTGACCAGCGTGGTCAACGCCCTGGAGCTGGCGACGATGGTCCGGCCGGCCAACGGGCAGCCAGGGATCAAGATGGTGGAGCTGAAGGCCGTGGAGCGTCAGTTTCCCCTCTACGGGACGCTGACGCTCGAGTCGGGCTCCTACGGTCACGCGTTGTTACGCGATGGTGGCGCGCTGGTCAGACCGGAACTGCTCGCGCAGTTCAGATTGAAGGTCGGCGATCAGATCTTCATCGGCACCAGGGCCTTTCAGATTCGTGGGGTCATCAAGGAGGAGCCTGGGCGCAGCGTGGGGGCGTTCAGCATCGGCCCGCGCGTGCTCATCGACTTCGCGGACGTTCCTTCAACAGGCCTCTTGTCGTTTGGCAGCCGGGCGTCCCGGCAGCTGCTCCTGATGATGACGCACACCGGCACGGCGGAGGCGGAGACGAACCTGCGGGCCGCATTTGCCAACGAGTTCGTTCGTGGCCGCGGCTACTGGTCCAACGCCGATCGTATGGGGCAGAACCTGGCCCGCGCGGAAAACTACCTGAGCCTCGTCGGCCTCGTCGTGCTGATCCTCGGAGGCATCGGGGTGTCGAGCGTCACACGCGTCTTCGTCCAGCAGAAGGTACGGAGCATCGCGATCCTGAAGTGCATCGGCAGCACGACCAGCCGGATTCTCGCGGTCTACATGACCCAGGTCGTCGTCCTTGGCCTCGCCGGCAGCGTGCTCGGTGTGGCGCTCGCAGGCGGCGCGATTGCAGCGCTTCCCGGGGTCGTCGGTGACGTGGGCGCGTTTCTGCAGCAGGCTGACTACGGTCTCACAGGGGCTGCAGTCGTGCAGGGGCTTGCGATTGGGCTGCTCGTGTCGATGCTCTTTTCACTGGTCCCGCTGCTGGAGATCAGACACGTCAAGCCTGGCTTGTTACTGCGTCAGGACGCGCCGGCTTCGACCGGCATCGACTGGCTGAAATGGGCGGTGACCTCGGCAGTTGCGGCTGCGCTCGTAGGCGTGGCGGCGTGGCAGGCGGGGTCGCTGACGGTTGGTCTTGTGCTCTCGGCTGGATTCGTCGCGGTCGCCGTCGTGCTGCATGTTGCCGGCATCATTCTCGTTCGTGCGGTGCAGCCGCTCCGGCACGCGCGGTCGTTTGCGCTGCGTCACGCGGTGCTGCACGTGGGGCGCCGCGGCAATCAGACGCGCGTGATTCTGCTCGCGGTCGGGCTTGGCGCGTTCTTCATTCTTGGCGTGCGAACCCTCCAGGCGAATCTGCTGCGCGACTTTTCCGTACAAGTCGGTGAGGATGCCCCGGACATGTTCCTCATCGACGTTCAGCCCGGGCAGCGCGATCAGGTGGCCGCGCTGCTGGATGCGCAGAACGGCGACGCGCCCGCGCCGCGGCTGATTCCGGTGCTGCGCGCGCGGGTGATCGGCGTCGAAGGACGCGAGCTGAACCTCGAGTCCTTCGAGCAGGTGCGCGGCCGCGGTGGGCTCGCGCGAGAGTTCACCGTGACCTACCGGCCCCATCTCGAGGGCAACGAGGAAGTGATCGCCGGCCGGTGGTGGGACGCCGCCCCCTCGGCAGAACCCGAAGTGTCGATTGAGGAAGGCTTCCTCGAGCGGCAGCGGATTCAAGTGGGCGACCGCATGCGCTTCGACGTGCTCGGCCGTGTGATCACAGCGCGAGTGGCCAGCATCCGGCGGGTGCAGTGGGAGGACTTCAGGGCCGGCGGATTCATGTTCGTCTTCCGCCCGGGCGCATTCGACGGGGCGCCGCACACGTACATCTCGACCGTTCGCGGCCCCCAGAACGGCGACGAACGCGCGCGGATGCAGGCGGCGCTGGTCTCGCAGTTTCCGAACGTCTCGATCATCGACCTGCGCGAGATTCTCAGCACGATTCGCACAGTCGTGGACAAGGTAACCCTTGGCGTGACCGTCGTCGGCGGCCTGGTACTCGTGAGCGGAACGCTGATTCTCATTGGCGCCGTCTCGATGACCAAGTTCCGCCGCGTCTACGAAGCAGCCATCCTGAAGACGCTCGGAGCCAGCAGCCGGCTGATCGCCGCCACGCTGCTCCTGGAGTACGGCGTGCTCGGCGCGATCGCCGGTACGATTGGAGCGCTTGGCGCTATCGGTTTGAGCTGGGCGATTGCCAAGTACGCCCTTGAATTGCCCTGGGAGGCCGCACCCGCCTTGACGCTCGGCGGCATCCTTGCCACTGCGGGATTTGTCGCGGCGGTCGGCGTGCTCGCCAGCGTCGATGTGCTGCGGCATAAGCCGCTGGCCACGCTGCGCGCGGAATAGCGGTGATAAAATAGGCTGTTGTTTCGCTCGAAGAATTCGCCTCAAGGATCGCGAACTCTATGAACGTGGAGACCTTTCGGGACGCGCTGCTGCGTAAGCGCGGGGAGCTGCTTGGCGGCTCCGCCGCCAAGCCGTTGCAATGGACGATGGAGAACAACTCCGGACGCCAGGGCGACATGGCCGACCAGGCCAGCGGCAACAACGAGGTTCACATCCAGCTGAAGCTGAAGCAGACCGACGCGAAGATTCTGCAGGCGATCGAAGGCGCGCTGCGCCGCATTGACGAGGGCACGTACGGCGTCTGCCGCGACTGCGGCGATCCGATCTCCGAGGCGCGGTTGACGGCCATCCCGTGGACCCGCTCCTGCATCAGCTGCAAGGAAAAACAGTCGTAGCGCCTATGCACAAAGACGAGCTCCGCCAGCTTCTCACCGACTGCGCCGCCGAGCGGCTGGCCATTCTTCAACGGCACGAAGCCTCGGCTCGGGTCGTCAGCAACTACGATTTCAACAACACGTACCAGTACGTGATCGCGCGCGAGGAAACACACCTCGCGTGGCTGCAGAACGCGCTGGCCGAGTTCGGCGTCGCCTTGCCGGCGCCCGCTCCGGTGCAGGCGGACCCGGAGGCCCCGAAAGGGAAGAAACTCCTGCCTTCCTCGTTCAAGGCCATCCTCGAAGAAGACGCGCGGACGCTGCGCGCCTTCGTGGAGCGCTGGCGCGCGCGCATCGATGTCATGACGCACGCCCGCCACCGGACGATGCTGAACGTCGTGCTGGGTGAATCGCTCGAGCACGTCCAGCTGTTCGAGCAGGGTGCGGCAGGTGACGAGGATCTACTCGGGCGCCGCACCAGCCAGGCCGAGCGCGTCGGCGCCGTGCTCCCGCACCGGTGGATGGAATAAGCGTCGCGATTGCGCTCGGCAGCAATGTCGGCGACCGCCGCGCCACACTGAACTCCGCCATCGAGGCGCTCGCCGGATTCATATCCAACCTGCGCGCCTCATCCTTTTACGACACGCCCTTTGTAGGGAAGAGTCCCTCCGAAAGCGGCCATGGAGACGAACACCAGCCTTCCGTTCTGAATTCCGCCGTCATCGGCGTGACGTCGCTGGGTGCGCATGCGCTACTCGAGCGGCTGCTGGCAATCGAGCAGGAGTTCGGACGGACGCGCCCGTATGGCGGAGCGCCGCGCACGCTGGATTTGGATCTGATTCTGTACGGCAACGCCGTCATCGACGAGCCGGGGTTGCAGGTGCCGCATCCGAGATTTCGGGAGCGGCGCTTCGTGCTCGATCCGCTCGCGGAGATCGCGCCTGACTGGCGGGATCCGGTGAGCGGACGCTCGATTCAGGAATTGCTGGTGCAGCTCGGGTCCGCCTGAAGGCGGACACTACGTGCGGGTCTGCTCGCCGCGGTAGGGGCCGGTCTGAAGGTCCGTGCCGAGCATCAGCATCCGCAGCGTTCGAGCTGGATGGCGAATATCGTCCCGGACAGTCTGCCAGCCGATGCGGTGCATGTATGCCGCGATCACCAGACACAGCACGGCTGTCGTGATGTAGACGAGCGAGCCCAGCCGCACGACGCCAGGCAGCGCGCTGTACAACGCAAGACCTGTCACCGCGGCGATGTTCCTTCCCGCATGGCGATCCGGAACGAGCAGCGCGATCAGCATGTGCCGCCCCGAGTTCGTCAGCAGCCCCATCAGCAGCGCGAAGGGCACCAGGCTCCAGCCCACGCGGTCTTCCGGCTCGAACGCCAGTCGATCCTCGACGTACCAGAGGGCGAGCGCGAACGGCGCCGTCAGCAGCAGCGCTCCGGTGACGTCGAGCCAGTCGTTGCCCTTCCGGTCGCTGGCGAACTGGTAGATGTAGACGTAGTTGTCCCAGACGAACCAGGGCAGCACGAGGCCGGCGACGAGAACGGCGCCGTAGATCAACGCCGTGCGCCGTGGCATGCGCGGCAGGTACCTGGCGTAGGAGAGCGGAAGGAACTTCATCACGGTCGCCACGGCCATCAGCAGCGCTGAACCGGAGCGGCGCCGGCGGGCGAGCACGAGCGCGGCAAGCACGAGGACGAGCATCACGAGATACGAGCCGTCCTGCACGTAGACGAAGCGGTCCGCGAAGTACCCGAAGTTCAAGTACAGCGCCGGGAAGAGATACCAGCGCGTGTGGAGGAAGTACCACGCTGAGCCGGCGAGAAAAAGAACGGCGAGGAGCAGCGTCAGGCCGTAGAAGCCGACGCCGGTCCGCTCACCAATCGCGAACATCGCGGCATGCGCCAGACGCATGGCAGGCGGATAGGGTGCCGACTCCTCCTTGGTCCACAGGCTTGCCTCGAGCGGCGTCTGCTCGAGCCCGGCCTTCGTGTACATGTCGGCCGGATCGTTCAGCACGACCTTCGCGCCGTACGTGTCAGCGATGGTGTCCGGACCGAACGTTGCCGGCTGCCTGACGGCGATTGGCAACCCGGACAGATCAGCGAAGGGTAGGGGGACCCGAGGAATAGACCAGATGATGATGGCGATGGTCGTTGCCAGGAGAACGGCGTATTGCGTCCTCCTGG
>DATLLQ010000111.1:0-7251 GCA_035537775.1 Vicinamibacterales bacterium | reverse complement strand
GGTCCCGACACGGAGAACGGTGACCATCCGTTCGTCTCTGACGGCACGCGTCCGGGGGACGAGCGAAGGCCGACGACGTTGCAGAAGGCGGCTGGATTGCGCAGCGAGCCACCGACATCGCTGCCGTCGGCAAGCGGAACCATGCCGGTGGCGAGCGCAACCGCTGCCCCGCCGCTGCTGCCTCCGCAGGTCTTCGTGAGGTCATACGGATTACGGGTCGCACCGAACACGGTGTTGAACGTCTGCGAACCAGCGCCCATTTCCGGCGTGTTCGTCTTGCCGACAGTGATCGCACCGGCGGCACGGACCCGCGTGACGATCAGGGCATCACGCTCCGGGACGTTCTCGCGGTAGAACGGCGACCCCTTCGTCGTACGGATTCCCGCGGTGTCGAAGAGGTCTTTGTGCGCCACCGGCAGGCCGTGCAGCACTCCAAGCGATCCGCCCTTCGCGGCCGCTTCGTCGGCTCGCGCGGCGTCAGCCATCGCGCGCTCGGCCACGAGCGTGACAATGGCGTTCACCTGCGGGTTGACGCGCTCGATGCGCGCCAGGTGCGCGCTCATGACGTCGCGCGCCGAGACGTCCTTCCGACGGATGCGCGCCGCCAGCTCAATCGCGCTCAGATCGCACAGCTCGTCGCGTGCACTGGGCCCGCGGTTGCCACCCTGCCCCGCATCCGCGTCCCCACCGGGCAGACCGGTCAGCGCGCCGGCGGCTGCGACCATACCAAGCTGTTGACCGAACGTACGGCGATCGATCTCATCAGTCATAACCGTCAGACTTCTTCTTCACGCAGGGGCGCGGGGGCCGTCGCCGCCCCGGCGATCTTTGCCCGATCGCGCGCCGAGAACATGCCACCCCGCGCCTGCTGGATCGGCGCGAACATGAGAAACCCGGTGGATTGAACCATGTCATCGTAGACCGCTTCCATCCCGCCGCGCATGAAGTACGTCTCGTGCCAGAAGCCGGTGCCGCCGGAATCACGGAGGAACCTGCGCCACCATTCGCGGTGAGGCTCGGACCGCGCCCAGCGCTCGAGCGAGTCGAAGTCGCGCCAGTACTGGCGCATGCCGGCGTGCGGCGGAAACATCGAGAAGAGGAAGTTCTCGTGCAGCAGCAGTCCATCGGGACGCGCGTCCACGCTTCGCGTGATCTGCGGGCCCATTCCGAGCAACGTCTTCAACCCGGCAAGGCGGTTGACGCGCATGCCCAGATAGATCACGACCAGATCGGGATACGCGGAAAGATCGACGGTGCGCCTGTTGACCTTAGCTGCCATGCCCTCTCCGATATCAGCGGATCGCGATTGGCGCGACGGTCGATCCGGTCCCGCCCTGGATCTTGAGCGGCTCGACGATCAGCGCAAACTCGTAGACGCGCCTGGCGGCCAGCTCGTCGAGGCGGAGATTCTCGAGCAGATGAATCCCGTTGACGACGATCAGGATCTGGTGGCCAGGGCCGGCGAGCTGCGGGTCCGGGTTCGGTGAGATCTCCACGGCGGTGTTGTCCGCGCCGACGAGCATCGGATCCTGCTTCGCCAGCCACTCAGCCGCGGCAGTCCCGACGCCCGGGCTCGATCGCTGGTAGCGCGCGTTGTCCTTGCCCCAGAGCGTTCCCCATCCCGTGCGGATGAGAATCGCGTCGCCGCGCGACAGCGTCAGCTTCTGCTTTGCCAGCGCGGCCTCGAGATCCTGCGGCGTGATCTCGTAGGTCTCCGCCAGCATCGGCACTCCCTTGAGCGCCGCGATGTCGAGGAGGACGCCGCGCGTGACCAGCGCACCGACCTGTTCCACCCCCAGCTTCGAGAAGCCGGTACGGGTGGCAGCCTCCTCCACCGTGACGCACTTGTACATGCTGGAGCCGATCGTCTGGTGGCTGAACGTGTCGAACTGCGTTCCGACCTGACCGATCTCGCCGACGACGAGCTCCTCGTTCGAGCCGCGGCGGTTAGCGCCCGCATCGTTGCGGGTGCGCTTCGTCAGCACCTCGAACCGGCGGCCCGCCGGCAGAGGCATCGTCTCCGACAGCACGCGACCCAGCTCGAACACTTCGCCGGCCTGAATCAGGCGCGCCGCCCGCAACACGGTTTCCGGCTTCATGTGATTGCCGGACCCGCGCTGGTCGCCGGCGCCCCACTTCGAGGGACACCGCTGATTGTCGGTTGGTGGCCTCCACGTCTGGCCTGATGCGAGACCCGTGTCGAGTGCGACCAGCAGCACCGCCGCCGTCACCACCGTGCGCATGTAGCCCTCCAGGAAAGCAGGCCACAGGATACAGGCCTAAGGCCTAAGAAGGCAGAAGGATGAAGGGGCGTCAGAAGGTCACTGCAGGCGCATGGCGACCGCCCGTCCGTCGAGCCGGGCGGCAAGCTCTTCGAACTCCGGCGTCGGTCCCTCCCAGTGCAGCGCTTCGACGTCGTCGAACAGCGGGAGATGGGTGCGCAGGGTCGCGAGATCGCGGAAAAGCATCGCGCGGTCACGTTCGCCTGCCAGCGTGCGCGCCAGCGTGCCGGCGTTAGCGGCGTTGACCGACCAGAGCGATGGATCGTCGGGAATGGCTTCGAGGTGGCGGAACTTCGCCAGCACCGCCGCGGAGGACTTGGCGCCCCACCCTTTCAAGCCTGGATAGCCGTCGGCCGCGTCGCCGACAAGCGCCAGGTAATCAGGAATCGACTCCGGGCCGACGCCGAACTTCCCCTTGATTCCTGTCTCGTCGAATGTCACTCGCGTCCGCCGGTTGATCTGGACCACGCGCGTGCCCCTCACGCACTGCGCCAGATCCTTGTCAGGCGTGCAGATGACCACCCGTTCGACGCGTGGATCGCGTCCGGCCAGTTCCGCAGCCGACGCCAGCGCATCGTCAGCCTCGAACTCGATCATCGGCCAGACGGCGATGCCGGCCGCCGCGAGCGTCTCCTCGAGCAGCGGAAATTGCGCGTAGAGATCCGGATCGATGCCGGCGCCCGTCTTGTATTCCGGCCAGAGTCCGTTGCGAAACGACTCGATGACGTGATCGGTCGCCACGCCCACGTAGCGTGTGCCGGCGCTGATCATCGACAGGATCGACTGCACGACGCCGCGCACAGCTGCCACCTCGCGGCCATCGACGTCCTTCGCTGACGGCAGTGCGTAGTAGTGGCGGAACAGTTCGTAGGTACCGTCGATGAGGACAACTTCCATGGCTCTGATTGTGTCTCGAAGCTACTTCAACTGGACGCCCTGGATGTGCTTGTGAATGACATCCAGGCATCCGAGATCCTTCCGGCCTGGAAGGACGTCCGCCCACACGTAAATGACGACCGACCCCTTCGTGATCGTAAAGCTCCGCGCCGCCGATGGGCCGCGGGCGTTCTTCACTGCCGCCGGGTCCTTCATACGCAGCGCGTAGACGCCAATCTCATGCGCACCATTCTTCTCCTCGTACGCCGCCGCGTAGCCGACGACGGCCGCCGCTCCGCGCACTGCGAGGCTGGCCGGTTCGAGCGGCGGTTGTCCGAACATCAGGGAGTGAATGAAGCCCAGCTGCTGCGGATCGGTGACCTCAGAGGGGTTCGTTTTGAGGAATCCTCGAGGGCCGGGTATCAGGCGGCAACCTTCGGGAAGCTGGCTCGCCGGAACCGTCAGCTTCGTCAGGTCGCTCCCTCCCTGTGCCACACCGGCGGCCGGCGTGGCCACCATGACGGCAATTACGGACACAAGGACACGAGTTGTTGTCATCATCGCTGCCTGCCGGCCCCCGGAGCCCGGACGATGCGTGGCGTGTTCCCGAGCTGCTCATATCGGAAGCCGTCGCCAGGCCGATCGAGCTCACGCACATACAGCATCGCCTTATCGTCGTGGCCCGGAGCTCCGGACACAACCAGTTGATCGTCGCGCGCAAAGGTTCTGGAGGTCATCCCGATGTCGACGAGCTCGAACCGATTATCCAACTCCAGACGCCATTCGCGAGTGACGCCGCCGGCGCGCCCGAACACCAGCAGATAAGGATGCGGATTGACGAAGTGGAACTCGCGCACAACGGCGTCGAGCGTGATCCGCCGGGTCATGTCGTAGTCGGACAACGAGTGATGGCCGAGCGCCGGCGCAATGGCCAGGCCCGCGAACGCCGAAAGTCCGCCGACCACAATCAGCGCCGGCATCAGCAGAGGCTTCATGGCTCGCCCCTTCATGTCTCGATGACCTCCAGCAGCGTCTCTGCTGCCCGCTCGCACTGCTCGGCCGTCACGTCGAGATGCGTGACGAGCCGAATCAGGTGCGGCCCGAACGCGACCAGCAGCACGCCGCGATCCTTCGCACGGGCGATGACCGTGGGCGCATCGGGTGCGCCTGGCGCCAGGCCGACGACGAGGATGTTGGTTTGAACCGTCTGCAAGTCGAGGAGGAGCCGGCGGCTCGACGAAATCCTCATGGCAATCCGGCGGGCATTGTCGTGGTCCTCTGCCAGCCGCGAGACGTTTCGATCGATCGCGTACAACCCGGCGGCAGCGAGGATTCCGACCTGCCGCATCGCGCCTCCGAACATCCTGCGGTACCGAACACATCGCCGGATCACGTCACGCGATCCGGCAAGCACCGACCCTCCAGGCGCGCCGAGCCCCTTCGAGAGCGCTACGGACACGACATCGAATGGTGCGGCCAGATCACGCGGCGTGCGAGAGGACGCAACGGCAGCATTCCACAGACGGGCTCCGTCGAGGAACGTCGCAATGCCCCGTTCCGCGGCCGCGGCGCAGATCCGCTCGGCGTCGTCCTGCGGAACGATGACACCGCCAGCTCGATTGTGGGTGTTCTCGATCTGCACGAGCGTGGTGGGCGGATACAGCATGTGGTCGCGAGGCTTCACGGCCTCCACGAACTCGTCCACCGAAAAGCGGCCCTTGCTGCCAATCGACGTGAATTGAACGCCGGCGTTCGCTGCTGCTCCGCCCGTCTCGTGCCATTCGGCATGGCTCTGCCGGCTGACGATCACATCGTCTCCGGGCCGCGTCAGCGCCCGCAGGGCAACCTGATTGGCCATCGTCCCGCTCGGCAGCCAGAGCGCGGACTCCTTTCCGAGCAGCGACGCGATCCGTTCCTGAAGCTGATTGACGGTCGGATCTTCACCGAACTGGTCGTCCCCGACCGGGGCCTCTGCCATGGCCGCGCGCATCCCTGAGGATGGCCGAGTGACCGTATCCGAGCGGAGGTCAATCGCCGCGGCCGGCTCGCTCATTTCGAGGGAGCCGCCAACCGATCGGCGCCAGGCGATGGCGACGTCAGGTTTGCGGGAGACGCGAGACCTCTCGCGAAGAACGGCAGCATGTTCCGCTCGATGCGCTCGCCCAGACGATTGGCCCGGTCACCGTCGTATTCCTCGTAGAGGTGCGCGACACGCAGCTTGGTCAGCGCGGCGTGCAGCTGCCGGTTCGACTCGACGTTTGGATCGGCGGAGCCGACGTCAATGGCGAACGCGTAGTACGCGTTGAGATTGGAGACGTTCGCGTCGAGCTCGCGCGTGGCGGCGGCATCCGGCGAGGCGCTCATCAGATAGAGATCCGCAAACACCTGGGGACGCTTCATGCCGATTCTCAACGCCGCCGCACCGCCTGTGTCGTGACCGGCGAGCCCGCGGCTCATGCGATGCGCGAGAGTCCGATAACGACTGTCGATGTCAGCGACGAGTTCCTCCGCGACGAAGCGGTCCCATTCGGCGGGATACATCGCGCCGCCGTCAACGGATGCGTTTGGCGTGACGACGATGAACTCGCTGAAGCCCTGGGCGCCGGCCAGACGATCGGCACTCTCCTGCAGACGGGCCTGCACCTCGATGAACGCGTTTTCCCGCTGACCGGATCCGTGCAGCAGATATAGGGTCGGAAACCGCCGGTTCTGATCACCTGCATAGCTCGGCGGAAGGTAGACGACCGCGTCCCTGCCGCGAACCGTAATGCGTTCGACCGTGCCGGCCGTCGCGCGGGCCCCGCGCCCGGGCCCGCCGGGAGCCCCAGGCGGTCCACCGCCGCGTCGCTGCGCCTCGGGCAGCCCGGCTACAAGAAACAGCAACGCAATCGTCGCAGCAACCTGCTTCATCGATCAGTGCCCCTCGCCGAGAAAACGCTTTTCGATAAACGCCGTGTGCATCGCAATCGGCTCGTACCCCATGCGCGCGTAGATCGGACGGCCCGCGTCGGTCGCGTGGAGTGTCGTCGGCTTGTCGCCATAGGCCGACGCGGCGGTGTCGAGCGCGTGCCGCATGGCCGCCTCGGCGTATCCCCGCCGCTGGCGGTCGGGCAGCGTCGCCACCATGGCCACATAACGATAGCCGTCCACCATGAAGACGGCGGCGCTGGACACGGGCACTCCGTTGACGCGTCCGAGCGCCGGCAAGTGATCTTTCCAGAAGGCCGGCTGTCCGTACGTCCGCTTGCACGCATCGAGCGGCACACCGTATGCGGCGCCATTGACGTCGAGGATGGCAGAACAACCATCGGCGTCTCGCGGGACCTCCAGCGCAAGCCCGTCAGCCGCGCGGGCGGCGGGCGCGATCCGCGGCGCGCGCATGCCGGTCATTGGCAGCATCGGGGCGAAACCACAGGCGTCGAGCACGGACGACGCATCGACGCCGGGCGCCAGCGCTTCGTGCGTCACGAGAAACATCCATGGGACGGGTCTGCCGGCAGCCCATTTGGTGGCATTTCGAGCCAGCCCCTGGAGCTTGTCACGCGAGATATCGCGAACCGTGAGGAGCGCTACGTTGAAAAACGGCACAGGCACGTCGCTGAAGATGTATTCGACATCGCCGTTGCCGTCCGTCACGTAATCGGGGCTGGCGCTGCACATCAACCTCCACGCGCCGCTGAACTGCGAAATGCTGAAATCGACGTCGTCCGCCATCCGTCACCCTCGCTGCCGAATCGTCGCGTCTGAGCTTACATCTTCGACGCAACGACTTGCACCGGCACGTGTCGGGCGGCTTGGACCAACAACATGAGTCTGTTTGGACCGACGAGCGTAAGTCTGCTTGGACCGAAAAGCGTCAGGGAGTTTGGACCGACTCCGAATTACTGCCAACCGAGCTGGATCACGTCGAAGTCGTCAGCGCGAAGGCTGGCGAAGGCGGGATTCAGCTCGCTGTTGTTCCACCGCGAATCCATCGCACCTGTCACGTACAGGTCGCTGCCGTTGTCGGCAACGATGAGCCCGTGCGTCTGCATGCCGCGGAAGATGTTCCGGATGTAGTCGGGATACGAGGAGAGATCCTTCGACGATTTCA
>DATLLQ010000110.1:0-7983 GCA_035537775.1 Vicinamibacterales bacterium | reverse complement strand
GCCGGAGGCTACGCGCTCTTCGCGGGGCTCGTGTTCATCGTCGTGGCCGGTGTCATGCTCGCCCCGGTCATTCACAGCGTCCTCCACCGGTTTCATCTCGAGACCGGCGGGAGGCAGTCTGGCTGACCTGCCGAACGCTGGACCCGGCTCGTCATTTCGCAATATCTCCTGGTTCGTCCATAGCCCTGGACCATCGGTCCCGGCTGATATACTTGTACGTAAAACTATCAGTCAGGGAGACCAGGCACCCGTGTTCGAAACCATCGCATTCCTCTCGACGGTCGGCTTCTTCGTGATCTTTGTCGCGTTGTTCATGGCCAATCGCGCCGCCAGCCAGAAGGAAGAGAGCGCGAACAAGTAGGCAGCGCCCCGCAGCGCGCATGGCACCCCTGAAGGCGTGCCCTACTCAGCCGCCAGATTCCTCGCCAGCAGATCCATCGCCCTTGATGCGATCTCGAACTCACGCGGCGTCAACGCGCCAGCCGCGCGTCTGACCGCCGCCTCGACCGTGCCCTTGCGGCTCCGGTCGATCCGCCGTCCCTTCGCCGTCAGCGCCAGGTGCCGCCGCCGCGTGTCGTCCTTGTCGCGCGTCTGCACGATCAGCCCTTCTTCCTCGAGCCGGCGGACGATGCCCGTCACCGTGCCGGGGTGCATGTGGAGGAGATCGGCGAGCGTTCCGAGCGTCAACCCCTCGTTCCGCCCGATGAACCGGACGGCCAGCCGCTGCGGCGCGGTCAGGCCAATCCGGCCTACCATGCGCTTCGACACGCGCTGCAGTTCGTGATCCACGGACCACATCAAGCGAATGAATTCGAGAACTGGATCGACTCCGCCCATGCGCTGGTAGCGTATCAGGTAGCCCATGCCGCTTCGCATCGAGGACTACGGCCTCATCGGTGACACGCATACCGCCGCGCTGGTCGGACGGGACGGATCCATCGACTGGCTGTGCGTACCGCGATTCGACTCGGCCGCCTGCTTCGCCGCGCTGCTCGGCAACTCCAGCCACGGCCGCTGGATCATCAGCCCCGGCGAGTCAGCGATGGCCGAAAGCCGCCGCTACCGGCCAGACACGTTGATCCTCGAGACCGATTTCACGACAGCCAGCGGCACGGCCCGCGTCATCGACTTCATGACGCCCCGCAACGTCGAGCCCGACGTCATCCGCATCGTCGAAGGCATCGACGGCGAGGTGGAGATGCATATGCAGCTGATCATCCGCTTCGACTACGGCTCCATCGTGCCGTGGGTGCGGACGATCGACGGCCGCCTCGAAGCGATCGGCGGACCAGACGCGCTCTCGCTCTGGACGAAGGTGCCGACGCGCGGTGAAGGGCTGACGACACGCGCAGACTTCACTGTCCGGCGGGGCGAACGGGTGGCGTTCGTGCTGGCGTGGCATCCCTCACATGTCGACCCGCCTGCACAGCTCGACGCGTTCGCCGCGCTCGCGGAGACGGAGCGTTGGTGGAGAGATTGGACGGGGAAGTGCTGCTACGAGCACCCGTGGCGCGAACAGGTGGTGCGATCGCTCATCACGCTCAAGGCGCTCACCTACGCGCCAACAGGCGGCATCGTCGCCGCTCCCACCTCGTCGCTGCCGGAATGGATTGGGGGAGTCCGTAACTGGGACTATCGCTACTGCTGGCTGCGGGACGCGACGTTCAGCCTGTACGCACTCACGATCGGCGGTTACACAGAGGAAGCAATCGCCTGGCGCAACTGGCTGCTGCGCGCGGTGGCCGGTGATCCATCCACGCTTCACATTCTGTACGGCGTGGAGGGCACACGACGGCTGCCGGAGCTCGAGCTGCCGTGGCTTCCGGGCTATGAGAACTCCCGGCCCGTCCGCATCGGAAACGCGGCGATCGATCAGCTGCAGCTCGACGTCTACGGCGAGGTTATGGACGCGCTGCACCTGTCCCGGCGCTCCGTGATCGATCCGGATCCCGCGTCGTGGAACCTGCAGAAGGCGCTGATGTCGTTCCTCGAGCGCGGATGGGACCAGCCTGACGAAGGCATCTGGGAAGTGCGCGGTCCGCGCCGTCACTTCACGCATTCCAAGGTCATGGCCTGGGTGGCGTTCGACCGGGCGGTGAAGGCGGTGGAGCGTTACGGGCTCGAGGGACCGGTGGAGCGATGGCGGCAGCTCCGCGACGAGGTGCACGCGCAGGTCTGCGAGCGGGGGTTCGATCATCGGCGCCAGACTTTCACGCAGTACTACGGGTCAGCGGAGCTCGACGCGAGCCTGCTGATGATTCCGCTCGTCGGCTTCCTGCCTGCGGACGATCCGCGCGTGATCGGCACCGTGAAAGCCATCGAGCGCGATTTGACGTGGGACGGCTTCGTGCAGCGGTATCAGACGAAGCAGCACATCGACGGACTGCCCGAGGGCGAGGGCGTCTTCCTGGCGTGCACGTTCTGGCTGGCCGACAACTACGAACTGCAGGGCCGGCGAGAAGACGCGCGGCGCCTGTTCGACCGGCTGCTGGGGCTGTGTAACGACCTGGGACTTCTGTCCGAGCAATACGACCCAGGCAGCCGCCGGCAGTTGGGCAACTTCCCTCAGGCCTTCTCGCACGTGATGTTGATCAATACGGCGCGCAACCTGTCGCGTCCCGAAGGGCCGGCGGAAGAACGTAAGAAATAGGCGTTCGCCCTCACAATATTTGCGGCGGTTCCCCGTCTAGAGATCAACACCCGCCGGAGCCTTGGCGAAGGCGGGAACATTGCGGGCGGAAAACCGTCGTGAGAAACGTGAGACTGCCGATGACTCGATCGTCCCTGCTGATCCTTGGACTCGTGACCGCCCTGGCCGCGCCTGCCGCGGCGCAGGAGGCGAAATACCGGGCGCCGCGCACGGAAAGCGGGGCACCGGACCTCCAGGGCGTCTGGAACTTCAACACGGGAGTGCTGCTGCAGCGCCCGGCAGCGTTGGGCGACAAGAAGACGTTTACGCCAGACGAGGCCGCCGCGCACCGCGCGAGGATGCGGAACGCGCTCGAGAGCATCGCCAAGCTGGCGCCGGTGGAGGCCATCGGTCTCGACTGGTTCGACATGGACGTGCACGTCCAGGATCTGCGCACATCGCTCATCACGTATCCGGCAAACGGCCGGCTGCCGGCGCTGATGAAGGGCGTCTCGCGTATGCCCGGTGTGGACGAGATCATCACGCTGCTCGGAGATCTGAAGGGGCCGCCGCCGCCCGCCCTGAGCGCATTGCTTGCCGCGTTCACAGGCGGGGCGAAGAACAGCTTTACCGACTTTATGCCCTCCGAGCGCTGCATCTTCGCCGCCGAGGCGCCTCTCGTGCCCCAGCTCGAAGACAACCACATCCAGATCATCCAGGCGTATGACACGGTGGTACTGGTCAACGATTTCCAGCGGCGGATCATCTCGCTCTCGGGCAAACCGGCCGGTGGCGTGAAACTCAACTCGGGAGTGTCGCGCGGCCGCTGGGAGGGCGACACGCTCGTGATCGAAACCACCAACTTCGACGGCAAGTTCCCGAGCTTTTCGGGCGCCGGCAAGTCCCACAACAAGGTCGTGACCGAGCGCATCACCCGCACGGCGAACAACGGCCTCGAGTACAGCGCCACGGTGGTTGACCCGTCGACCTTCCAGGACAAGGTGGAGTATTCGTTCCCGATGGCGCTCCGCGACGTTCGCATCCACGAGGGTGGATGCCACGAGGGCAACTACAGCATGCGGAATTCGTTGAGCGCCTCGCGCATGGCAGACGAGGCCGCGGCGAAGGCTAAAGCCACGGCCACCCCAGCCAAGTAACCGCTCATCGTGTGGGTGTCGGCGCCGGCGCCGCGCCCACACGGAACCGCTCCCCGCCCGCCGACTTCCCTGTCCGCAGTCCGATGACGAACGCCGCCAGCGCCAGCGATCCGGCGGCGAAGATCGTGTCGCCGATCACGCGCAGCCAGCGGAAGGTGTCGATCGCACCGCTCTGCAGGAACTCAGGGCTTCGCGCATACCAGTAGCCGTGCTCCACCGACGCCCACGTCTGCATCAGTCCGACCGGCAGCAGGCTGAGCGTCACCATCGCGAACAGGCCGATGTTCGTCGCCCAGAATCCGAACTTTACCAGCCCTTCCTTCCAGACGGCCGCCGCGTCAAGGCCGCGCAGCGAGAAGAGCATCAGGCCGATGCCGAGCATGCCGTAGACCCCGAAGAGCGCGGCGTGCCCGTGCACCGGCGTCGTGTTCAGGCCCTGCATGTAATAGAGGGCGATCGGCGGATTGATCATGAAGCCGAAGAGGCCGGCGCCCACGAGATTCCAGAACGCGACGGACACGAAGAAGTAGATCGGCCAGCGGTACTTCTGCACCCACGCCTGGCGCTTCGAGAGCTTGAGGTTCTCCCACGCCTCGAACCCGACGAACAGCAGCGGCACCACCTCGAGCGCGCTGAAAACGGATCCGAGCGCGAGCACGATCGTCGGCGTCCCGGAGAAATAGAGATGGTGGAGCGTGCCGATGATGCCGCCGGACAGGAAGATCGTCGCCGCCAGCACGCAGGCCTCGGCGGCCGTGCGCATCCGCACGAGGCCGAGCCGTGCGAACAGGAACGCAATCACCACAGTGGCGAATACCTCGAAGAAGCCTTCCACCCAGAGGTGAACGACCCACCATCGCCAGTACTCGGCAACTGCCAGGTTCGTGTGGCGGCCGTAGCCGAGCGCCGCGCCGTAGAACGCGGCAATCGCCACTGACGAGATTAGGAACAGGGTCAGCAGCGGACGCTGTTCGCTTCGCTGCCGCAGCGCCGGACGGAGCGTCCGAACCATCAGCGCAAGCCAGAGGAACAGGCCGACGAGCAGCAGAATCTGCCACAGGCGACCGAGGTCGATGTATTCGTAGCCGCTGTGTCCGAGATAGAACCACGCAGTCGCCGCGCCGAGCATCTGCTTGACGCTCAGCCACTGACCCGCCAGTGAGCCGACGACGACGATCAACAGCGCGGCAAACAGCACGTTGACACCGAAGCGCTGCCACTTCGGCTCGACGCCGCTGACCGCAGGCCCGATGTAGAGGCCGGCCGCCAGCCACGCGGTGGCAATCCAGAAGATCCCGAGCTGCACGTGCCACGTACGCGCGATCGAGTACGGCAGGAACTCCGCCAGCGGGATGCCGTAGAACGCATTCCCTTCCACGCCGTAGTGCGCGGTGACCACGCCCAGCAGAATCTGGACGAGGATCAACGCCGCCACCACCCAGAAGTACTTGACGACCGCTCGCTGTGACGGAGTGGCGACGACGGCAAGCAGCGGGTCGTGAAGCGGAGCATCCGGAAGCGGGGCCTGCTCGCGAGTGGAGGCATGGTACGAGGCCATCGCGCCGATGCCTGCGAGCAGCAGGATGATGCTGACGCCCGTCCACACCACGGCCTCGCCGGTGGGACGGTTGCCCACGAGCGGCTCGTGCGGCCAGTTGCTCGTATAGGTGATGGTGTCGCCGGGCCGGTTCGTCGAAGCGGCCCACGACGTCCAGAAGAAGAATGCCGAGAGCTGGTGCAGCGCCTCGGAATCGGTCAGCGTCCCGGCCGGAATTGCGTAATCCTCTCGTCCCCTCGCGAACACACTCACGTAATGATCGCGATTGGCCTCGAAGGCCTCCGCCCGTACGGGATCGATCGTCAGCGTCCTCGTCTGCTCGTCGTACGAATTCCGCCGCAGCATGTCCTGCAGGCGCCTCTCGAGCGAGGCCTGCTGCTCGGGCGGCAGCTTCGCGAACCCGCCGGGCGAGCCGCTCCAGCTGTCCAGGATGAACGTCGCTTCGCGGTGCAGCCAGTCGGCGGTCCAGTCTGGCGCGACGTAACTGCCATGGCCCCAAATCGACCCCACCTCCATCCCGCCCATCGACTGCCAGACGTTCTGGCCGGTGCTGATCTCTCCACTCGCGATCACTTCGCGGCCGTCGGTGGTCACCACGCGCTCGGGGATCGGCGGCGCCTGCTGGTAGATGCGGATGCCGACCGCACCGAGCACGGCGAACGAAAGGATGACGACCGCAGCAAAGGCTATCCACAACTTCCGCATCTCACGCTCCTGTAAAGGCCCGGAGGCCGCCGATTAGCACCGCGGCGGTCACGGCAGACGTAGCCACGAGGGTCCATCCGACGACGCGCAGTTTCGAGGGGGGTGGCGGCAGAATGACAAGACAGAGCGACACCGCGATGGCCGGAGCCACGCCGGCGAGCGCGGTCCACGGGAGCGTCTGTCTAACCCCCGCCCAGAAGACAGCGATCAGCAGCACGCTGGCCATGAAGAAGACGAGGCGCCGCATCGAGTTCACCGCCGCGGGATTTCCGCCGGCGCGGACTTTCAGAATCAACGCGCGCACCGCGAGCGTGGCCAGCACGAAATTCGCGGCGTAGACGAGGGTCACCGTCGCCGCGGTCGCCGTGGTCGCGCCCGCCGCAAGCGCAAGCGGGAACGCCGCGCCCGAAAACGCCAGACTCACCGCGACTTCCGCGAGCGACGTCTTCTCTCTACCGGCCACCACTGCCCATGCGGCAGGGATCGCGGGGACCAGCGGCACCAGGACGGCCCATTGCTGTGCGCCAGGCAGCGAGACGAACGCGATCGCCGCCGCGGCAACGAACGCACCGCCCAGCACGCCGAGCCAGACGCGCGCTGCGCCTGCCTGTTCACGCCGCGCCCGCTGTCCGCGAAATCCGAGCAGCACGACCAGCGGCTCATGCGCGAGGAAGACCGCAATCACCGCCACCGCCAGCAGGCTCGCCGGCACCGTCACTCCGGCCACCACCATCGTCGTCAGCAGCGGAAACGCAACCTGACCGTACGCTCCGTGCTCTTTCGGGAGCATTCCAACCATGCGCAGACCTGGACCTCTTGCCTGGTCGTAGTGCAATTCCGGTGCTGCCTGACTGGGCTCGTGTTGTGCGCCTCTGGCAGGATCGCCAGTGATTCAAACCCGTTTTCGCTGCGGGGATTTACAGGGGTCCGCGAAAAATTCCGCGGCATAAATCAGCGGCGAGTCGGCCTCGGAAAGATCATCTCGTAGCTCGTCGTGCGATCGCCGTTGCGCAACTCGACTTTGTGCGCCTTCCCATCGAGCATGAAATCGTGCGGGGCGAACCTGACGACGGTGCGTCTCGCCCCTTCGATCGTGGCGTTCGCGGGCACCTCGCCGACCGTCACTGAGAGGCGGTAGCGCTTGTCGACCACGACCCAGAGATCGTTGTAAGGAGTGAAGGGCCGCAAAGGCCTGCCCTCACCGTCCTTGACGATAATCGTCGCGAAGTAAGGCTCTGTGCGAAATGTGGCCGGCGTCTCTGGACGCCCACGAGCCCACGGCGGAACTGACCGTTGAGGCTGTTGAGCAGCAGCCAGGCCGGCGACAGAGATGAGTGCCAGGGCGAACGGGAGAATCCGGATCGTCATTTCGCCTCTCCGGCACAAAGTAGCAGAAATTCCGGGATAATGGCGCCCGTATGACGCCCAGATCTCTAACGTTCGGCGTTCTCGTCGTCGCGGCGCTGGCGATGATGCCGGCGGCTCCGCTCGAAGGCGATCAGGCACCGGAGACTGCTGTACAGCGGCCAACCAACGTTGACCCGCGCGACTGGATCCAGCTCTTCAACGGCAAGGACCTGACGGACTGGACGATCAAGTTCGCCAAACACGATCTCGGCGAGAACCTGTACAACACGTTCCGCGCCGAGGACGGACTGCTGAAGGTCCGCTACGACAAGTGGCCGACGTTCAACGCCGAGTTCGGCCACCTCTTCTACAAGGATCCCTTCTCCTATTACCTGCTCGCCGCCGAATATCGTTTCGTCGGAGAGCAGGTGGCCGGCGCGCCGGCGTGGGCGAACCGCAACAACGGGCTGATGCTGCACAGCCCGAGCCCGCGCACGATGCTCAAGGATCAGGACTTCCCCATCTCGCTCGAGGTCCAGCTCCTCGGCGGCCTCGGCACCGGCCCACGGACGACGGCCAATCTCTGC
>DATLLQ010000109.1:0-2983 GCA_035537775.1 Vicinamibacterales bacterium | reverse complement strand
CGCGGCAAGATACGCGCGCACGAGTTCGCGGTTCCGACTGCTCGCTTCTCTGTTCGTGTTCATGTTCGGTTCAGAGATCGTTCGCTGATGTTCGCCACCCTCAGAACGGTTCGCTCAGCGATTCATCGGTGGCAGCAACGGCTTGCGGTCTGGCGGAAGCTGCTGGTCGACGGCGTTCATCATGAAGCCGACGCGGAAGTAGTCGCCCATGATCATCATCAGCTGTACCGTCTGCTGGCGACCGAAGAGCCCGACCATTTTCTGCCAGAGCTCGCTGCTCACGCGGTGTTGCCGGTACAGCGTGCGCCCGAAGGTGATGAGCGTGGCGTCCTTGTCGGAGAGGCCGGCCACCGGTCGGTCGTACTTGACGACGTCGATGACCGATTGCTCGAGGCCCTGGCGCAGACCCGCCGGCTCGTGCGCCGTCCACTCGTACTGCTGGTCGATCTCTCTCGCCATGATCAGCACCGCGAGCTGGAAGAACCGCGCCCCCACGGGGCTGTTCACACCGGTAGGAGTGCCGAGGCTGCGCCCGTTGGGACTGTAGCTGGTGACGTGCGTGGGCCCCGGACCCGGCGTGGCTGGTGGTCTTTCCTTGAAGAGACGTTGCCCCTCCTCATCCAGGTCTTCGAGCGTCACCGGTGGCAGGCGCGACAACGTCACCGGGTGGATGTCGGGCGGCAGCGTGGTTTGCGCCTGCGCGGCCGCAGCCACGAGCGCGAGCAACAGTGCGGACACTCGAACGGTCATGACGGTTGCCTCCTCTACATCGATAAGCTTTGGACGCTTCTACGGAACTCCAGCGGGTTGGCGATGTTGTGGAACGTCTCGCGGACGCCGCCCGTGCCGGTGAGCGTGATCGTGCCGAAGTTGAAGATGCGGCCGGCAAGGGTCTGCTCGACTGAGATCGCTTCAACCTGGCGGATCAGGAGCTCCAGCGTGCGGCGCTTGATCAGGCCGACCTTGATGATCACGCGCCTGCTCGTCACGCCAAACTCCGAGGTGACGAGCTCGAGCCACGGCGGCACGGCCATCGCCACTCCAATCGCCGCCACGACGAGGCCGATTGTCCGCGGCTCGAAGTACAGCAGCCCGAGTCCAAGCGCGAAGACCGCCCCGGCCTTCAGGAACACGATCCAGTGCAGCCGCGCGCGCTGAACGACCGTTTCACCCGGAAGCAGATTCGACTCGATGTATCCCATTCGTGGCTCTCAGCGTTTCCCTTCGGCGATGAATTTCACCATACATCCAGGCCGTCAGCCCAGCGAGGACGAGAGTCCCGCCCGCCGACAGCAGGAACGACCCGTCCACCCCTGTGTCCCAGATTCGTGCCGGCGCGCTCGTCGAGAGCTGCCATTCCGGCCGGCCGGTCGCCCACAGGCGTCCGAGCGACCAGACGTCGCCGCCAGCATGAAGGACGAGCGCGGGAAGGATCGAGTTCGCCGCCCACGTCAGCCCGCCGTACACCGCCGACACGGCGATGTAATACGGCAGCATCGTCACGACGTCGTTGGGATGGTTCGGGAAGTGTAGAAGGCCGAACGCCGTTCCGTTGACGAGAATCGCAGCCGCCAGCCCGTAGCGCCGTTCGATGGGCCCCTGCATGTAGCCACGGAACGCGGCTTCCTCGGTCACGCCCGCGACGATCGACGCCATCACCAGCAGGAGAAACAGGGTCCCGCGCGGCATTCCCTCCGGCGTCGCAATCTGCGCGGAGGCCGGAAGCTCCACGAGGCGCGCCATCGTGGCGACGAAGGCGAGCAGCGCTCCGAATCCGAGCAGGCCCGCGCCCATCGACGCCACCCACATGTCGGGAGGCACTGCGTGGGCGCGCAGCTGCTCGCGTCTGGTTGCGGCACTCCCGGGCGAACCCCAGGAGCCGCCGATGTATTTCCAGTACGCGACCAGATACGCGGCCATCGGCAGAATCGCCCACGGCACGGTCTTGCCAAACGCGATATTCGCCGGCGCGAGGAGCGCGCCCCATGGAAGGCTGCCCGCAAGCAGCACTCCCACGCCGAGCAACACGGCGGTGCCAATCGTGGTCATTGCGCGGTCGGAGAAGCGCTCGTATCAGGCACGGATGAGCGGCGCACGCTTCTGGCCGTGACGCGTGGCCTGCTCGAAGGCGTGAGCGATCTGCAGCAGGCTCCACTCGTCGTGATGACGGCCGACGATCTGGAGGCCGACCGGTAGACCCGCCGCCGTGAATCCGGCGGGAACCGAAATAGCCGGATTCGACATGAACGTCACGTACCAGCACGAGCGCATCCAGTCGATATACGTGGCCATCTGCGTGCCGGCGATTGACGTCGGATAGGGCACGTTGATGTCGAACGGTGCGACCTGCGTCACCGGCAGGACGAAGAAGTCGAACTTCTCGAAGAACTGCCGGCTCTGCTGGTACATCTGCGTCTGGCGATCGAGCGCGCGGCCGACGTCGGCGGCGGTCAGCCGTTCGGCCTCGGCCACTTCGAACCTGATTGTGTCCTTGACCCACTCCGGCCGTTGACGGACGAGCGCCGAGTTCTGCGCGTAGCTCGAGGTGTACCGCAACACCGGAAACACCTCGGCAACACCCGAGAAGTCCGGCTCGGCGTCTTCAGTGATGCAGCCGAGATTCTCGAAGACGCGGCGGTTCGCGTCCACCACGCTGCGGATCTCCGGCTCGACCGGAATCCCGCCGAGCCCTCTCCACCAGGCCACGCGTGCGCCCTTCAACGAACGCTCCAGCGGCGCGCGGAATCGCGCGGGGTCTTCGCGGATGGTGATCGGACTACGCGCATCGGCTCCGGCGATGGCGCTCAGGAACAACGCGAGGTCTGCCACCGAGCGCGCCATTGGTCCCGACACGGAGAACGGTGACCATCCGTTCGTCTCTGACGGCACGCGTCCGGGGGACGAGCGAAGGCCGACGACGTTGCAGAAGGCGGCTGGATTGCGCAGCGAGCCACCGACATCGCTGCCGTCGGCAAGCGGAACC